>JANMXL010000188.1:0-5387 GCA_031380885.1 Burkholderiales bacterium | reverse complement strand
TCCCGCACATCCCGCATCGTCTCCCGTGCAACGGTGCGCGCACGTTCGGTGCCGACCTCCACGATCCACTGCACCTGTTTCGGATTGCTCAGGTAAGCCTCAGCGCGCTCGCGCCACGGTTGCTGCTCGCGCAGGATCGCGTCGATCACCGGCTGCTTGCATTGCAGGCACCCGATGCCAGCGGTGGTGCAGCCCTTGACGACCCATTCCTTGGTGTCGGCATCTGAATACACCTGGTGGAACTGCCACACCGGGCAACGTTCAGGGTCACCGGCGTCGGTGCGTCGCACGCGTTGCGGGTCGGTCGGCATGCGTTTGATCTTGCGTTCGACTTCGGCCGGTTCTTCGCGCATGGCGATCGCGTTGCCGTAGCTCTTGCTCATCTTCGCGCCGTCGAGGCCGGGCAGCTTGCTCACTTCGGTCAGCAGCACCGCCGGTTCGTGCAGGATGGTCTTGCCGGTGCCGCGCAGGAAGGCGTCTAGGCGCTCGCGGTCGGCGGCGCTCAAGGCGCCGCTGGCGGCGATCAGTGCGCGTGCCTGGGCCAGCGATTCATCGCTGCCGGTCTCCTGAAAGGCCTTGCGCGCGGCCGCGAACGTCTTGCCGTCGTTCTTGCTCATCTTCTTGACGACGGCCAGCGCCAGTGCTTCGGCATTCGCTTCGCGGCCGTACAGGTGGTTGAAGCGGCGCGCGACCTCGCGGGTGATCTCGACATGCGGCGCCTGGTCTTCACCCACCGGCACGAACGCGGCCTTGTAGATCAGGATGTCGGCCGCCTGCAGCAGCGGGTAGCCGAGGAAGCCGTAGGTCGCGAGGTCGCGGTCCTTCAGCTTTTCCATCTGGTCCTTGTAGGTTGGCATGCGTTCCAGCCATGCCAGCGGCGTGCCCATTGCCAGCAGCGTGAACAGCTCGGCGTGCTCGGGCAGGCGGCTCTGGATGAAGATGGTGCACTGCTCGGGATCGAGCCCGGCGGCGATCCAGTCGATCACCATCTCGTAGACGTTGCGCTCGATGACTTCGCGGTCTTCGTAGTGCGTGGTCAGCGCGTGCCAGTCGGCGACGAAATAGAAGCAGTCGAAGTCGGCCTGCAGGCGCACCCAGTTCTTCAGCGCGCCGTGGTAGTGGCCGAGGTGCAGGGCGCCGGTGGGGCGCATGCCGGACAGGACTCTCTGTTTCATGGGGTCGCTCGATGGTGAGGCTGGTGATTGTAGGTTTCGGCTCTCCGCAGGGCCGATACACTGCGGCGCGCTGCTGCACCGCAGCTTCACACTCTGCGTCATGAAGAACTTGGTCATCCTCATCTCCGGTCGCGGCTCGAACATGGTGGCGATCGCCGAGGCCTGTGCCGCCGAGGGTTGGGATGCGCGCATCGCGGCAGTCATCAGCAACCGCGGCGATGCGGGCGGGCTGGCCTATGCGCGGGATCGCGGCATTGCGACGGCGGTCGTCGACCACCGAAATTTCGACGGTCGCGAGGCCTTCGACGAGGCTCTGGCGCGGGCGATCGACGGGTTCGCACCCGACCTGATCGTGCTGGCCGGCTTCATGCGCATCCTGACGCCCGGTTTCGTGCAGCGCTACGCAGGGCGCATGCTGAACATCCACCCGTCGCTGCTGCCGGCGTTTCCCGGCCTGCACACGCACGGCCGCGCGATCGCGGCCGGTTGCAAGGTCGCGGGCACCACGGTGCATGTGGTGACGCCTGAACTCGACCACGGCCCGATCGTCGCGCAGGCGGTGGTGACGGTGCGGCCCGACGACACCGAGGACACACTGGCCGCGCGGGTGCTGGCGATGGAGCACAAGCTGTATCCGCGCGCAGTGCGCTGGTGGGTCGAGGGTGCGCTCGATCACACCGACGACGGGCGCATCGTGCACCGCGGGGGCGAGCCTCAGGCGCTGATCGAGGGCGGCTGAGCGCGTCGGGGCGAGGGCGCCCCGGATAATCGGGCCGATGCACCCAAACGCCTTGCTTGAACTCGCCACGGAACTGCTGCATCGGGTGATGCAGTTCGATGCCCCGGCCGACAACGTTGTCTCCGACTTCTTCCGCCAAAACCGCGGCCTCGGCATGCGCGAACGCCACACGCTGGCCGAGACCACCTACACCGTGCTGCGCCAGCGCCCACTGTTTCAGCACCTGGCGCAGTCGGGCAAGGGCGAGATCGAGCGCCGCCTGGCGTTGCTCGGTTGGCAGGGCAACGCGGCCTTTTTGCGTGCGGCCTTGCAGGACCACGAGGTGCAGTGGCTGGAGAAGGTGGGCGCCGTCGACCGCACGGCGCTGCCTGAGAAGCTGCGCCACAACCTGCCCGAATGGCTGGCCGATCGGCTGCAGGCCGAGGTCGGCGACGCGTTCTGGCCACTGGTTGAGGCGTTGAACGGCAGCGCGCCGCTGGACCTGCGGGTCAACACCTTCAAGGCCAAGCGCGACGCGGTGCAGGCTGAATTCAAGGCGGCGAACATCGATGCGCTGCCGACGCCCTATTCGCCCTGGGGCCTGCGCATCGAAGGCAAGCCCGCGCTGCACAAGCTCGAGGTGTTTCTGCGCGGCGATGTCGAGGTGCAGGACGAAGGCAGCCAGTTGCTGGCGCTGCTGACCGATGCGAAGCGCGGCGAGATGGTTGTCGACTTCTGCGCTGGCGCCGGCGGCAAGACGCTGGCGCTGGGCGCCTCGATGCGCAACACCGGGCGCCTGTATGCCTTCGACACCTCCGGCCACCGGCTGGCCTCGCTGAAGCCGCGGCTGGCACGCAGCGGGCTGTCGAACGTGCACCCGGTGCAGATCGCGCACGAGCGCGACGACCGCATCAAGCGGCTGGCCGGCAAGATCGACCGGGTGCTGGTCGATTCGCCATGCTCAGGCCTGGGCACTCTGCGCCGCAACCCCGATCTGAAATGGCGGCAGTCGCCGACCTCGGTCGATGAATTGCGCGTCAAGCAGGCGGCGATCCTGGCCAGTGCGTCGCGGCTGGTGAAACCCGGCGGCCGGCTGGTCTATGCGACTTGCAGCCTGCTGCAAGCCGAGAACGAGGCCATCGCGGACGCGTTTTCCGCCGAGCGGCTGCGCGATTTCACGCCGGTGGCGGTCGAATCGTTGCTGCAAGACGCGCATGTGGCGCAGGCCGACACGCTGGTCAGTGGCCCGTACCTGCGGCTGTGGCCGCATCGTCATGGCACCGATGGCTTCTTTGCGGCGGTCTGGCAACGCGCTTGACGCGCGCGATGGGCCTCAGCTTCCAACTGCGCTGCAAGGCAGGCATTTTTCGTGTCATCACTGATCTGGGGCGACGCCTACAATCAGCAGGTTTAAATCATCGCAGCGCGGACCCGATTTCATGAACGTATTGACGACGGTGTTGGACAGCCTCCTGAACTGGATGGCCAACGGCTTGATTGAAACCACCTGGTGGCAGGTGGTCCTGTACGCGTTGCTGACGACGCACATCACGATTGCCGCAGTGACGATCTTTCTGCATCGGTCGCAGGCGCACCGCTCGCTCGATCTGCATGCGATCCCGTCGCATTTCTTCCGCCTGTGGCTGTGGCTGGGCACCGGCCAGGTCACCAAGGAATGGGTGGCCGTCCACCGCAAGCACCACGCGAAGTGCGAAACCACCGACGACCCGCACAGCCCGCAAACGCGGGGCATCAAGACGGTGCTGCTGACTGGCGCCGAGCTGTACCGGGTCGAGACACAGAACGTTGAAACCGTGGCCAAGTACGGCCTTGGCACGCCGGACGACTGGTTGGAGCGCAATCTGTACACCCGCTACAGCTGGCAGGGCGTGGGTGTGATGATGCTGATCGACCTGGCGCTGTTCGGTGCCGCCGGTCTGGCGGTCTGGGCCGTCCAGATGGCCTGGATCCCGATCACGGCGGCCGGCATCATCAATGGCCTGGGCCACTGGTGGGGCTACCGAAATTTCGAGGCGCAGGACGCTTCGACCAACATCTCGCCCTGGGGCATCCTCATCGGCGGCGAGGAGTTGCACAACAACCACCACACCTATCCGACTTCAGCCAAGCTGTCGGTCAAGCCCTATGAATTCGACATCGGCTGGATGTACATCCGTGCGATGGAGATCATCGGGTGGGCCACCGTGCGCAAGACCGCGCCTCAGCTGAAGCTGGGTGCGATCAAGCCGGTGGCTGACTCGAAGACACTGGAGGCGATCATCGCTAATCGCTATGAGGTGATGGCGAAGTACGCCAGCCACCTGCGCGACGAATGCCGCAACGAACTGGCGCGGCTGAAAGCCGAAGGCGCGCAGAACAGCGCCCACTGGAAAGACATGCACCTGGCCAAGCGCTGGCTGCACCGCGATCACGACAAGATCCCGCATGGCGTGCAGGAACGGGTGGCGTCGGTGTGCGCCCAGAACGCCGTGTTGTCGAAGCTGGTGACGATGCGCGAAGAACTGCGTGGCCTCTGGACGCGCACCAATGTGTCTGCTGATCAGCTGGTGATCGATCTGCAGGCCTGGTGCAAGAAGGCCGAGGACAGCGGCATCGCGGCGCTGCAGGAATTCGCGCTGAAGCTGCGCGCAGCGCACGCCTGATAACCAAAACGGACCCACAAAACAAAACGCCCCGCAATGCGGGGCGTTTTTTCGTCAGGGCGAAGCCGTTATCGCTTATCGCAGCTTCGTTTCCTTGTACATCACGTGCTTGCGAGCCTTCGGATCGAATTTCATGATCTCGATCTTCTCGGGCTTGGTTTTCTTGTTCTTGTCGGTCGTGTAGAAATGACCGGTGCCAGCTGACGATTCCAGCTTGATTTTTTCGCGTCCACCTTTTGCCATGATCCGCTCCTAAATCAGATTTCGCCGCGGGCGCGCAGGTCGGCAACGATCTTTTCGATGCCCACCTTGTCGATCAAACGCAGCGCAGCATTGGTGATACGCAAACGCACCCAGCGATTTTCGGTTTCCAGCCAGAAACGGCGGTACTGCAAGTTCGGCAGGAAGCGGCGCTTGGTTCTATTGTTGGCGTGAGAAACCGTGTTTCCCACCATCGGGCGCTTGCCCGTGACCTGACAGACGCGTGCCATGACGCTTCTCCCGTTAAAAATCGAATTTGGTTGCAGGCGCGGTGACCAGAGCAAGCGCAGGCGATGCCCAAAACTTGATGATCATCTTCCGAAAACGCACGCGGCTCCGCTGCGGCGTTTTTGGCAAAGAGGATGATTATAGCGTGGTTCTCAGCGCCGTTTCAGGCGGCGGCGCATTCACGTCTCCAGGAAGCGCTGCGCGTCCAGCGCGGCCATGCAGCCGGTTCCGGCGCTGGTGATGGCTTGGCGGTAGACGTGATCCTGCACGTCGCCAGCGGCAAACACACCCGGCACGCTGGTCATCGTGGCCAGGCCGTTGAGCCCGCTGCGGGTGATGATG
>JANMXL010000182.1:0-10626 GCA_031380885.1 Burkholderiales bacterium | reverse complement strand
ACCAACGGCACCGTGTTCAAGCTGCATGACGCGGTCGACCAGGCCAACCAGGCGAAGCGCCCGCTGTTGCCAGGTTTCCCCTACCTGAACACGCCGATTCCCGGCGCGAAGTAAGCCACTGGGTTCTGCGGCCAGACCCGTCGCGGTGTGACCCACACCGCGACGGCCACAAGTTGAATTCGCCCCATTTCAGGAGCCTTTGATGAAACTAAAAACCTTCTTTGCCGCCACCGTGCTGGCCGCGTCGACGACGCTGTCGTTCGCCGGCGGCCTGCTGACACTCAGCCCCGACCCCGTCAACCCGAACACTTTCACCTCGGTGGTGACCCAGACCTCGTCGGCTGAAATCTTCACCGACACCTTCGACTTCGCGGCCCTGACGTCCAGCGCCGATGTGGTCTTCGCGTTGTTCAACGTCATCCGCCCGGCACAGTTCTTCGTGGCCAATGTGACCTCGGGCAGCAGCAGCAAGTCGTTCAGCTTCTTCCCGGAAGACGGGCCACTGTCCCCGGTGTCGTTTCACACGAGCATTGACGCGAACACGCCTTTCACCTTGACAGTGCTGGGCTCAGGCGTGCCCGTGGGTGGCGCACCGTTTGCCACCGGCTTATTGACCTATGGTGTCGCTGTCGTGGCCACTGTGCCGGAGCCCGAAACGTATGCCTTGATGCTGCTGGGCTTGATCGGGGTCGGCGGTATGGCACGCCGTCAGCAGCGCGCTGCAACGTTGTCGATCGCCTGATCGAGCTGCCCTGGCGGGCGCAGGCGGCCAGGGCAGCCACGCGGCTCCACACTGAGGGGGCGGCGCTCATCGCTCAGAATCGAGCGATGAGCACACCCCCCGAGGCCCGCCCGCCGAGCTTTTCCAGCGCCGAGTTCCGCACTGCGTTGCGCACCTTTGCCACCGGCGTGACGGTGATCACCGCGCTCGACGCCAGCGGCGCGCCGGTGGGCGTGACCGCCAACTCCTTCAACTCGGTGTCGCTGACGCCCCCGCTGGTGTTGTGGAGCCTGTCGCGGCAGGCCTCGACGATGTCGGCCTTCAGCCGTGGCTCGCACTATGCGATCAACATCCTGGCCGCCGACCAGCGCCACGTCGCCGAACGCTTCTCGCGCCGTGACATCGACCGTTTCGACGGCATCGCGATGCGCACCGGCGTGAGCGGTGCACCGATCCTCGACGGCGTGATGGCAGCGTTCGAATGCTTCAACCGCAGCCAGTATGAAGAAGGCGATCACATCATCTTCGTCGGCGAGGTCGAGCACTGCCACCACCGGGACGGCGCGCTGCCGCTGATCTTCCACGACGGCAAGTTCTATACCGAGCTGCCGGTTTGAGCTGCAGTGGAGGTTCAGCAACGCTTAGAGGCACTGGCCACTGCACCTGCCCTGGCAACGACTACCAATATCTATCTTAAATTAGATATAATCGAGTATAACTTGGTAGAGTTCTGCCATGGACCCCATTCTCAACCCGTTCTCCCCTGGTGCCGGGTCACCCCCACCAGAACTCGTCGGACGCGACCCGATCTTGTCTCAAGCACGCGTGTTGCTGGGTCGAGTGGCTGCAGGGCGGCCTGAGAAGAGTCTGCTGCTGACAGGATTGCGGGGAGTCGGGAAGACCGTGCTGCTCAACGAGATTGAGCGCATGGCACAAGCAACTGCGTATCGGACGATTTCGGTAGAGGCCTCCGAAAATAAGCGACTCGGCGTCTTGTTGGTGCCCTACCTGCGCAAAGTGTTGTTCGAGCTGAACCGCATGGCCGGCGCCGGTGACAAGGCCAAGCGCGCGCTTGCCGTGCTGCGCAGCTTCATCGGCTCGATCAAAGTGAGCATTGACGAGGTGAACATTGGGCTGGACATCGAGCCCGAGCGCGGGGCTGCCGACAGTGGCGATCTGGAGATTGACCTCCCGGATCTCTTCATCGCCATCGGGGAGGCAGCCGAGGAGCGCCACACCGCAGTGGCCGTGTTGATCGATGAGGTGCAGTACTTCACACAGAAAGAGCTGGGCGCGCTCATCATGGCCATGCACAAGGTGCAGCAAAGGCAGTTGCCGATCGTGCTGCTCGGGGCCGGTCTGCCCATCTTGCCTGGGATGGCGGGCGACTCGAAGTCTTATGCGGAGCGATTGTTCAATTTCCCCAACATTGGCGCGTTGGCACAAGACGACGCCACAAAAGCACTGCGCGAGCCAGCACAACTGGCAGGCGTCACCTTTACGGATGAAGCGCTCGCAGAGATATTCCGTTTGACAAAAGGCTACCCCTATTTCCTTCAGGAATGGGGCTACCAGTCATGGAATGTGGCTGATGCCAGCCCCATCACTTTGGACACCGTACATCGGGCCACGGCAACGGTCATCCCGCGTCTCGATCAAAACTTCTTTCGGGTGCGTTACGAGCGGCTCACCCCCAGTGAGAAAAATTTCTTGCGTGCAATGGCCTCACTGGGTCCAGGCGCACAACGCACAGGCGACATCGCGGGAGCACTCGGCGTCAAGGTCAACGCCATGGGGCCTGTACGCGCCAAGCTGATTGAGAAAGGGATGATCTACAGCCCAGCGCACGGCGACATGGCCTTCACCGTGCCGCTGTTCGACGAGTTCATGGTGCGTGCCATACCCGAATTCAAACGCCCGTGATCTGCAGCCGCTAAACCGACTTTTTAGCTGCCGCTTTCTTCGCGGCCGGGGCTTTCACGGGCCGCGGCTCGAACTCGAAGCTGACCTTGCCTTCCTTCGCGTCGAAGGCCAGCCGCGCTTTGAACTTGCGCCGGGTCTTGTTCGACACGAAGTTCTCGAGCAGGTCGGTCTTGCCGGTCTGCAGCAGCCGGGTCATCTGCTCGCGGGGCACCGGTTGCTGCAAGATGATCTTGCCGCTCTTGAAGTCGCAGGTGACGTTGGCACCGACGGCGTGTTCGCAGACGTAGCTGGTGCCGTGTTCATAGACCTTGCCCTGGTCCTTCGGGCAGTGGCCGAGCGACTCCTGCTCGGAGAAATCGACCGGCTCGCCGGCCTCGGCCTTCGCATCGTCGCCGAAGTCGAATTCGAGTTTCCAGTTCTTGATCTCGTCGTCGTAAACCAGCTTGATCTCGGCGGTGAACGGCCAGCCGGCCTTCGAGCGGAAGCCTTCGAGCGGGCCGATCTTCTTGTTCGCGATGAAGGCCTCGACCTCGGGCAGCTCGAAGCTGCGGCTGCCGGGGATCTTGCTGATGGAAAAGCCGCAGCCCGGGCCTTCGGCGCCCTCCACCGGCGCCGTGCCGTTCTTGCCGACGCAGGTATAGCGGCGGTAGTTTTCCTTGACCACGCCGCCGCAGTTGGGGCACGGCACGGCCAGCGTCGCGTAGTCGCCGGGGATGGTGTCGCGGTCGTACTCCTTGGCCTTGGCGACGATGCGCTGCGTCATCACCGCGATCTCGGCCATGAAGGCGTCGCGGCTCAGCTTGCCGTGCTCCATCTGCGCCAGCTGGTACTCCCAGTTGCCGGTCAGCTCGGGCTGGGTCAGCTCCTCGACCTGCAAGCCGCGCAGCAGCGTCATCAGCTGGAAGGCCTTCGCGGTGGGGATCAGCTCGCGGCCCTCGCGCAGCATGTACTTCTCGAAGATCAAGCCTTCAATCGTCTGCGCGCGGGTCGCGGGCGTGCCCAGGCCCTTCTCGGCCATGGCTTCGCGCAACTCGTCGTCGTCGATCAGCTTGCCGGCGCCTTCCATCGCACTCAGCAACGTGGCTTCGGTGTAACGCGCCGGCGGCTTGGTCTTCAGCGCGTTGACGTCAACGTTCTCGGTGCGAACGATCTCACCCGGCGCCACCGCGACCAGGTTCGCATCGTCTTCCTGCGCCTCGCGGCCGTAGACCGCCAGCCAGCCCGGCCTGACCATCACCTTGCCGTTGGTCTGGAAGGTGAAGTCCTTGCCGGCGGCTTTCACGGTTGAAATCCGGGTGGTGACCATGAACTCGGCCGGCGGGTAGAACACCGCCAGGAAGCGCTTGACCACCATGTCGTACAGCTTGGCCTCGATCTCGGTCAGGCTCTTTGGGGCCAGCAGCGTCGGGATGATCGCGAAGTGGTCCGACACCTTCGCGTTGTCGAAGATGCGCTTGTTCGGCTTCACGTAGCCGTCGTTCAGCGCCTTGCGTGCGTGGCCGGACAGCGGCCGCAGCGGCCCTGGCAGGTCTTCATCGGCCAGCATCGCCATGGTTTCCTTGACCACCGGCACATAGTCTTCAGGCAGCGCCTTGCTGTCGGTGCGCGGGTAGGTCAGCACCTTGTGCTTCTCGTACAGCGCCTGCGCGATCGACAGCGTCGTCTTGGCGCTGAAGCCGAAGCGCGAATTGGCCTCGCGCTGCAAAGTGGTCAGGTCGTACAGACCCGGTGCGCTCTGCGTGCTGGGCTTGGCTTCCTCAGTGACTGTGGCGGGTTGCTCGCGCACCGCCTGCGCGATGGCCTGCGCATCGGCCTCGGTCCAGACGCGGTCGCTGCGCAGTTCGGGGTCGTCAGGGTTCTTCTTCCACTTCGGGTCGAACCACTTGCCGTCGTACTCGCCCGCCACGGCCGCGAAGGTGGCCTTGATTTCCCAGTACGGCCGCGACACGTGCTTGCGGATCTTTTCTTCGCGCTCGACGACCACGCTCAGCGTCGGCGTCTGCACCCGGCCCACCGTGGTCAGGAAGAAGCCGCCATCGCGCGAATTGAACGCGGTCATCGCCCGCGTGCCGTTGATGCCGACCAGCCAGTCGGCCTCGCTGCGGCTGCGCGCCGCGTCGCTCAGGCCTTGCATCTCGGTGTCGCCGCGCAGCTTGTCGAAGCCGTCGCGGATCGCCTGCGGCGTCATGCTTTGCAGCCACAGGCGCTGGATCGGTTTGTCGATCGGCTTCTTCTCGCTGCCGGCGTACTGCACGATCAGCCGGAAGATCAGTTCGCCCTCGCGGCCCGCGTCACAGGCGTTGATGAGTGCCGTCACGTCCTTGCGCTTGACCAGCTTCACCACCGCCGTCAACCGCGACTTGGCCTTGTCGATCGGCGCCAGGTCGAAGTGCGGCGGGATCACCGGCAGGTTGTTGAAGCTCCACTTGCCGCGCTTCACGTCGAATTCCTCAGGCGCCTTGATCTCCACCAGGTGGCCCACGGCCGAGGTGACGACATAGCGGTCGTTCTCGAAATGGTCGGCTTGCTTGTCGAACTTGCCCGCCACGGGAGTGAGCGCGCGCACGATGTCCTGGGCGACGCTGGGCTTCTCGGCAATGATCAAAGTCTTGGTCATGTTTTCTTGTCAAAACGCTGGAAAGGTGTCGTGAGGTGGCTCGACACGGGCTCGATGCGCGACGTGCGCCTCTCTACAATTCACTGTCTCGCGCGCACACCCACGCACACGCCCGGGCGCCCGCCTACGCACGCACGCCCACAGATTCAATGTACCCAAAGAAGTCGATGACGCAAGCGATGACGCCAACGAAGGCCCGAAACAGCTCCCCCCCCACATCGAACCGGCGCTTCCAGGTCAGGCGCAGCAGCGTGCATGGTCGGGGCGTGTTCGCAGTGGCACCGATCGCCCGCGACGAACGGATCATCGAGTACACCGGCGAGGTCATCGGCTGGCCCGAGGCCCTGCGTCGCCACCCGCATGATCCCGCCGACCCCAACCATACCTTCTACTTCAGCCTGGAGGGCGGCAAAGTGATCGATGCCAAGGTCGGCGGCAACAGCGCGCGCTGGATCAACCACGCGTGCGAGCCGAACTGCCAGGCCGATGAAGCCGACGGGCGGGTGTTCATCCGGGCCTTGCGAGACCTGCAGCCGGGCGATGAGCTGTTCTACGACTATGGCCTGGTGCTCGATGAGCGTCAGACTGCGAAATTGAAGAAGCAATACGCCTGCCGTTGCGGCAGCCCTTCCTGTCGCGGCACCATGCTGGCACCGAAATCACGATGAACTCCTCTTTGCCGATCGCTGCCGACCACGGTCTGACATGGAACGTGGAGCGGCTCTATCACCAGCTGGCGCCGCGGCTGCCAAACCTGAGCATCGAGGTGGTGTCGGAGATCGCGTCGACCAATTCCGCGCTGCTCGAACGGGCCCGCGTCGCCAGCCGGTTGTCGTTCGAAGGCGACCAGGCCCAGGTGCGCCGCAGCACCGAAAGCCAGGCCTTCGGGCGGCGCACCGCCGACCACCAACCTTGCTTGCTGGTGGCCGAACACCAGACGCAGGGGCGCGGTCGGCAGGGCCGGGTGTGGCAATCGGAGGCGGTGGCTTCGCTGACGTTTTCGCTCGCGATGCCATTGGCGCCGGTCGATTGGTCCGGCTTTTCGCTGGCGGTCGGCGTGGCGCTGGCCGACGCGCTCGACCCGGCCGGACGCGGCGGCGGCATGACCCACCCGGCATCGGCGACCGCCCCCTGGATCGGCATCAAGTGGCCGAACGACCTGTGGCTGATGCCGCCCGCGGGCAGCACCGCCGAGGGCCGCAAACTCGGGGGCCTGCTCATCGAGACGGTGCCGGCCGGTGAGATGCGGCTGGCGGTGGTCGGCGTCGGCCTGAACGTGCTGCCCTTGTCGTTGGGCCAGGCGCAGGCCGCCAGCGGTTTTGCCTGCCTGCAGGAAATCGACCCCGAGGCCAGCGCACCGCAGGTGCTGGCGCGCATCGTGTTGCCGCTGGTCGAGGCGCTGCAGCGCTTCGAGCGCGAAGGCTTCGCTGCCTTTGTCGATCGCTTCGCCGCGCGCGACGTGCTGCGCGGCCGCGCGGTGCATGCTGGAACGGCGAGCGTCGGTGGATCAGAGGCTTCGCTGCGTGCCGCCAACGGCATCGACGGCGTGGCCGAAGGCGTGTCGGGCAACGGCGCACTGCGCGTGCGTGGGGCCGACGACGGGCTGCGCGAGGTCACGTCCGGCGAGGTCAGCGTCCGGCTGCGCGCGGTTTCCAGCCCGCCATGCTGAGAGGCCTGCTGCTGGTCCTGCTGCTGGCGAACCTGGCCTTCTTCGTCTGGTCGCAAGGCGGTTTCGGGAACACGGGCGCCGCAGCAGGCGGTGAGCATGAGCCCGAGCGTCTGGCGCGGCAGGTGCATCCCGAGGCGGTGCAATTGCTGACCCCGCCGATCGCAGCATCGGCCCCCGCCTCACGGTCTGCGGCGGTGAGCGCTGCGGCCAGCCAGGCCAGCGCCACCGAGGCGGCCAGCGCGCCGAGCGCCCCGGCCTCCGACGCAGCCTCATCGCCGGCGCCTGTTGAGGCCAGCGCTTCGGCCGCCATTCCGGCCTCAGCGGCATCGGCGGGGTCAGCGGCATCCGTCGCTTCGGCCATCGTCGCAGTGGTTGCCCTGCCCCTGCCCCCACCACCACCGGCGCCTGTCGGCACGCGCTGCCTGGAAGCCGGCCCGTTCAGCGGCGCCGAACTGGCGACCGCGGAAACGGCGCTGGCGGCCAACGCGAAAACCCGGCGCATCGCACGCCGGTGGGTGCAGCTCACGCCGGACGCAGCGAGCGCCCCGGCCGCACCGCAGCACCGCTTGCGCATCGACGGCACGCCGGACGAGGTTGCGGTGCTGGAGTCCCTGCCGGCCAGCGTGGTGGGCCGCAGCTTCGCGCCCTGCACCGGCCGCTGAGGGCGGTGCAGGTGCGTCTTACTTCGCGACCACCCGCACCATCTCCAGCACCTTGTTCGAGTAGCCCCATTCGTTGTCGTACCAGGCGACGACCTTGACGAAGGTGCTGTCGAGCGCAATGCCCGCATCGGCGTCGAACACCGAGGTCATGGGCTCGCCGCGGAAATCGGTGGAGACGACCTTGTCCTCGGTGTAGCCGAGCACACCCCTCATCGCGCCTTCGGACTGCGCCTTCATCTCCGCACAGATCTCGGCGTAGCTGGCTTCCTTGACGAGCTCGACCGTCAGGTCGATCACCGACACATCAGACGTCGGCACGCGGAACGACATGCCGGTCAGCTTCTTGTTCAGCTCCGGGATCACCACACCGACCGCCTTGGCCGCGCCGGTGGACGACGGGATGATGTTCTCGAGGATGCCGCGGCCGCCGCGCCAATCCTTGTTCGACGGGCCGTCCACCGTCTTCTGCGTTGCGGTGGTGGCGTGCACGGTGGTCATCAGGCCGCGCTTGATGCCCCACTTGTCATGCAGCACCTTGGCGACCGGCGCCAGACAGTTGGTGGTGCACGACGCATTCGAGATGATCGCCTCGCCCTTGTAGGTGCCGTGATTGACGCCGTAGACGAACATCGGCGTGTCGTCCTTTGAGGGCGCCGAGAAGATCACCTTCTTCGCGCCGGCCGCCAGGTGCTTGGCGCCCGTTTCCTTCGTCAGGAACAGACCGGTGGCTTCCACGACGATGTCGGCGCCGACCTCGTTCCACTTCAGCTCCGCGGGATCCTTCAACGCGGTCAGGCGGATCTTCTTGCCGTTGACGATCAACGTGCTGCCGTCGACCGCGATGGTGCCCTTGAAGCGGCCGTGCACCGAGTCGTAGCCCAGCATGTAGGCCAGATAGTCGGGTTCCAGCAGGTCGTTGATGGCGACGACTTCGATCTCGTCGAAGTTCTGGATCGCCGCACGAAACACCATGCGCCCGATGCGGCCGAAGCCGTTGATGCCGATCTTGATGGTCATTGCATGTCCTGAGTGTTGAGTTCGATTCGGTTCGCGATGGTCGCAAGCGGCAGCGCTTCAGCGCTTGAGCGCGCGCAGCACGGTCGCCACCACGTTGTCGGCCGTGAAGCCGAAATGCTTGAACAGCACCGGCGCCGGGGCCGACTCGCCAAAAGTGTCGATGCCGACGACGGCCGCGCAGCCGTACTTCCACCAGCCGCCGGTCACGCCCATCTCGACCGCGATGCGCGGCAGCCCTTTCGGCAGCACGCTGGTCTTGTAGGCCTCGCTCTGGCGGTCGAACACCGAGGTCGAGGGCATCGACACGACGCGCACCGCCACCTTCCGTTGCGCCAGCAGCTGCTGGGCATGCAGCGCGAGGCTGACTTCGGAACCGGTCGCGATGATCACCGCCTGCGCCTTCTTCTTCAGCCCCACCTCGCTCGGCTCGGCCAGCACGTAGGCGCCCTTCGAGATGTCGTCGAGGCCGCTTTTGGGCGCATACGGCAGGTTGTGGCGCGACAGGATCAGTGCCGTCGGGCGATCGTGGTTCAGCAGCGCGCAAGTCCAGGCGATCGCGGTCTCGGCGGTGTCGGCCGGGCGCCAGACATCGAGGCCCGGAATCAGCCGCAGCGAGGCGATGTGTTCGACCGACTGGTGCGTCGGGCCGTCTTCGCCCAAGCCGATGCTGTCGTGGGTGAACACATGCACCACCCGCAGCTTCATCAGCGCGGCCATGCGCACTGCATTGCGGCTGTAGTCGCTGAAGGTCAGGAAGGTGCCGCCATACGGGATGAAGCCGCCGTGCAGCGCCACCCCGTTCATGATGGCGGCCATGCCGAACTCGCGCACGCCGTAGTTGACATGACGACCGATGCGTACCGCGTCGGGGGTGGCGGCCTCCGCGGCGTGGGTCACCACCGCGCCGTCATCGCTGAAACGCAGCGCGGGCGTGCTGCTGGTGTTGGTGAACACCGAGCCCGTCAGGTCGGCGCTGCCGCCGAGCAGCTCGGGCAGCGCCTGGGTGAAGGCTTCCAGCGCGATCTGGCTGGCCTTGCGGCTGGCCACCGTCTCGGCCTTGGTGTGCGCCGCCAGCGCGGCATCGACCGCGACCTGCGCGAAGTTCTTCGGCAGCTGGCCCTCGACGCGGCGCACGAATTCGAGCGCCAGCGCCGGGTGTGCCTTGCCATAGGCCTCGAAGGCGTCGACCCATGTCGACTCGGCGGCCAGGCCGCTGTGGCGCGCGTCCCATTGCTCGTAGACGGTTTCGGGGATCACGAAGGGTTCCGACGTCCAGCCCAGCGCTTCGCGGGTCAGCTTGATCTCTTCAGCGCCCAGCGCCTCGCCGTGCGCCTTGGCGGTGCCGCCGCGGTTCGGCGAGCCCTTGCCGATCGTGGTCTTGCAGCAGATCAGCGTCGGCTTGTCGGCCAATTTGGCTTGGGCAATGGCGGCGTCGACCGCATCGACATCGTGGCCGTCGACATTCGCAATGACGTTCCAGCCATAGGCCTCGAAGCGCTTCGGCGTGTCGTCGATGAACCAGGGCTTCACCTGTCCGTCGATGCTGATGCCGTTGTCGTCATAAAGTGCGATCAGCTTGTTCAGGCGCCAGGCGCCGGCCAACGCGCAGGCTTCATGGCTGACGCCTTCCATCAGGCAACCGTCGCCCAGAAAGGCGTAGGTGTGGTGGTCGACGATGGTGTGGCCGGGCCGGTTGAATTCGCTCGACAGCAGCTTCTCGGCCAGCGCCATGCCGACCGCGTTGGTGATGCCCTGGCCCAGCGGGCCAGTGGTGGTCTCGACGCCTGGCGTGATGCCGACCTCGGGGTGGCCCGGTGTCTTGCTGTGCAGCTGGCGGAAGTTGCGCAGCTCGCTCATCGGCAGCGCATAGCCTGTGAGGTGCAGCAGCGCGTAGATCAGCATCGAGCCGTGGCCGTTGCTCAGCACGAAGCGATCGCGGTTGGCCCAATGCGGGTTGCCGGGGTTGTGCTTCAGGTGCCGGCTCCACAGCGCCACCGCGATGTCGGCCATGCCCATC
>JANMXL010000181.1:0-49492 GCA_031380885.1 Burkholderiales bacterium | reverse complement strand
AAGGATTATGAGTCCTCTGCTCTGACCAACTGAGCTAACGGCCCGCGCACCAGATTGTAGGCAGCGGGGGGCGTTACAGCGGCCTACTTGGTGCTCAGCGCATTGCCGACAAGCCGCGAGGTGATGTCGACGATCTGGATCATCCGGTCGTAGGCCATGCGGGTCGGACCGATCACGCCGAGCGTGCCGACCACGATGCCGTCGACTTCGTACGGCGCCGACACCACCGACAGCTCCTCGAAGGGCACGACGTGGCTTTCGCCACCGATGTAGATGCGCACTCCCTCGGCTCGGCTGCTGACATCGAGCAGGCGCATCAACTGGGTCTTCTGCTCGAACAGGTCGAACAGCTTGCGCAACGAACCCATGTCGGTGGAAAAATCCTGCACGGTCAGCAGGTTGCGCTCGCCCGAGATGACAACCTGTTCCTGGCTGTCGGCCACGGCCTCGCTGCCCGCCTGCACCGCCGCCTGCATCAGCGTCGCAATCTCGCCGCGCAGCGCGTCGACCTCGGTCTTCAGCCGTTCGCGCACTTCTTCGAGGGTGCGGCCAGCGTAGTGGGCGGTGAGGAAATTGCTGGCTTCGATCAGCTGTGCCTGGGTGTAGTCCTTGGCGGTGAAGATGACGCGGTTCTGCACGTCGCCATCGGGCGCGACCAGGATCACCAGCACGCGGCGTTCGCTCAAGCGCATGAACTCGATGTGGTGGAACACACTGGTCTTGCGTGGCGCGGTGATGACGCCGACGAAATTCGACAGGCTCGACAACATCTGCGCCGCGTTGGCGATCACGCGCTGCGGCTGGTCGGCCTGAAGTTGCGTCTCGAAGGCCGGCGTCTGCTGGAGATGTATGGGCTGCGCCGTCATCATCGTGTCGACGAAGACGCGGTAGCCGCGCGCGGTGGGGATGCGCCCGGCGCTGGTGTGCGGGCTGGCGATCAGGCCCAGTTCCTCCAGATCGGCCATCACATTGCGGATGGTGGCGGGCGACAACTCCAGCCCGGAGGCCTTCGACAAGGTGCGCGAACCGACCGGCTGGCCATCGGCGATGTAGCGCTCGACCAGGGTCTTCAGTAAGGTTCGTGCGCGTTCGTCCATGCCGTTTTCATTGTAGGGCGCAGGGGTCTTTTGCCCCGCTCGCGCGAAAACCGCTGTGGTGTAATTCCTCATGAAAAGCCGGTTTCGTCATGCCGCACTGGTTGGAAAGTACAACGCGCTGGGAAGCCGCAGCGTGCTCGACGAAGTCGCCCGCTTTCTGAGCGCGCAGGGGCTCGAGGTATCGATGGAACACGAGACCGCGCTGAACACTGGCCTCACTGACTACGGCGCCTTGACCCCCGCCGAGCTGGGCCAGTGCTGCGACATCGCGGTGGTGGTCGGCGGCGACGGCACGATGCTGGGCATCGCCCGTCAAATGGCCCGTTTCAACATCCCGCTGGTCGGCATCAACCAGGGGCGCCTTGGCTTCATCACCGACGTGCCGATTGGCGAGTTCGCCGCTGCACTGGCGCCGATGATCGCTGGCAGCTACGAGGAAGAACACCGCACGATGCTCGAAGGCAGCGTGCGCCGCGACGGTGAGGTGATCTTCGAGGCCTTCGCGCTGAATGATGTGGTCGTCAGCCGCGGCGCCACGTCGAGCATGGTCGAGCTGAAGATCGACATCGGCGGGGAGTTCGTGGCCAACCTGCGCGCTGACGGCTTGATCATCGCGTCGCCCACCGGCTCGACTGCTTATGCGCTGTCGGCCGGGGGACCGATCCTTCACCACGGCATTCCCGGGCTGGTGCTGGTGCCGATCGCGCCGCACGACCTGTCGAACCGGCCGATCGTGTTGCCCGATTCGGGTGAAATCAATGTGGAGATCGTTGCGGGCCGCGATGCCAGCGTCAATTTCGACATGCAGAGCCTGGCCAGCCTGCTGCACGGCGACCGCATCACGGTGCGCCGCGCGGCTTTTCAGGCGCGCTTCCTGCACCCGCCGGGCTGGAGCTACTACGCCACGCTGCGCCGCAAGCTGCACTGGAATTCAGGGGCAGCGTGATGTGGCGGCGCCTGGTCCTGCGCGACTTCGTCATCGTCACCACGCTCGACGTGGAGCTGGCGGCAGGCTTCTCGGTGTTGACCGGTGAAACCGGCGCCGGCAAGTCGATCCTGATCGACGCGTTGCAACTCGCACTCGGTGGCCGGGGCGATGTCGGCGTGGTGCGTGAGGGCGCGCAGCGCTGCGAGATCAGCGCTGAATTCGACACACCGCCCGGATTGAGCGCTTGGTTGGCCGAAGCAGGATTCGACGCCGTTGACAGCCTGCTGCTGCGCCGCACGATCGACACCCAGGGTAAGAGCCGCGCGTGGGTCAATGGCAGCACGGCGACGATTGCGCAGCTGCGCGAGGTGGCCGATCACCTGATCGACATCCACGGCCAGCACGCCTGGCAAAGCCTGACCCGCCCTGCCGCGGTGCGCAACATGCTCGATGCCTATGCGGGAGCTGACACCCAGCCGCTCGGGAACGCCTGGGCCGAGTGGCGCGCCGCCAGTGACGCGCTGGCACGGGCGCAGACGCAGCAGGCCGACATCGAACGCGAGCGCGAACGGCTGGCCTGGCAGATCGGCGAGGTCGACAAGCTGGCGCCCGGCGCCGACGAATGGACCGAGCTGAATGCCGAGCACACCCGGCTGGCCAATGTGCAGACGCTGCTCGACGCCGCCCGCGAGGCGCTGGACGCGGTCAGCGAAGCCGACGACAGCGCCGACACGTTGACCGGCCGCGCAATCGACCGCCTGCGCGATGCAGCCGAGATCGATGGTGAACTCGCCGCGGTGGTCGAGGTGCTGCAAGGCGCCCAGGCACAACTGCATGACGCGGCGCACACGCTGTCGGGTTTTCTGAACGACACCGACACCGATCCGCAGCGCCTGAGCGAACTCGACGAACGGCTGTCGGCCTGGATGGGCCTGGCGCGCCGCCACCGCCGCCCGCCCGCCGATCTGGCCGCGCTGCTGGCGCAATGGAAAGATGAGTTGCGCGCCCTCGACGCAGCGGCCGACCTTGACGCGCAGCGGGCGCGGCTCGCGCAGGCGCGATCGGCCTACGAAACCGAAGCGGCCCGCGTATCTGCAGCGCGCCAAACGGCCGCGCCGAAACTGGCCGGCGCCGTCACGCAGGCGATGCAGCAGCTGGGCATGGTCGGGGGCCGCTTCGAGGTGCTGCTGGCGGCACAGGAATCGCCGCAATCCTTCGGCATGGAGTCGGCCGAGTTCCTGGTCGCCGGGCATGTGGGCGGCACGCCGAGGCCACTGGCCAAGGTGGCTTCGGGCGGCGAGCTCTCGCGCATCGCGCTGGCGATCGCGGTGACGACCTGCCAGTTGCATCGGGGCGATGCTGGCGCGGGCACGCTGATCTTCGACGAGATCGATGCCGGCGTCGGCGGCGCGGTGGCCGACACCGTCGGGCGCCTGATGAAACAGCTGGGCGCCGATCGGCAGGTGCTGGCCGTCACCCACCTGCCGCAGGTCGCGGCCTGTGCGGATCATCACCATGTGGTGTCGAAGCGCTCGGCCGATGGCGCGGTGCGCAGTGAGATCCATGGTGTCGCGGGCGAAACCCGGGTGGTCGAGATCGCCCGCATGCTCGCTGGCGAGCGGCTGTCGGACACCAGCCTCGCGCACGCGCAGGAGATGCTGGCGATGGGCCTGACGCCCGGAGCTGGCGTCGCGACTACACAAGAGGAGAAGCCATCATGATGTCGACACAACGCGGCGACCCGGGCCTGCCCGGCGAGGTCACAGCCGCGCGCGAGGTCGTGCTGGTCACAGGCATTTCAGGCTCGGGCAAATCGGTGGCGCTGCATGCGCTGGAGGACGCCGGTTTCTTCTGCATCGACAACCTGCCGCCCGAGCTGCTGCGCGGTTTTCTGCAACTGGAACACCGGCTGCACGACCAGCGGGTCGCGATCGCCGTCGATGTGCGCAGCGCCGGTTCGCTGCCGCACCTGCTGCCGCTGATCAAGCAGCTCAACGACGAGGGCGTGCGGGTGCGCTCGATCTTCCTCGATGCCAGCACCGATGCGCTGGTGCGGCGCTTCTCCGAGACGCGCCGCCCGCACCCCTTGTCGCAGGGTTCAGGGCGAGACCGAGGTCACGGCCATCGCAACGACGAAGACACGGGCTACACGATTCCCGCCGATCTCGACCTCGAACGGGTCTCGGCCCCCGACGGCCACCGGGCACTGATCGACGCGATCGAACTGGAGCGCGAGCTGTTGTCCGGCCTGCGCGAGGCCTCGACGGTGATCGACACCAGCCAGCTGCGCCCCGCCCAGCTGCGCCTCTGGATCCGCGACCTGATGAGCGGCACCGGCAACCGGTTGACGCTGGTCTTCGAGTCGTTCGCGTTCAAGCACGGCGTGCCGCTGGACGCCGACTATGTCTTCGATGTGCGCGTGCTGCCCAACCCGCATTACGTGCGTGAGCTGCGGCCGCAGGACGGCCGCGATGCGGCGGTGGTCGCCTACCTCGAAGCACAGCCCGATGTGGTCGAGATGCTGGCGCAGATCGACACCTTCCTGACGCGCTGGCTGCCCGCCTTCCACAACGACCAGCGCAGCTACCTGACGGTGGCCATCGGCTGCACCGGCGGGCAGCACCGCTCGGTGTACTTCGTCGAGATGCTGGCGCGCCGCTTCGCCCGCCGCACCGTCACCCTGATCCGCCACCGCGAGCTCGACGCGCGCGGCTGAGCCGCACGCGACTCAGCGCCGATCCGACGCGTCAACTCAGCAGCAGCTTGCGCAGCGGCGCGGGCAGACCGGCGGCCAGGGCTTCTTCTTGCGTGAACCAGCGGCCGGTCGGCCAGGCGGCAACGATGGCCGTGGCCGTCGTGTCGTCGACATCCGGCGGCAGGGTCCAGCGCACCGGATGCAAGGTCCAGTCGAGGTGGGTCAGCACATGGGTGAACGAGGTGAGCGTGTCGGCGTGGCCGGGCCAGGCGGCGCAGTGCCGTCCAAAGTCAGTGGCCGTGTCGAATTCCGGCAGGCTCCACAGCCCAGCCCACACCCCTTGATCGGGCCGCTGCACCAGCCACACCCGGCCGTGCCAACACAGCCGCAGCCAGACATGTTCTCGCTTGCCACGCTTCCGCTTGCGTGTCTTCACCGGAAAGCGCGCCTGCGTCTGCGTGGCCGCCGCGACGCACACCTCGCGCACCGGGCACAGCCGGCACTGTGGCGCACGCGCACTGCACAGCGTCGCCCCCAGGTCCATCAAGCCCTG
Source organism: Burkholderiales bacterium (assembly GCA_031380885.1). Classification (GTDB taxonomy): domain Bacteria; phylum Pseudomonadota; class Gammaproteobacteria; order Burkholderiales; family Burkholderiaceae_C; genus PBB1. The sequence goes on along the minus strand of JANMXL010000181.1, from coordinate 44,219 downwards.
CGTGTAGGGCTCGATGCCTTGTTCAGGCAGCAGCGCGGTGGCCTGGGACCACAGGGCACGCTCTTGCGCAGCCACGGCCAGATCACCGTCGAAGCCGAGCACCCGCGTCAGCACCCGTTTCACGTTGCCGTCGAGGATCGCCACCCGCTCGCCGAAGCAGAACGCAGCCACCGCCGCCGCCGTCGAACGGCCAATGCCGGGCAGGCTTTGCAGCTGCTCGCTGGACGTCGGGAATTGCCCGCCGTGCTGCGCCACGACCGCCTGCGCACAGCGGTGCAAGTTGCGGGCGCGGCTGTAGTAGCCCAGGCCGCTCCACAGGGCGAGCACCTCGTCCTGCGACGCCGCCGCCAGTGCGGCCACGTCGGGGAAGCGTTGCAGGAAGCGGTCGTAATAGGCCAGCACCGTCGTCACCTGCGTCTGCTGCAGCATGATCTCCGACAGCCAGACACGGTAAGGGTCGCGGGTGTGCTGCCACGGCAGGCCGTGGCGGCCGTGCTGCTGTTGCCATTCGATGAGCTGCGCCGAGAACGCCACCGGTGGCGTCATTCAGCCATGCGCCTGACGAACCGAGACGAATTCGTCGAAAGGCAATGCGACGTCGATGTGACCTTCGGACGTCACGGCGGCGGCCGCACTGGCCTGCACCGCCTGTGCCACGACCGCCAGGCACTCGATGCGGGTTTGCAGCTGGGCGTCCTGCCGTTCGAGGTCGGCGATGCGCAGCTCCAGCTCGTCAGAGGCACCGCGAATGCGCGACAGCGCTTCGGCCCGCTTCTGGAAACTGCGTCGGCGTTCGTGCAACTGCACCTCGACATGCGTCGTCATCGCGCCGTTCCACGACTCGATGTCGCTGCGCGCACCGTCCCATGCCGGGTCCAGCCGCGCCAGCAGCATGCGGCGGAACTGAACCATGGACTGCGGCTGCGACAGGCGCAAGGCCTGGCCGAGCCCGAGGTACTGTGTGTAGCTGCTTTCGATGGCGTTCAACTCGTCCGAAAACCGCGCCAGATTGGGGCCCGGCATCAACACCAGGCCAAATCCGAACTCGGCGTTCAGGTGGCTGAAGGTGCCGGCCAGCATGTCGCGGATTTCCTGGACATGCTGGCTGGCTTGCATGAGGCGAGCTCGCAGCCGGGCGCAGGCCGCGACAAACGCCTTGCGGGCACCGAGCTTGAGCATGCTGGCCTGGATGTCCGCCACCAGGCTGTTGACTTCGGCCCTGAGCTGATCTTCCGACAGCCCCTCGAGCGCGGCGTCGAGCAGGCGCGAATGCAACCCCCGCAAGGCGACCAGGCGCGAATGGCAGTGCTCGAACTCGAGCGCCTCCTGCTCGATGCGCTGGCGGATCGTGCGCAGCCGGTCGCTGCTCTTGCCGCGCAGGCCGCGCAATTCGAGCATCTGCTCGGCAATCTGCCGGCGCGCAACACCAAGCCGCCGCGCCGCCCGCTGCTGCAGCTGGGTGACGGTGTCGTCGATCAAGCGCCGCAGCACCTGTTGCCGCTGCGGCAGCAGCTCGGCTGACAGCGCGGCTTCAAACTCAGCAATGCGGCTGAACGCCAGGCCGTCGGCATCGGACTCGACACGCGCGACCAGCGCCTGCCGCGCTGACAGCGCGAACACCCGAGATGCCGGCACCCCCAGCAGGCGCGCGGTGGCAATGCGCTGAGCCTCAATCTGCGTCACCACCTGCCGCGGTGTGAGCAACGGGTCACGCAGCGCGTCGATCTTGTTGAGCACAACGAAGGCAGCGCACTGGCGGCTGCCCAGGTGATCGCGCCAGATGGCCATGTCGGACTGCGTTACCCCGGTGTCGGCGCCGACCATGAAAACCGTGGCATGCGCCGACGGCAGCAGGCTCAAGGTCAGCTCCGGCTCGGCCCCGAGCGCGTTCAGACCTGGCGTGTCCAGCACCACCAGGCCCTGGCGCAGCAAGGGATGCGGGTAATTGATCAGCGCATGGCGCCACGCCGGCACCTCGACGCGGCCGCTGACGTCGGGGGTCGGGTTGTTGTCAGCATTCGATTCGTCCCACAGACCGAGCGCCAGCGCCTCGGCGACTGACACGCGTTGCGTGCCCATCACCTCGCGCAGCGCGCTCGTCAGGTGTTCGGGACGTGCAGCGTCGAGCGGCACGTGCGTCCAAGCCTGCGGATTGCGCCGCAGTTCGGCCAGCGGGGTGCCCGCCAGCCGGGTGGCGATGGGCAACAGCGAGACCGTGATTGGCTGCGCCGGGTCATGGGAAAGCTCGACCGGGCACATCGTTGTGCGCCCCGGTGTGGCCGGCAGCACGCGGCGCCCCGTGTCGGCGAAGAAGATCGCGTTGATCAGCTCCGACTTGCCACGCGAGAACTCGCCGACGAAGGCGACGACCAGCTTGTCGGTGGACAGTCGCTGGCGCAGCGAGGCAAGCTGCGACTGATCGGTGGCGTCGGGCGGGCCTTGCTCCGCCAGGAAAGCGGCCAGATCGTCCAGCCGCGCACGAACACCATCGCGCCATTGGCTGAGTTCATCGAAACGACCGGAAAAGGCGGAGGTCATGGCGCGATCGGATTGTGTTGCGTAGGTCGGGCGATGCCGCCGCCCTTTCAAGCTTGAAGCTCTCTCATCCTAGGGCAAGCCGGTACTGGTGCATCGCGAGAAACAACCGGTGTCTTGCCCGTTTTTGAGCCGGTGCTCACGCCTGGTACTCAGCGCTTCTGACAGGTCGGGCAAAAAAAGGTCGAGCGCTGTCCCTGCACGATGCGCCGCACCGGTGTGGCGCACACGGTGCACGGCAGCCCGGCGCGGCCGTACACCCGCGCGCTCAGCTGAAACTGGCCCGCCATGCCGTGCGCGTCGCGAAAGTCACGCAGCGTCGAGCCGCCGAGCTCGAGTGCGGATTGCAGCGTCTGCCGTATCGCCTGGGCGAGGCGCTGGCAACGGGGGCGGCTCAGCCGGTCGCTGCGGGTGCGCGGATCGATGCCCGCGGTGAACAGCGCCTCGCATGCATAAATGTTGCCGGCGCCGACAACGATGTCGCCGCCCAGCAGCGCCAGCTTGATCGCCACACGGCGGCGCTGCAAGGCAGCATGCAGGTGTGCGCCATCGAAGGCGGCATCGAAGGGCTCCAGCCCGAGGCTGGCCAGCAGCTTGCCGGCCATGCCACTGCCCGGCGCGGGCGACCACACCACCGCGCCGAAGCGGCGCGGGTCGGTCAACCGCAGCGTGCCACGGTCGGTGGCGAGATCAAAGTGGTCGTGCGGGCCAGGCAACGCGGGGTGGGGGCTGAAGGCCAGCGAGCCCGACATGCCCAGGTGCAGCAACAGGCCGCCGCGACCCGGCCGCGCAGCAGCCGGTGGCGGGTCGGCAGACTGCAATGTCAGCCACAGGTACTTGCCGCGCCGCGTGACCTCACCGACGCCGAGGCCCATCAACTGCGACGGCTCGATGCCCAGCGGCCAGCGCAGCGGCTTGCCCATGCGCACGCTGGTGACGACCGCGCCATTGATGCGATCGGCAAAGCTCAGGCGGGTGACTTCGACTTCCGGCAGTTCGGGCATGACGGAATTATCGGCACCCAGCGAGGTCGTACCCCACCGACGTGGCCCGCCGGCGCCCCGATCTAGAATCTTTTCTGTCTCCAGGAGTCGCTGATGCCAGCTCGTTTCCCACCCGCAAAAGCGGTTTGTGCGCTTGTCGTTGCAGGCTGCACCTGGGCACCGCAGGCGTGGTCGCAAACCCCTGCCGCTGCAGCATCGGCACCAGAGTCCGCGGTCTCTGGGTCGGCGTTCGAGAATTCGGACCTCGATGCCTCTCTTTTCTACCAGTTGCTGATCGGCGAGATCGAACTCAGTGCCAGCGAGGGCAGCACGGCGTTCCTGGTGATGCTCGACGCCGCCACCAAGACCAAGAACGAACAGCTCTACAAGCGCGCGGTCGACATGGCGCTGCAGATCCGGGCCGGCGGCCAGGCGCTGATCGTCGTGCAGTCCTGGCGCAAGGCCTTGCCGGCCTCGCGCGATGCGCACCGCTACCTGATCGAATTGCTGGTGGTCTTGAACCGCTCGCCCGAGACAGCGGAGCCCTTGCGCTCGTTGATCCGGCTGACACCGGAGGCCGAACGGCCGGGCCTGATCACCAGCCTGCCGCGGTTTTTCGAGCGGACCAGCGATCGCAAGCTGATCGCGGAGATCCTGACCGATGCATTGCAGCCTTACCTCGATGCACCGGCAACCGCCGACGCGTCACTGGTCGCAATCGGCCGATCCTGGCAGGCGTCGGGCGACAGTGCGCGTGCATTGGAGTACGCGCAGCGCGCGCACGCACGAGATGCCGCTGCCGAAGGTCCGGTGCTGCTCGCGCTGGAACTGCTCCCGACGACTGCCGATGCCGAGCCCATCGTCCAGGGTTATCTGAAAGCCAAACCGCAGGCCAGTGCGGTTCGCATGTTCTATGCGCGCGCGTTGGGCATGTCGCAGCGCTACCTGGAAGCGCTGGCGCAGGTCGATCGGGTCACCCGGGACGATCCTGTGCAAAGCGCGCCGTGGCTGACGCTCGGCGCCCTGCACCTGGAGCTGCGTCAGCCCAAGGAAGCCACGGTCGCGATCAAGACTTTCATCGAGCGCATTCAGGCGACGCCACCCAGCAGCACGCCGGCGAAGCCCCCCACCGCCTCGCCGTCGCTCACCAACGAGGATGGGGGCGTCGTCGAATCGGACGACCGCGGCCTGACCCAGGCCTGGCTGATGCTGGCCCAGGCCGCAGAGCAGCAAGGCAATTTCAAGGCCGCCGAGGCCTGGCTCGCCAAGGTCGACACCCCCGCCCGCGCGCTGGAAGTGCAGGTGCGCCGTGCCTCGCTGCTGGCCAAGCAGGGGCGCCTGACCGACGCGGTCGAGCTGATTCGGCGCGCACCGCAGGCCAGCGACGAGGACGCCCGCGCCAAGCTGCTGGCTGAAGTCGCACTGTGGCGCGAAGCGCGGGAGTGGGCGCAGGCCGCTGACGTGCTGAAGCGGGGCAACGAACGCTTCAAGGACGACTCCGATCTGCTCTACGAACAATCGATGATGGAGGAAAAACTCAACCGCATCGACGAGATGGAGCGCCTGCTGCGCCGCGTGATCGAATTGCGGCCCGACCACGAGCATGCCCACAACGCGCTCGGATTCTCTTTGGCCGATCGCGGCTTGCGACTGCCGGAAGCGAAGGCATTGATCGTGCGCGCGCTGGAGCTGGCCCCCGGCGAGCCCTTCATCACCGACAGCCTGGGCTGGGTCGAATACCGCATGGGCAACCGCGACGAGGCGATCAAGCAACTCAAGCGCGCCTACCAATCGCGGCCCGACCCGGAGATCGCCGCCCACCTGGGCGAGGTGCTGTGGGTCAACGGGCAGCATGACGAAGCCCGGCGCATCTTGCGCGAGGGCAAGAGCCGCGATCAGGCCAACGATGTGTTGCGCGAAACCGTGGTGCGGCTGAAAGTCAATTTGTGATCTTCAGGTTCGGCGCGGTCTGTGCAGCGGTGGTGCTGGCGGGCTGCTCGACCCTGACGCTGCCCGATGACCCGCCGCGGGGCGAACTGCTGGCGGGCCGGATGTCGGTGCAGGTCGCTGCCACCGACACCGAGCCGGCGCACAGCCTGTCCGCCTCGTTCGAGCTGAGCGGCACGCCACAGCACGGTCGCCTGGACATGAACACACCGCTGGGCAGCACGGTGGCGCGCGCCCGCTGGAGCCCCGACGCCGTGGTGCTCGACACGCCTCAGGGGCAGACCCGTCACGCGACCCTCGATGAGATGACGCGCGCCGTGGTCGGCGAAGCGCTGCCGGTGCCTGCGCTGTTCGACTGGCTGCGCGGTCGCCCATGGCGTGGCGCGGTCAGTGTCGCTGCCGTCGCGCCCGAGCCGGCGGGCTTCAGTCAGCTGGGCTGGCAGGTCGATTTGTCGCGTTTCGACGAAGCGCGACTCATCGCGCGGCGGGCCGCGCCACCGGCGGTCACGGTGCAGGTGAAACTGGACCCGCCATGACGCTGCATGCCCTGTGGGATGTGAGCGCCCCGGCCAAGCTCAACACGTTCCTGCATGTGGTTGGTCGGCGCGCCGATGGCCATCACCTGCTGCAGTCGCTGTTCGTGCTGATCGACTGGGCCGACACGCTGCATTTCGAACGGCGCAGTGATGGCCAGCTCCACCGCCACGACCTGTCGGTCGCGTTGCCTGCCGACGATCTGTGCCTGCGTGCTGCACGCGCCTTGCAGGCCGCCAGCGGCACCACGTGCGGCGCCGACATCAGCATCACGAAGCAGGTGCCCTGGGGCGCAGGCCTTGGCGGCGGCAGCTCCGATGCGGCCACAACGCTGCTCGCGCTGAACCGGCTGTGGGGGCTGAACTGGTCGCGGGCCCAGCTGCATGCGCTGGGCTTGACGCTGGGCGCCGACGTGCCGTTCTTCATTGGCGGTGACAACGCCTGGGTCGAGGGCATCGGCGAACGGCTGACACCCGTGGCCGTTCCCGAACAGACCTTTGTGCTGATCAAGCCGGCGGTATCGATCGAAACGCGTGCAGTTTTCAGCCACCCGCAGTTGGTTCGCGACACGCCTCGCGCTATACTTGAGGGCTTTGGTGCAGACGAACTACTGCGCATCGCCTCCCCTGCGGGTGGTGATGGCTGGGGTCACAACGATCTGCAAGCGGTTGCCGAGTTGTTGCACCCAGAGGTGCGTCAGGCGGCAGCGATTTTGCACACTCGTTATGGCAACAGCCGCATGAGCGGTTCGGGCAGCGTGGTGTTTGCGCGCGCCGCGTCAGGGTCGGATGTGGCGCCCGCGCTGGACGGCGAGCTGCCGCGGGGTTGGGTCATGAGAATGTGCCGCAGCCTGCCGCAGCACCCGTTGCGCGACTGGGCGCGGGACGAAGATTCGAGACGCAGAGATACAGGATTGAAAATCGGATCCTGAAAGTTGTGGGTGCGTGGCCTCGGCCGCGCACCGGTGTAGGGGAGTCGCCAAGTTGGTTAAGGCATCGGATTTTGATTCCGACATGCGAAGGTTCGAATCCTTCTTCCCCTGCCAGATTCATTGATTCCCGGAGCGTCCTGACCACAGGCCTGGGCTGAACTGAAAGGAAGCGACATGCTTCCACAGAGCCTCGTCGGAGGGAATGTGCTTTTCAACACTGTGCTGTTCACGGGCAACGCCAATCCGGCGCTCGCCAAGGAAATTGCCACCCATCTGGGTGTCGAACTGGGCAAGGCATCGGTCGGCCGTTTTTCAGACAGCGAAGTCGCCGTCGAGATCGAGCAGAACGTGCGGGCTCGCGATGTGTTCGTCGTGCAATCGACCTGCACCCCGACCAACGAGAACCTGATGGAACTCTGCATCATGGTCGATGCGTTGAAGCGCGCCAGCGCGCGCCGCATCACCGCCGTGATCCCCTACTTCGGCTATGCGCGGCAGGACCGTCGGCCGCGTTCCACACGGGTGCCGATCAGCGCCAAGGTCGTTGCGAACATGCTCGAAGCCGTCGGTGTCGAGCGCCTGCTGACGATGGACCTGCACGCCGACCAGATCCAGGGCTTCTTCAACATTCCGGTCGACAACATCTACGCCTCGCCGGTGCTGTTGTCTGATCTGCAGTCGAAGCAGTACGACGACCTGGTCGTGGTCTCGCCCGACATCGGTGGCGTGGTGCGCGCACGGGCGCTCGCCAAGCAGCTGAACTGCGACCTGGCGATCATCGACAAGCGCCGCCCGAAGGCCAATGTGTCCGAGGTGATGAACGTCATCGGCGAGATCGACGGGCGCAACTGCGTGGTGATGGACGACATGATCGACACCGCCGGCACGCTGGTCAAAGCGGCTACGGTGCTGAAGGAGCGCGGCGCCAAATCCGTCTACGCCTACTGCACCCATGCGGTGTTCTCCGGCCCGGCGATCGAACGCATCCAGGCGTCGATGCTCGACGAGGTCGTGATCACCAACACCATTCCGATGACCGAGGCCGCCAAGGTGTGCGCGAAAGTGCGCCAGCTGTCGGTGTCGTTCCTGTTTGCCGAAACGATCCGTCGCATTTCCGACGGCGAATCGGTCACTTCTTTGTTCGCCGAGCAGAACAGCAATTTCTGAGCGTCGAACCAAGCGTCCGGCCGACAAGTCGGATGTTCAACAAGGTCGCAAGGCCTTGCTTTTTGAAGCACTGAAGCACCTGGTCGCGGGGCTTCTCATCATTTGGAGTCAACATGAAATTCGTCGCATTCGAGCGTACGTTGCAGGGGACCGGAGCGAGCCGCCGCCTGCGCAACGCTGACAAGGTCCCAGGGATCGTCTATGGCGCGGGCACGCCAGCGATGATCGAACTCGATCACAACGCGTTGTTCTTCGCCTTGAAGAAGGAATCATTCCACTCATCCATCCTCGAGATGGAGCTGGCCGGCAAGTCCGAGAACGTGTTGCTGCGTGACTATCAGCTGCACCCGTTCCGCCCGATCGTGCTGCACATCGACTTTCAACGCGTCGATGCCACCACCAAGATCACGAAGAAGGTGCCGCTGCACTACATCAACGAGGAAGAGTCCCCGGCGGTGAAGGTCGACAAGTGCGTGGTCAACCACGTCGTCACCGAACTGCGCATCCAGTGCCTGGCCTCGCAGCTGCCTGAGTTCCTGACGGTCGATCTGGTGGGCCTGATCAAGGGCCAGTCGCTGCACGTCAACGACATCGCGCTGCCCACGGGAATCAAGGTCATGACGCAGGGCAAACCGAACCCAGTGCTGGTGTCAGCATCCGTTCTGTCGGCTGAAGAAGAAACCACACCGGTGGTGGTGGCCGCAGCCGCAGCCGCACCGACCAAGGGCAAGAAGACCGAAAAGCAGAACAAGAAGTAAGCGGGCGCAGGGGCTCTCGCTCCTGCCATCGTCCCCCCTTCGGAGCCCCACCACGGTGGGGCTTTTTCATGGCCGACTGAAATCGATAATCGAGTCATGATTCGACTGATGGTGGGCCTGGGCAATCCCGGGGCGGAATACGAGCTCACGCGACACAACGCGGGCTTCTGGCTCATCGACGAGGTGGCGCGCCAGCTCAAGACAGCGCTGGCACCCGATCGGTCGTACTTCGGGCTGGTCGCCCGTGCCAACCTGCCTGGCGGCCCGCTGTGGCTGCTGGAGCCGATGACCTTCATGAACCTGTCGGGCAAGTCGGTGGCCGCTCTGGCACGCTTCTTCAAGATCGCGCCGGAAGAGATCCTTGTCGCCCACGACGAGCTCGACCTGATGCCTGGCCAGATGAAGATGAAGCTCGGCGGCAGCCACGCCGGGCACAACGGCCTGAAAGACATCCAGGCGCAACTGGGTTCGCCTGACTTCTGGCGACTGCGGCTGGGCATTGGCCACCCCGGCGTCAAGGCGGAGGTCATCAACCATGTGCTGCGCAAGCCGCCTATGGCCGAGCGCGAAGTGATCGATCAGAGCATCGCGCAGGCGCTGGGTGCCCTCGACCTGCTGATCGCCGGCGACATGGAGCGCGCGATGCTGAAGATCCACGCGCGGCCGCCTCGACCGAAAAAACTGCCTGATGCCACCGGGGGAGCTTCGCCATGACACTGCACGCATCGATCGTCGGCTGGATGGCCGTCGCCCTCATCGCCCCAGCCGCCGCTGCCGACGTCTACCGCTGCGGACCGAACGGCAGCACCTACTCGCAAACGCCGTGCGCGGAGGGTCGCCGCATCGAGCTGATCGATGCCCGCAGCGATGAGCAGCGCCTGCAAGCCAGGCAGGTGAACGAGCGCACAGTGGCGCTGGCGTCGGCACTGGAACGCGATCGGCTCGCCTATGAAGCGGCCCTGCGGCCAGCGCTGGCGGGCAGTTTCAATGCACCTGTGAAGACAGCCTCGAACAACACGGTCAGGCCCGACACCAGCGCCAAGGCCAAGGCCAAAACAAAGCGGCTGCGCGCGAAGGCACAGCCTTCAAATCGCCGTGCGTCGAAGCCCGCGCCGGCCGTCGTCCTGGCGCCTCCGCGCGACTGACGCGTCGCTCGGCACGATCAATCGGAAGCGGCCGACACCGCAGACACAGCTTGCGCCTGCAGCCGCCGATATTTCGCCCACAGCGACTCGTTCGATTCGACGTGGTCGGGGTGAATCGGAATGCAGGCCACTGGGCACACCTGCACGCACTGCGGCTCGTCGAAGTGGCCGACACACTCGGTGCATTTGGCCGGATCGATCTGATAAATCTCGACGCCCATCGAAATGGCCGCGTTCGGGCACTCGGGCTCGCACACGTCGCAGTTGATGCATTCGTCGGTGATCAGCAGGGCCATGTCGGGAGGTGTTGGCGTTCAGGCTTCCGGGTACTTCAGGCCGACGCGCGAGCGCAGCCGTTCGAGCACTGAAGGTGACACAAATTTGGAGACATCGCCGCCCAGCGTCGCGATCTCCCTGACGAAGGTGCCGGAAACGAACTGGAACTGGTCGCTGGGGGTCAGAAACACCGTTTCGACGTCGGGCATCAGCTGGCGGTTCATGCCGGCCATCTGGAATTCGTATTCAAAGTCGCTGACCGCACGCAGGCCACGCACCACCACCTTGCCGCCAATGCCGACGACGAAATCGCGCAGCAGCCCGCGGAACGGGATCACCTCGACGTTCGGGTGCTTGCGCGCCAGTTCCTGGGCGATTTCGAGGCGCTCTTCGATGGTGAACATCGTGCGCTTGTGGTGCCCGGCGGCCACTGCCACAACGAGGCGTTCAAACAAACGGCTGGCGCGGCGCATCAAATCCTCGTGGCCCAGTGTCATCGGATCGAAGGTGCCAGGGTAGATGGCGGTCAGTTGGGTCACGGAAGTCATGCGGCGCTCCCTGTCACGCAATGTCATCCGCAGTGTAGTCACCCGCTTTGCGCTGCAACAGGTGGGCATGGACCATCCCGGCGCGAAAGTGGCGGTGAACGCTCAGATCGAGCGGCGCAACTTCTTCAGCGGTGTAGGCATGGGCCGCTTCGAGGTAGATGTAGCCGTGCGGCACGGCCAGACGGGCCGCCGCAGCCAGCGCAGGCCCGAGCAGGTCGCTGCCGAACGGTGGATCGATGAACACCAGTTCGAACGACCCCGGCGCACCACGGCGCATCCACGCCAGTGCGTCAGTGGCGATGACTTGCAGCGTGTCGGCTTTCAAACGCAGTTTGGAGTCTTCGAGGCTTCGCGCCTGCCGCGCTTCGCGCTCGATCAGCACCACCGCGGCAGCACCACGAGAGGCCGCCTCGAAGCCCAGCGCACCACTGCCTGCGAAGGCGTCGAGGCAACGCCAGCCGCTCAAGTCGGCACCCAGCCAGTTGAACAATGTCTCGCGCACGCGGTCGGGCGTGGGGCGCAGGCCCGGCAGCAAACTGACCGGCAACTTGCTGCGCTTCCACGCGCCGCCAATGATGCGAACCTCGCGCGGCAATGAGGCCACATCGGGAGCGACCGGCACCGTTTTCGCAGCCTTCTTTCGGGTTGGCACCTCCGCAAATGCGCGGCTGCCAAAACGGGGCTTTGCTTTCAGGCTGGTTTTTGCAGCGACCTTGGCGGCGGCCTTTGGCTTAGGCACCGATTTGCTGATGATCGACGCCATCACAGCCGCACCGGGATGCCGTCGCGCGCCATCAGCGCCTTGGCCTGACCGACGGTGAATTCGCCGTAATGGAAGATGCTGGCGGCCAGCACCGCGTCGGCACCGCCAATGCGGATGCCTTCGGACAAATGCGCCAGTGCACCGACACCGCCCGAGGCAATCACCGGCACCGCGACGCGGTCGCTCACCGCGCGCGTCAGTTCCAGGTCGAAACCGGATTTCGTGCCATCGCGGTCCATGCTGGTCAAAAGGATTTCACCGGCGCCGAACTCGGCCATCTGCGCCGCCCAATCGACCGCGTCGTGACCGGTGTTCTTGCGCCCGCCGTGGGTATAGACGTCCCAGCCGTGGCCGCGCGCGGCCAGGTCGTCGCCAGCACGGCGCTTCGCATCGATCGCCACGACGATGCACTGCGCGCCGTAGCGTTGCGACGCATCGCGAATGATCGTCGGATTGGCGACCGCCGCCGAATTGAAGCTGACCTTGTCGGCGCCGGCGTTGAGCAGCCGCCGCACGTCATCGACCGTGCGCACGCCGCCGCCGACGGTCAACGGAATGAACACCTGCGAGGCGACCGCCTCGATGATGTGCAGGATCAGATCGCGGCCATCGCTGGTGGCGGTGATGTCGAGGAAGGTCAGCTCGTCGGCACCCTGCTCGTTGTAGCGCGCGGCGATTTCGACCGGGTCACCGGCATCGCGCAGCTCGACGAAATTGACGCCTTTGACGACGCGACCGCCAGTCACATCGAGGCAGGGAATGATTCGCTTGGAAAGCATCTGGGTTCGCCGACTGCCATCGCAGGGCGTTGGGGAAATAGAAGTGGCGCGGGTCAGTTCCCGTTCAGCTCGTCGGCACGCGCTTGCGCGGCGGCAAAATCAAGATCACCCGAGTAGATGGCGCGCCCGCAAATCACGCCGGCGATGCCTTCGAATTCGACCGCACACAGCCGCTCGATATCGGCCAGGTTGCTCAGCCCACCGGAGGCGATGACCGGAATTGTCAACGCCTGCGCCAGCTTCACTGTGGCCTCGATGTTGATGCCGCTCAACATGCCGTCGCGGCCGATGTCGGTGTAGATCACGCCTTCGACGCCGTAGTCCTCGAACTTCTTCGCCAGGTCGATGACCTCGTGGCCGGTCAGCTTGCTCCAGCCGTCCGTGGCGACCTTGCCTTCCTTTGCGTCGAGGCCGACGATAATGTGGCCACCGAACGCGCTGCAGGCGTCGCGCAGGAAGCCGGGGTTCTTCACCGCGGCAGTGCCAATGATGATGAAGCTCAGCCCGTCGTCGAGGTAGCGCTCGATGGTGTCGAGGTCGCGGATGCCACCGCCCAGCTGCACCGGGATCTCGTCGCCGACTTCGGCGAGGATGGCCTTGATGGCGGCCTCGTTGACCGGCTTGCCGGCAAACGCGCCGTTCAGATCGACCAGGTGCAGACGCCGCGCACCGGCATCGACCCAGCGCCGCGCCATCGCCGCGGGGTCTTCGCCGAAGGTGGTCGAGTTGCTCATGTCACCTTGTTTAAGGCGCACACATTTGCCGTCTTTGAGATCGATCGCAGGAATGAGCAACATGACCGGAACAAACAGTTGAAGGAATCAAGGCCAAAAAGGTACAACGAAGCCGAGGTCGCCGCAGCGTGTCGCGGCGATCAGGGATTCCACTGGAGGAAGTTGCGGTACACGGTCAGTCCGTGGGCAGCGCTCTTCTCCGGATGGAACTGCGTCGCAAAAATATTATCCCGCCCCAGCGCGCAGGTAAAGCGCTGTCCGTAGTCGGTTTCGCCCAGGCTGTGGCGCGAATCGGTCGGTCGCGCATAAAAACTGTGCACGAAATAGAAGCTGGCGCCGTCCGGCACGCCCGCCCACAGCGGGTGCGGCCGGGCCTGCATGACCTGGTTCCAGCCCATCTGCGGCACCTTGTAGCGGCTGCCGTCAGGCTGCAGCTGGCCATCGAGCTGGAAGCGGATCACCTCGCCTGCAATCAGGCCCAGCCCTGGCGTGCCTTCGCCCGGCGGGCCTTCCTCGCTGTGCGACAGCAGCATCTGCATGCCGACGCACACCCCAAGCAGCGGCTTGCGCGCAGCCGCATCAAGCACCGCATCCTTCAACCCCGACTCGCGCAACTCACGCATGCAGTCGGGCATCGCGCCTTGGCCCGGCAGCACGACGCGCTCGGCGGCGTAGACGACGTCGGGGTCGGCGGTCACCTTCACCTCGAAGCCTGAACCCTGGGCGACATGCATCACCGCTTGCGACACCGAGCGCAGGTTGCCCATGCCGTAGTCGACCACGGCGACGGTCTTTCCCATCAAAGGCTGCCCTTGGTCGAGGGAATCACATTGCCCATGCGCGGATCGATTTCCAACGCCATGCGCATCGCCCGAGCAAACGCCTTGAAGATCGTCTCGCACTGGTGGTGGGCGTTGTCGCCGTGCAGGTTGTCGATGTGCAAGCTCACGTTGGCGTGGTTGACGAAGCCCTGGAAGAACTCGTAGACCAGCTGCGTGTCGAGCGCGCCGATCATGCCGCTCTTGAAATCGACGCGCATGTGAAGCCCGGGCCGGCCGGAAAAATCGATGACGACCCGCGACAGCGCCTCGTCGAGCGGCACGTAGGCGTGGCCGTAGCGGCGCAGCCCGCGCTTGTCGCCGACCGCTTTCGCCACCGCCTGCCCGAGCGTGATGCCGATGTCTTCGACAGTGTGGTGCCCATCGATGTGCAAATCGCCCTTGGCCTCGATGTCCAGGTCGAACAGGCCGTGGCGCGCGATCTGGTCGAGCATGTGGTCGAAGAAGCCGATGCCCGTGGCCAGCGTCGCCACGCCGCTGCCGTCGATATCTATGGCCACGCGGATCTGCGTTTCGGCGGTGCGACGCGTCACTTGCGCCAGGCGGTGCGGCATGGCCGGGTTGGTCGTGGTTGAACTCATCGCGGGCTCGCTTCCAGGGCAGAGGTCAAGGCAGACATCAAGAGAATATTTTCGTCCGGCGTGCCCACCGTCAGGCGCAGGCAGTCGGCCAGCAGCGGGTGCAGGTTCGACACATTCTTGACCAACACGCCTCGACGCTTCAGCGCCGCAAACAGCGCGCCCGCATCGGGCACACGCGTCAGGATCATGTTGGCCTCGCTCGGATAAGGATGCACACCGGGCAGTTCTCGCAAAGCCGACATCAGCCGAGCGCGCTCGCTGCGCAGCAGCGCGGCCTGGCGATCGAACTCGTCGGCATGCTCCAAAGCGAACAGCGCCGCCTCGCAGTTCAGCACGCTGACGTTGTACGGCGGGCGAACCTTGTCGATCTCGGCGATCAGCGCTTTCGGGCCCATCAGGTAGCCCAGCCGCACACCCGCCAGTCCGAACTTGCTGAGGGTGCGCATGATCAGCACATGGCCGTGGCGCGCCACGCGGTCGATGTAGCTGCGCGAGGCGAACGGCTGGTAGGCCTCATCGATCACCACCAGCCCCGGCGCCGCCTCGATCAACCGCTCGATGATCGCGTCGTCGAACAGGTTGGCGGTCGGGTTGTTCGGGTAGGCGATGTAGACGATGGCTGGCTGGTGTTCGGCCATCGCCGCGAGCATCGCCGCCTCGTCGAGCTCGAAGTCGGCCGTCAGCGGCACGCTGATCGAGCGCAGGCCCTGCAGCCGCGCCGACACGTCGTACATCACGAAGCCCGGCACCGGCGCGACGACGCTGGCGCCGGGGTTCGCGCAGGCCAGGCTCAGCATCGAGATCAATTCATCAGAGCCGTTGCCGAGGATCAGATCGAAGCCTTCGGGCAACCCGGCGTGCTGCGCCAGCGCGCGGCGCAGGTCGTCGTTGCGGCGGCCGGGATAGCGGTTGATCGCGACTTCGGCCAGCCGGGCGCCGAGTGCGGCGCGCAGCGGCTCGGGCAGGCGAAACGGGTTCTCCATCGCGTCGAGCTTGACCAGGCCGTCGCTGGGCTGCACCGCGTAGGCGTGCATCGCGCGCACATCGCCGCGGATGACGGACGTCGCCGGTTTCAGGGAAGCCTTCACGCAGCGGCATCGAGCACATCGGGCCCGACCAGAAAGGGGTTGACGATGCGCACGCCGTCGATCCGTTGATCGTGTTGCAGGTCTTCGGTCAGCAGCATGGTGCAGCCCTGCTGCTGCGCCGCCGCCACCATCAAGGCATCCCAGTAGCTCAAGCGGTAGCGGTCTTCCACAGCCCACGCAGCCTCGACCGTCGGCTGGTCAATGGCCCACGGTCGCCAGTTCTGATAACGCCTGACTTCTGCCCTGGCGCTGTCTTGCGACAACTGACGGGAAAACTTCTTCTTGACGTTGAAGTAGTACTCGTTAAGCACCTGCGTGCTCAGCCGCCCGCTGCGGCGCTGCCAGCACGCAGATATCCACACCCGGGCGCGGTCTCGCTTGTCGATGTCGCGTTCGTCGACGCAGTACAAGAGTACGTTGGTATCGACGAAAACCGTGCTCACCTTTTGATGCTCCGGTCGTAGATTTCGTCGCGGGTCAGATACGGCCCACTCGATTTCCCGAAGCTCTTGAAGTCGAGCGCTTCATGCATCGCACGCTCGTAAGAATCGTCATGCCGCATCTTCTCGGCCAGCATCTCGCCGATCAGTTTCGACACGCTGGTGTTGCGGCGCGCGGCTTCAATGCGCGCCCAGTCGGCGACGGTTTCTTCCATGCTAACGGTGACGTTTTTCATGGTGGCATTCCCAAACCCGTAGAAGACACTATTTTCGTGTATCACGAAGTTCGTGTCAATCAGCGCCTCAGCGTTTCAACCGCATTTCGGCCGCCTGGGCGTGCGCTTGCAGGCCTTCGCCGTAGGCCAACTCGGCCGCGACCACGCCCAGCTTTTGAGCGCCGACCTCGCTGACCTCGATCAGGCTGCTGCGCTTTTGGAAGTCGTAGATACCCAGCGGCGACGAGAAGCGCGCGGTGCCCGAGGTTGGCAGCACATGGTTCGGCCCGGCGCAGTAGTCGCCCAGGCTTTCGCTGGTGTAGGCGCCGAGGAAGATGGCACCCGCGTGCCTCAGCAGCGGCTCCCAGCGGTGTGGGTCGCGCGAGCTGACTTCGAGGTGTTCAGGCGCGATGCGGTTGCTGATCTCGCAGGCCTCTTCCATGCTGCGCGTGTGGATCAGTGCGCCGCGGCCTTCAAGCGACGCGCGAATCACGTCACGGCGCGGCATGGTGTCGATCAGCCGGTCGATCTCGGCCTGCACGCGCTCGATGTAGGCCGCATCGGGGCTGAGCAGGATGCTTTGCGCCAGCTCGTCGTGCTCGGCCTGGCTGAACAGATCCATCGCGACCCAGTCGGCTGGCGTGCTGCCATCGGCCAGCACCAGGATTTCGCTCGGGCCCGCGATCATGTCGATGCCGACCTTGCCGAACACGCGGCGCTTGGCGCTGGCGACATAGGCGTTGCCCGGGCCGGTGATCTTGTCGACGGCGGGCACCGTGGCCGTGCCGTAGGCGAGCGCCGCCACCGCCTGCGCACCGCCGATGGTGAACACGCGGTCGGCGCCGGCGACGGCTGCGGCGGCCAGCACCAGCAGGTTCTTTTCGCCTTTCGGCGTCGGCACCACCATCACGATCTCGCCAACGCCGGCCACCTTCGCGGGCAGCGCGTTCATCAGCACACTGGACGGGTACGCCGCCTTGCCGCCGGGCACGTAGATCCCGACGCGATCGAGCGGCGTGACTTTCTGGCCGAGCAAGGTGCCATTGGCGTCGCGGTAGCTCCACGAGCGGCCGCAGGCTTCGAGCTGGCGCTGGTGGTAGTCGCGCACGCGGTCGGCGGCGAATTCCAGCGCGCCGCGCTGTGCGGGCGTGATCGCATCCAACGCAGCATGCAATTCGGCGTGGCCGATTTCGAGCGATGCGACCGACGCGGCATCCAGGCCATCGAATCGCCTTGTGTATTCCAGCACTGCCGGATCGCCGCGCTGCTGGACGTCGGCCAGGATCGCGGCCACGCGCTCTTCGATGGCACCATCGGTCTCGGCCGACCAGTGCAGCACGCGCTCGAACTCGGCAGCGAAGTCAGCGGCAGACGTACCAAGGTGACGGATGCGGACGGTCATGAACGAGCTGCTCAGTCTGGGATGGCCGACGCGAACGCATCGATGATCGCGCGGATCGGTTCACGCTTGAGTTTCAGCGCGGCCTGGTTGACGACGAGGCGCGCCGAGATCTGCATGATCTCCTCGACCTCGACCAAGTGGTTGGCCTTCAGCGTGTTGCCGCTGGAGACCAGGTCGACGATCGCATCGGCCAGCCCGGTCAACGGCGCCAGCTCCATCGAACCATAGAGCTTGATCACGTCGACGTGCACGCCCTTGTCTGAGAAATGCTGGCGCGCGGTCAGCGTGTACTTGGTCGCCACGCGGATCCGCGAGCCTTGCTTGACCGCGCTGGCGTAGTCGAAGTCGGCACGCGTGGCCACGCTCATGCGGCAGGTGGCGATGCGCAGATCGAGCGGTTGGTACAGGCCCGAGCCACCGTGCTCGATCAGCGTGTCCTTGCCGGTCACGCCCAGATCAGCACCGCCGTATTGCACATAGGTCGGCACGTCGCTGGCGCGCACCAGCACCACGCGCACGTCGGGGCGGTTGGTGCCGATGATCAGCTTGCGCGACTTCTCCGGGTCTTCGGCCACCTCGATACCGGCCGCCTTCAGCAGCGGCAGCGTTTCCTCGAAAATACGGCCCTTCGACAGTGCGAGCGTCAGCATGTCAACGCCCCGACGCCGGCACCGCCGGGCCGCCCCAAGGGCCGACCGGCCCCCTCGGGGGGCAGGAACGAAGTGACGTGGGGGCTCATCGAACTCGCTCGATGTCGGCACCGATGCCGCGCAGCTTCGCTTCCATCTGGTCGTAGCCGCGGTCGAGGTGGTAGATGCGGTCGATGCAGGTTTCGCCATCGGCCACCAGCCCGGCGACCACCAGGCTGGCCGATGCACGCAGGTCGGTCGCCATCACCGCAGCGCCGGACAATTTCTGCACGCCGTGCACGACGGCCAGGTGGCCGTCAACCTCAATGCGCGCGCCGAGCCGCACCATTTCGTTGACGTGCATAAAGCGGTTCTCGAAGATGGTCTCGGTGACCTTGGCAGTGCCCTCGGCGATGCAGTTCAGTGCCATGAACTGCGCCTGCATGTCGGTCGGGAAGGCCGGGTACTCGCTGGTGCGAAAGCTCACCGCCTGCGGGCGCTGCTGGCTGCGCACACGAATCCAGTCGCCACCCGATTCGACCGTGATGCCAGCCTCGCTCAGCTTCTCGATCACCGCATCGAGGTGGTCGGCGCGTGCGCGGCGCAGCGTCACATCGCCGCCGGTGGCAGCGACCGCACACAGGAAGGTGCCCGCCTCGATTCGGTCGGGCACGATGCGGTGGCTGGCCGCGCCCGCCAGCCCGTGCAGGCGCTCCACGCCCTGCACGCGAATGCGGCGGGTGCCGTGGCCTTCGATGCGCGCGCCCATCGCGATCAGCATGAGGGCCAGGTCCACCACCTCGGGTTCCTGCGCCGCGTTCTCGAGCACCGTCTCGCCCTCGGCCAGCGTGGCGGCCATCAGCAGGTTTTCGGTGCCTGTCACGGTCACCATGTCGGTGGTGATCTTGGCCCCTTGCAAGCGCGGCGTCTTCGCGATGATGTAGCCGCGCTCGACGCTGACGTGCGCCCCCATCGCCTGCAGGCCCTTGATGTGCTGGTCCACCGGCCGCGAGCCGATCGCGCAGCCGCCGGGCAGCGATACCCGCGCCTGGCCGAAGCGCGCCAGCAGCGGGCCCAGCACCAGGATCGAGGCACGCATGGTCTTGACCAGGTCGTACGGCGCTTCCGGCGAGGTCACGGTGGACGTGTCCAGCGTGACCGCGTCGGGCTGTGCCTCACTGCGATCACAGACCGCGCCCATGTTGCGCAGCAGCTTCAGCGTGGTGCCCACGTCGTTCAGGCGCGGCACATTCGTCAGCGTCACCGGCTCGGCCGTCAGCAGCGCAGCGCACAGCTCGGGCAATGCCGCGTTCTTGGCGCCCGAGATCGTGACCTCGCCTTCGAGAGGCCGTCCGCCGCGTATCAGAAGTTTGTCCATGAGCGTGCGCGTGTGCGTCAGAAGGAAACCTGCACCGCCATCGAACCCGCCTTCACGGATTCAAGCGCCGCAGCCCGTGCCGCGGCAGATTTCGTGGTCAGAGCAGTCAGTGATGTGGCAGTGGGGCTTTGTCTGGGCTGACGGCCCACTCGGCCGGCGTCAGCGTCTTCATCGACAGGGCGTGAATCTCGGCGCGCATCTTGTCGCCCAGGGCCCGGTAGACCATCTGGTGGCGCTTGATGCGGCTGGCGCCTTCGAAGGCAGCGCAGACGATGGTGGCGAAGAAGTGCTGGCCGTCGCCCTGCACCGCCAGATGCTCGCAACTCAGGCCTTGCGCGATGAAGCGTTGCACGTCGTTTGGGGTGGGCTCAGACATCGCCGAATTATCGCTCAGGCGGTTCAGTATCGAATCTTGTAGCCGACGTGCAGCAGGCGCAGACACAAGCCACACACGCCCAGCAGACCCACGCCCACCACGCCCAAGCTGACCCAGGGTGACACGTCGCTGATCCCGAAGAAGCCAAACCGAAAGCCGTCGACGATGTAGAAAAACGGGTTCAGATGACTGGCCCGTTGCCACAGTGGCGGCAGGCTCGATACCGAGTAGAAAACGCCCGCAAGAAACGTCATTGGCATGACGACAAAGTTCTGGAAGGTGGCAATCTGATCGAACTTCTCAGCCCACAGCCCAGCGACCAGGCCCAAGGCACCCATGAGCAGCGCGCCCAGCAGCGTGAAGGCGATGATCCACAGCGGTTGGGCCAGTTGCAGCGGCGCGAACCACATCGTCACCGCCAGCACACCGGCGCCCACGGCCACACCGCGCACCACCGATGCGCCCACATAAGCCACGAACCAGGCCCAGTGCGACAGCGGTGTGACCAGCAAGAAAACGAGGTTGCCGCTGATCTTGCTCTGGATCAGCGACGAGCTGCTGTTGGCAAAGGCGTTCTGCAGCACGCTCATCATCACCAGGCCCGGCACCAGAAAACTGGTGTAGCCGACACCATCGAGTGGCTGTACGTGCTCGCCCAGCGCGTGGCCGAAGATCAGCAGGTACAGCACCGCGGTGAGCACGGGTGCCGCCACCGTCTGGAAACTCACCTTCCAGAAGCGCAGGACCTCCTTGTAGAACAGCGTGCGCGCACCCGACAGCAGGTGCATTGCGGGTGGTGCGGCCAACGGCGTCATGCCGACACCTGCATCGGCGACTGCAGCGGCTCGCCGTGCATGATTTCAAGGAACACGTCTTCCAGATCGGCGCGGCCGATCTCCAGGTCTTCCGGCTGGCCACCGGCCGCGCGCAAGGTGGCGAGCACCGATTCGACCTCGGCCGCGTTGCGGGTCTTGATCTGCACGATGCGGCCGGTCACCCGCGCGTTAGCCTGCAACGCGGGCGGCAACGGCGTGTCGAGCTTGAAGCGCAGCATCGTGCTGGCGCGCCCGGCCAGCAGCGCCGAGGTGCGGTCGAGCGCCACCACGCGACCCTGCTTCAACATGGCCAGACGACCGCACAGCGCTTCGGCTTCTTCCAGGTAATGGGTGGTCAGCAGCACGGTGTGACCTTCCTTGTTCAGCCGCGCGATGAACTGCCACAGCGTCTGCCGCAGCTCGACATCGACGCCAGCGGTGGGCTCATCGAGCACGATCACCGGCGGCCGATGCACCAGCGCCTGCGCCACCAGCACCCGGCGCTTCATGCCACCCGACAGCTGGCGGGTGTTGGCATTCGCCTTGTCGGCGAGCCCGAGGTGGTGCAGCAGCTCGTCGATCCAGGCGTCGTTGGCGCGACGGTCACCGCGCACGCCGAAATAGCCGCTTTGAATCTGCAAGGTCTCGCGCACCGTGAAGAAGGGGTCGAACACCAGCTCCTGCGGCACGATGCCGAGACTTCGGCGGGCCGCGGCATAGTCGGTGACGACATCGTGGCCATGCACCAGCACCTGGCCCGCGCTCGCCCGCGACAGGCCGGCCAGGATGCTGATCAGCGTGGTCTTGCCGGCGCCGTTGGGGCCTAGCAAGCCGAAGAATTCGCCCGGTTCGATGTCGAAGCTGACATCGTCGAGCGCCTGCACGGCGCCCCGCGACCCGCTGTAGCGCTTGCTGACGCCGCGAAAGGAAACGGCAGCGCAGGCCGGGCCGGGTGGTGAGACGTTCATGAAACCCATGATTGTATTCAGCGGGTCTGCCAAACGTGGTGATACCGAACATGGGCACGGCCCCATCGCTGGCCGATCGGCGCGCTGGGTCAGGGCAGATGCGGTTGGACGCGCGCCGACTTGGTGCTACCTTGGTTGCCAGACTGATCGCAATGAAAGCAGGTGCCATGGCGACGCCCGTCCCCGCCAAGAAAACACGCCGCACCGCCGATCGCATCCTCGACGTGACGCTGGCGTTGTTCAACCGCTTCGGCGAGCCCAACGTATCGACCACGCTGATCTCGGCCGAACTGAACATCAGCACCGGCAACCTGTACTACCACTACCCGGCGAAAGACCTGCTGGTCGACCGCCTGTTCGACCGCTACGAAGCGGCGCTTGACACGCTGCTGAAAGCCGCCGACGACGTGCGCGACGTGGAAGACGCGTGGCTGTTCTTCCACATGCTGTTCGAGCTGATCTGGCAATACCGCTTCCTGTACCGCGACTTGAATGACCTGCTCAGCAAGAACCGGCGGATCGAAACCCATTTCCAGTCCGTGCTGAAGGAAAAAACGCAGGCGGTGCAGCGGGTGCTGGCTGGCCTGGGCCGAGGCAATGCGGTGCGCCTGAGCGCCCCCGAGGCGGAATCGGTGGCCACCGCGATGGTGGTCGTCTCGACCTACTGGCTCAGCTACGAGTACGTGCGAGATCCACGCCATGCGCTGGAACCCGAGAACGCCGGCGCGGCCTTGCTGCGCGGGGCCTCGCATGTGTTGAGCCTGCTGGCACCGTACTTCGAGCCGGCGCAGAAGCAACACCTGCTGGGCCTGGCGCAAGCCTATTCGAAGCCACCCTTGCCTGCGACCTCGGCACCACGCCGCGCCACATCGCAGGCGGCTGCCGCCAACAGCCGCGTCGCGCAGTAGCCCCGCTGACCGGCGGGGCTCGCCTGGTCAGTCGTTCGCTTCTTCGGTGTGGCCGCCCGACGCAGCCATGGCCTTGGCAATCGCCGCATCGAGGTTTTTCTCGACCTCGCCACGGATGCGATCGCTGAAGCCCGACAGCAGGAAGCCCAGCGTCACGGTCAGTGAAAACTCTTCGGCAGTCGCCACCAGATGACCGTGCACCCCTGAACGTTCGAAGCTCACCCGCTCGCAGTCGTCTTCGGCCTGGACACAGCAGTCCATCTCATACTGGCGCCGCGCGTGGTTGGCCCAGTGCTGTGCCAGTTGTCGTGCGCCGTCGATACCGAGGGCGTGGTGGCGTTGGATGGTGAAGGTTGTCACTCTGACTGTTCCAATCGAGCCGCTTGCGCGGCAGCATGACCTGCAAGCGTTGTGATGAAGGTCTTGAAACTGGTCAAGTCTGACAGCGAGGCATGCGCTCCGGTCGCCACGGCCGTGCGCGATGAAGTCATGAGCGCAGCCGTCGTGTAGAGCTGTTCCTTGATCAATCGCTGGCACAGGATGTCATAGCGTTGCAGGTATGACGCACCCTGAAATTCTTTGAACACCTTGAAATGTGGCGCGCTGTCTCGCACTGGACTTCTGGATTTCGGCGCATCCTCGACCAGCATCATCCAACCCACAAACGGCTTCGGCTGATTGCCGAATGCATCCTCGCGGTAGGCAGTCCACAGATCGTGCGCCGTGCCGATGGCCTCCTCGGTGCGGTTGTTGAAGTTGTTGCCAAACGACGGGCCGACCTGGCTTTTCAGCTCAATCGCAGCGATGAGCTCACCGCGGTCCATCACCAGCAAATCCCACAACTTGGTCGGGCGGAAGTAGCCCGGAAGGGTCAGTACAGAGCGCTTCTGATGAATCGTGGCATGGGTCAGTCCGTTCGCCTTGACGATGTCAATGACCAGAGCGATAAATCCATCCATGTTCTTGCCGCCTGTCACGCCTGCGCGCTCGCCTTGGTCGGCCTTGCCAGATTCAATCTGCTTCTGCTTCGCTTTTTGTCGGTTGCCCCAGAACGCCATCACAGCATCAAGGGTCTTGCGTTCGTAGTCAGCCAGATCAAGCGCCATGCTCAGTCACCATTTCCCGTCAGAGCCGATTGCTCCACTTGGGACAACCCATAAAGCTCGAACGCCGCGCGATTGCAAGCTGAAAGGTCTTGCGCTTCTGCGGCCTGCTTCAATTCTCGGCGCAGGGAATCGGGAACACTGCTCCACTGAGGCACACGAATGCGCCGAAGGTATTGCGCTTGAAAGCGCAAAAAACCTCCTCGCATTCGCGTCGAATAAGTTGCCACAAACAGCCTCGCAATGCCCGACAGCAGCACCGCCTGAAGTGCACGCAATTCCCACTCGTCGGCTGTGATGAAGTACAGGTTGTGGTGCGGGTAGAGCAAGCCTTCTTCATAGACGATATGGGCTTCGCCTTTGATGTCCGGTATCAGCAGCTTGGGTCGCTTGGTCAATGACGGGGTGATGCGATCGATGGTGCGGTACCAGTTGGCGGGTGTTTTTTGAGCACAGTGCCGTCCAGCGATGGCCTCTTTTCGCGCTTCGAGATATTTCCTCAGTAGGGGATAGTCCGCAAGACTGACCAGGCCGCCATCGTCTGCGAACGGGTTGACAACACCGAATCCGCGCCACTCAACCCTGCCGCGCAGAATGTCGCGGGTCATCACCAAAGGTTGTTTGCGATCGTCTTCGACATCAAGCGCGTCGAATGGACCGATGAATGCGTCGTCCGCGCCTGTGGCGACGCCAATGCCGACTTTGCAGCCCGCCGCTTCGATCGTCGGGAAGTCCCGCTCAAGGCGGCGCACAAGTGCAAATTGATGAGACGACTCCAATATCCAAGGCTCGGCACCTACGGCCACACCAGCCAACTCGCACACCGCTCCCGCTTCTTTTGGCAGCCGCTTCGCGGTGAGCTGAGCAGTCAGATCTTTCAGCACCGCGCTGTCTATCGCCGGCCGGTAGGCGAGGCGGGTGACACCAGGTTTCTCTCGGGTGAAGACGGTGATGGCTGGATAGGCGATCACATCTGAATGAAACGCCACCGTGTCGGTCATGTCGACGTGGACCTTCAGATGGAACTCCTTGGCGACCAAGGCCCGAAGCGGCCCGCCATACCGGTTTTTCATCCAGCGATCAGCACAGATGAAGCCCAGTACGCCCCCTTTTTTCAGCAGCCGCAGCGAACGCTCGATGAAGGGGATGTACAAGTCAGCGCGGTCGTAGACAGTCGTGTAGCGGCTGCGGTATTCGGCCAGCAACACGTCAGGGATCAATTCCTGCCGCACATAAGGTGGGTTGCCGATGACCACGTCGAACGCTTCGGGAAGTTCGGCCAGCAGGAAATCGCCGTGCAACAGCCAGAGGTCCGCGAGGGTTGCTGCTGCGTCGTCAGAGATACCGGCAGCTGTCAGCCTAGCGATCAGCGCAGCGTGCGTCCGGTTGAAGGTGCCTCGGTGCAACTCCACGGCACGGATGCAGCCGCCCAAAGAGTCGACTGGACGCTCGGTTTCGCCCCCAGCCTGCCAAGCCTCAAGCAAGCGGTCTATCGCCGGGAACAAAAAATCGCCATCGCCGAAGGACGGCTCCAGCAGCGTCAATTTGTGCAGGGGCAGGTCGCTGGTGTATCCGGCGAGATCGAGGATGAAGTCCACGACTTCTCGGCGAGTGAAGATTGCCCCGCGTTCGTCGATACCACTTGCCCCGGCCAACGCCTCGACCGCTGCAGTCACAGGGCAAAGGTCCAGAAAGGAAGTTTGGCGCAGCAAAAGATTCAAGGTCATGGCAGCTTCAAGACTACGTTCAAGGCGACGGTGCAGCGATTTGCAAAGCACGCCGACGTTCATCCATCGGCAGCGCGGCCAGCCGTTGCACCTCGGCATAGAAGCGCGGCAGATCGCCGCCCTGCGCGGCGAGCAGGCGCTCGAACTGCGGCACCAGTTCGGTGTAGGCCGCCAGCAGTCCGAACGACGCATTGTTGACGCGGTCGAACCAGCCGTCATAGCCGGTGTATCCCTGCCAGGCGCCGGCCTTCAGCGCGGCATGATCAGTCCGCAGTTGCGTCAGCAACTCGGCCTTGTCACGGCGCTTGTCGTCGTCCGACGCGGTGCTTTGGTACAGCGTGCTCAGGCGCTCCCAATAGGTGGCCGTCAACGCGCGGAAATCGGCCCGACGCGCCTGCTGCAACGCCACCGCTTCGCGGGCTGCAGCGCTGCCGTGCTCGGCCAGCCAGCGAGCGGTGCCCAGGCGCTCGACGGTGGTCGCGAACGATTCATTGAAGACGGTGTCATCGGGTGCAAAGGCCACCTGGTGCGACAGCTCGTGGAAGATCAGCCGGGCCAGCTCACCTTCGGTTGACTGCACGAAGGTGTTGAGCAGCGGATCGGCAAAGTAACTGCCGGGGATCTTGCCCAACGTCGAATAGGCGGGCACGGCGTAGATGCCGGCATCGAGCCCGCTCGTGCGCAACTGCTCGGCGTAGGCCTCGGCCTGGTCGCGGTCGTAGTAGCCGCGGTAGGCCACGCAGCCGACTGCGGGGAAGCACCAGGTGCGCAGCGTCAGGCTCAGCGCGGGCGCGGCGGCCACATTCCACACCGCCGCGTTGCGCTGCAGGTCGGCATAGCGCCGGTAGCTGTCGTTGTCGGGCAGCTTCAACGCGGTCACCGCGTAATCGCGGATGCGCTGGGTCATCTCGAGCCGCGCCTTCAACGCGTCAGGCGTCGCCGGGTCGGCGAGCACCTCGGGCACTGGCCGCGCGGCGTTCAGCAGCTTCAGGTGGCCGCTGATCGATTGCGCGTAATAGCCGAGGCTGCTGCAACCGGTGGTGAGGCCCAGCAACAGACCGGCAACGGCGACACGAAGGGTCCAATGGGTCATGTCGGTCGATGATTGCACAGGCCTTGCCCTGGAGGGTGCACCGACAGCTTCGCTAAACTGGGTCGAGCCACGCACTGCACACCGCCTCACCATGCGCCTGATCGACTCCATCCTCACAGACGCGCCTGCCATGGCCACGCTGCGGCGCGACCTGCATGCGCACCCGGAGCTGTGCTTCGAGGAGCGGCGCACCTCGGACGTGATCGCTCAGCAGCTCACGGCCTGGGGCATCCCGATCCACCGCGGCCTGGGCACCACCGGCGTCGTCGCGATCCTGAAGAGCGGCACATCGGATCGCGCGGTCGGCCTGCGCGCCGACATGGACGCGCTGCCGATGACCGAGCACAACCAGTTCGCGCACGCCAGCCGCCACGCCGGCAAGATGCACGCCTGCGGCCACGACGGACACACCGCGATGCTGCTGGCGGCCGCACAGCACCTGGCCCGGCACCGCAATTACGACGGCACGGTGTATCTGGTGTTCCAGCCGGCCGAAGAAGGCGGCGGCGGAGCACGCGAGATGATTGCCGACGGCTTGTTCGAACAGTTTCCGATGGAGGCGATCTTCGGCGTGCACAACTGGCCCGGTCTCCCGGTCGGCCAGTTCGCGATCAAGAACGGCCCGTGCTTCGCCAGCAGCAACGAGTTCCGCATCACGATCCGCGGCAAGGGCTCGCATGCGGCCATGCCGAACCTGGGCCTGGACCCGGTGCCGGTGGCGTGCCAGCTGGTGCAGGCCTTCCAGACCATCATCACCCGCAACATGCGGCCAATCGATGCAGGCGTGATCTCGGTGACGATGATCCACACCGGCGAAGCGACCAACGTGGTGCCCGATGCCTGTGAGATCCAGGGCACGGTGCGCACCTTCACGCTGGAGGTGCTGGATTTGATCGAGCAGCGGATGCGGGACATCTCGCAGCACACCTGCGCCGCATTCGGTGTCGGCTGCGAATTCGAGTTCAGCCGCAACTACCCACCGACGATCAACCACACCGATGAGACCGCGTTCGCTCGCGGCGTGATGACCGATCTGGTCGGCGCCGACAACGTGCTCGAATTCGAGCCGACGATGGGTGCGGAGGACTTTGCCTATTACCTGCAAGCCATCCCCGGCGCGTACTTCGTGACGGGCAACGGCGATGGTGACCACCGGCCATCAGGCCACGGGCTCGGCCCCTGCATGCTGCACAACCCGAACTACGACTTCAACGACGCGTTGATCCCGCTCGGTGCGACGCTGTGGGTGCGGATGGCGGAGCAGTGGCTGGCGCAGCCGCGCTGCTGATCGCGCCATTGTTCAGGCGGTTGGTGTGTCGGCTCGTCAGTCGGTCAGGCCGAGATCGCGCAGGTCAGCCGCCAACGCATCGGGCCCGGTGAACAGCCGCGCCTGCCAGCCGTGGCGCTGCGCAGCCTCGATGTTGTCCGGGTGGTCATCGATGAACAGCGTCGCGGCGGGGTCGCCACCGAAACGCTGCTGCGCCAGCGCGTAGATCGCCGCATCGGGTTTGATGAGATGGACATGCGCCGAGTAGATGCCGCTCGCGAACAGCGCCAGGAACGCGTGCTGGCGTTGCAGGTGATCGGACAGCGGAGCGGGCATGTTCGACAGGAAATGCAGGCGGTGACCGCGCTGCTGCAAGGCTTTCAGCAATCGGACGCTGCCCTCGATCGGCTGCAGTTCGTCGGGGACTGCGTCGACCACGGCGCGCACCTCGGCCGCGGACCATTCAAGACGTCGCGCGATGCCTGCCACCACGTCGTTCACGCCGAGCGTGCCACGGTCGAATGCAATCCACTCACCGTCGGGCAGGCCAAAGAACTGATGCTTCCAGTACTGCGCGCTGTGCGCAGCGCTGAGGCGATGCGGCAGCGTGCGCGCGATCAAGGCGGCCGGGTCCCAGCGGAACAGCACGCCACCGAAGTCCCAGACGATGGTCGAAGGCCGTGGCCCGCGCAACCCCACCGTCATGCGCGCAGGCGGGCGATCAAGCCGGACGTCGAGGCATCGAGCTCAGCGCCGGTGCCGCCCGCAGTGAGCCGCGGCAGCAGGTCACGGCACAGCACCTTGCCGAGCTCCACGCCCCATTGATCGAAGCTGTTGATGCCCCACAGCGCGCCGCTGGTGAACACGCGGTGTTCGTACAGCGCGATCAACGCGCCGAGGCTGTGCGGGGTCAGTCGATCGAGCAGCAAGGTGGTGCTCGGCCGGTTGCCGGGGAAGCTGCGGTGGCGGGCCAGGGTCGCCGCATCGGTCTGCGTCGAGGCCGGCAGTGGGCGGTCGGCCAGCGCCTGCTCGGCACTCTTGCCGCACATCAAGGCCTGCGATTGCGCGAGCCCGTTGGCCAGCAGCAGCGTCTGCTGGCGTTCGAGGCGCGCCGTCAGATCGTCATTCAGCCCGGCACTGCCGAAGGTCGGCCGGCGCACCAACAGGAACTCGACCGGGATCAGGTCGGTGCCCTGGTGCAGCATCTGGAAGTAGGCGTGCTGGCTGTTGGTGCCGGGTTCGCCCCAGACCACCGGGCTGGTCGCGTACGGCAGCAGTTCACCGTCGCGGTCGACGCGCTTGCCATTGCTTTCCATTTCCAGCTGCTGCAAGTACGCCGGCAGGCGCCGCAGGCCGTGGTGGTAGGGCGCCACGCTGCGGCTGGCCGCACCGTGGAAGTTGCGGTACCAGACGTCGAGCAGGCCCAGCAGCGCAGGCACATTGGCAGCCAGTGGCGCGGTGGCGAAATGCCGGTCCATCGCATGCGCACCGGCCAGCAGTTCGCGGAAATGGTCGGCGCCGATGGCGACCGCGATCGGCAACCCGATCGCCGACCAAAGTGAATAGCGCCCACCGACCCAGTCCCAGAAGCCGAAGCTGGTGGTGATGCCGAAGGCAGCCGCTGCCTCGACGTTCGTCGTGGTCGCGACGAAGTGCCGCGCGATGTCGGTGCCGCCCCCGGCTTCGAACCAGGCGCGCGCCAGCTGCGCATTGGCCATCGTCTCCTGAGTCGTGAAGGTCTTGCTGGCGACGATGAACAGTGTTTCGGCGGGTCTCAACCAGCGCAACACAGAGCTGATGTCGTGGCCATCGACGTTGGAGACGAAATGGAACTGCAGACCCGGGTGCACGAAAGCATCGAGTGCCGGCACGACCATCTGCGGGCCGAGGTCGCTGCCGCCGATCCCGATGTTGACGACGTGGCGGATGCCGCTCGCGGCGGTGTCGCGCACCGTTTCGGCCCAGGCCAGCATGGCGTCGAGGACAGCATGCACCTCATCACTGTGCGGGCCCTGGCCGCGTGGTGCGCGCAGCGCGGTATGCAGCACCGCGCGGTCTTCGGTGGAGTTGATCGCCTCACCGGCGAACATCGCGTCGCGCTGCGCTTCAAGGCCGCATTCGCGTGCCAGGTCGAGCAGGAAATGCAGCGTGGCCGCATCGAGCAGGTTCTTCGACAGGTCAACGAAGACGCCGGGCGCCTCGAAGCTGAGCGACGCAAATCGACCCGGATCTCGCCTGAAGGCCTCGCGCAGATCGAAATCGCGGCCATGCGCTTCGAAGTGGCCTTTCAGCGCGGCCCAGGCGGCGGTGCGGTCACAGCGGATCATGTCGGGCAAGCCCTCACAGGGCCTGAATCAAAGCATCGAGCTTGCCTGCATCGGCCGCGAAAGCACGGATGCCTTCGGCCAGCTTCTCGGTCGCCATCGCGTCATCGTTGTGCGCCCAGCGAAAGCTCGCCTCGGTGTGGCTGACCGGTTCGAGCGCAGCTTCGCGTGCCTCGACGGGGTCGAGTCGGCGGGTCACCGGCGCCTCGCTGGCCTGAAGACTAGCGAGCAGTTCAGGGCTGATCGTCAGCAGGTCGCAGCCGACCAGCGCAACGATCTGGCCGACGTTGCGAAAGCTCGCCCCCATCACCTCGGTCGCGATGCTGAACTTCTTGTAGTGGCGGTAGATGTGCGCCACCGACTTCACGCCGGGATCGTTGACACCCGCGTTGGCCGCGTCATCCCAGGCGGCCCCAGCCGCCTTTTTGTACCAGTCGTAGATGCGGCCAACGAAGGGCGAGATCAATTGCACCCCGGCCTCGCCGCAGGCCACCGCTTGCGCGAAGGAGAACAGCAGCGTCAGATTGCAATGGATGCCTTCGCGCTCCAACGTGCGCGCGGCCTGGATGCCTTCCCAGGTCGCGGCGATCTTGATCAGCACGCGCTCGCGGTCGATGCCTTCGGCCTGGTACAAGCCGATGAGGCGGTGCGCGCGCGCCAGCGTGGTGGCGGTGTCGAAGCTCAGTCGCGCATCGACCTCGGTCGACACCCGGCCGGGCACGACCTTCAGGATTTCGAGGCCGAAACGCACCAGCGTGCGGTCGACGATCTCGTCGAGTGCAGCGCCGCGGTGCGCACGGGCGACCTCCGCCAGCAGCGGCGCGTAGTCGGGCTGCTGCACCGCTTTCAGGATCAGCGACGGGTTGGTCGTCGCGTCGCGCGGCGCGAAGGCGGCCAGCTGCTTGAAATTCCCGGTGTCGGCGACAACGGTGGTGTACTGCTTGAGCTGTTCGAGTTGGTTCATGGGAGCGCTGGTGGATCGAGCACACCCCATTAGAACCCGAGCCGGTGTCGCCGTGCGCGTCTGGCACGCTCCTAGCGTCTATCCTGCACAGTGAGTTGCAGCTTTTCCGGCCCCTAGCGAGAGGACTTTGACAATGTCGTTCGACCTGGTTTTTTTCGGCGGTACGGGCGATCTGACCTGGCGCAAGCTGATGCCGGCACTCTTCCAGGCCTTTCGCCACGGCAAGCTGCCGCCGGGCGGGCGCATCCTGTCGGTCGCGCGCGACGAGCAGAGTGACGACAAGTACCGCGGCTGGCTGAAGGAGCGCTTTCAGGATGTCGAAGGTGGCAAGCGGCCGAGCGATGAAGAATTCGCGCGCTTCGCCGAACTGCTGCACTACCGCCGCATGGACCTGTCGCAGCCCGAGCACTACGCCGGGCTGAAGCAATGGCTCGACGGCCGCAGTGCCGACACCGTGGTGCTCTACCTGGCGACCAGCCCGCATCTGTTTCCGCAGATCTGCGCCCAGCTGGGCGCCGTCGGGCTCAACGGCCCGCACGTGCGCGTCGTGCTGGAGAAGCCGCTGGGCCACGACCTGGCCAGCGCGCAGGACATCAACCGCGTCGTGCGTTCAGTGTTCAGCGAAACCCAGGCCTTCCGCATCGACCACTACCTCGGCAAGCCCTCGGTGCAGAACCTGATGGCGCTGCGATTCGGCAATGCGCTGTTCGAGCCGCTGTGGCGCCGCGAAAGCATCGCCAACATCCAGATCACGCTGGCCGAGAGCCTGGGTGTGGGCACGCGCGGTGACTTCTATGACCGCACCGGCACGCTGCGTGACATGGTGCAGAACCACGCGCTGCAGCTGCTCAGCATGGTGGCGATGGAGCCACCGTCACGCTACGACGCCGACGCCATTCGTGATGAAAAGCTCAAGGTGCTGCGTTCGCTGAAACCCTTCACCGACGACAGCGTCGCGCGCGACGTGGTGCGTGGCCAGTACCGCGCCGGCAATGCGGCGGGACAGGCGGTGAAGGGCTACCTCGACGAGGTCAAGGTGCCGCCCGACAGCCGCTGCGAAACCTTCGTCGCGCTGCGCACCGAGGTGCAGAACTGGCGCTGGGCGGGCGTGCCGTTCTACCTGCGCACCGGCAAACGGCTGGCGGCGCGCGATGCGCAGATCGTCGTCAACTTCCGGCCAACGCCGCACAGCATCTTTCCGGGCATCAACCGACCGAACAAGCTGGTGATCAAGCTGCAGCCGGAAGACGGGCTGGAGTTGCACCTGCTGGCCGCCAAGGGCACCAGCCAGAACGAAGCGCTGTCGGCGGTGTCGCTCGACCTGGATTTCGACAAAGCCTTTCCGGAAACCCGCGTCGGCGCCTATGAGCGCCTGCTGCTCGAAGCCATCGCCGGCCGGCTCAACCTGTTCGTGCGCAGCGACGAACAGGAGCAGGCCTGGGGCTGGGTCGAGCCGATCCTGCAGGCGTGGAAGCGTGACAACGCAGCCGGCGGCGGACCGCGCCCGTATGCCGCAGGCACCTGGGGACCGGCCGCAGCGAGTGCGCTGGTGGCGCGAGACGGCTTTGCGTGGTCGGAAGAACAGTGAAGGGGTTGCCGGGAGCAGGTCAATCGGCCCGACCACAACCCACGACTTGACTCAGGCGGTCGCCGAGGCTTCCTGCACCGGCGCAAAGCCCAGCAACTCGGCCACGCCATACAGACGCGCCAACTGGCTCAGCCGAGGCGGTGCACCGCTGAGCTGAAACGAACGGCCCGACTTTTCGGCCAGACGGCGGCATTCGAGCAACACCGCCAGCGCCGACGAATCGAATTGCCGCAGACCCGCTGCATCGAGCGTCAACCGGTCCGCTGGCTCACGCGAGACGGCATCGGCCAGCGGGCGCATCACGGCTTTCGCGTCGGTCAGGCCGATGGTGGCGGGCAAGGTCAACATGGTGTGAGCCGCTGGCGTGACGTGCTTACTTGCGAGCCGCTGCCGACTTGTTGCGCTCGCTGAGTTTGGCGATCAAGCCATCGATGCCGCCCTTGGAGATTTCCTGCGCAAAGCTGTTGCGGTAGTTCTCCACAAGCCAGACACCCAGCACGTTGACGTCGTAAATCTTCCAGCCCACGGTCGGTGATTTCTCGACGCGGTAGTCGAGCTGAACCGGATCACCGCCACCGCCACGCACTTCGGTGCGAACGATCTGCTCTTCGTCTTCCGGCAGGTTGCGCGACGGCTTGATCGCCACCGTCTGATCCTTCACCTGCGCCAAGGCACCGGCGTAGGTGCGCATCAACAGCGTCTTGAATTCGGATTCCAGGCTGGCCTGCTGTTCGGGCGTTGCTTGGCGCCAGTAGCGCCCCACCGCGGCCGAGGTCATGCGCTGGAAGCTCACATAAGGCACCACCTTCTGGTCGACCAGGACGAGCACCTTCTTCGCGTCACCGGCCTGGATCGACTTGTCGGCGCGAACCGCCTCAAGCAGTTCATTCGACAAGCGGTTGATCAGTTGGTCAGGCGTCTGGGCACTGGCAGCAGCCACGGTCGGCGCGGCGGCGGTTTGCGCGTGCAGCACCGGCGCAAACACCGTCAGCACACTGGTACACAAGGCGGCGAGTGTCTTCTGTTGCATCATTTGGCGATTCTCTCCTCGGTCTACAGGACCGGTCTGGTGCGTTGGAGGCAGCGGTGGCTGGAAAGTTCGCAGCGCACTGTCGAAGCTTGTCGGGGCGGCCTGCTGTTCTGGTGGGCCGTGGCAGACCGCGGTGTCAATTCTTCCGCGCGTCCGGGGGGTTGCCGTCATAGACTTGATTGCGGCGACGCTGCAGGAATCCGTCTCGAACGAAGATGTATTTGTCGAGCACGATGTCATCGAGCAAAGCGGTGGTGTCCAGCAGGTTCGCACGGGTGTTGACCACGTTCAACGCTGACGCGCTGATCGATATCGCCGTGCTCTCGATGACCAGGCCCGGCCCGGCCGCCAGGTCGAGCGGCAAGCCGACCGAGTCACGCGCGGTCGACGGGCCGAGGAGCGGCCAGACCACGTAAGCGCCCTCGCCCATGCCCCAGTAACCCAAGGTCTGCCCGAAGTCTTCGTTGTAGCGCTGCAGGCGCATGGCCGAGCCCCAGTCGAGCAAACCGCCGAACCCAATGGTCGTGTTCACCAACACCCGCATCGTGTTGCTCGCGGCCTGCTCGAACTTCAACTGCAGCAGGCTGTTGACAGCGGACCAGGCGTCTTCAAAGTTGTTGTGAAAGTTGGTGACGCCTGTCCTTGCGGGGCTGGGCACCACATTGTTGTAGCCGGTGGCCACC
This sequence comes from Burkholderiales bacterium, assembly GCA_031380885.1. Classification (GTDB taxonomy): domain Bacteria; phylum Pseudomonadota; class Gammaproteobacteria; order Burkholderiales; family Burkholderiaceae_C; genus PBB1. Next base: position 9,701 of record JANMXL010000181.1, on the reverse strand, counting down.
GGCTTCAGGATGTTTTCGTCCACTTTCTCGTTGAACCCGAACATCGACCGATTGAAGCCCTCAATCGGGTCGTTGACCGCCGCGTTGCTGTTGGGCGAGGGCGTGGAGGCACAGCCTTGCACGACCAGCACCAGCGCGGCGCATGCCAAGGCCTTCAAACCGCTGCGGTACGGGTACTTCATTTGTCTTCTCCTTTGGCGGCTTCAGCAATCGGCTTGCTTTCTGAGGCCTTGTTGAACAGGAACTGGCTGATCAAATTCTCCAGCACCACGGCGGACTGGGTTTGCGTGATGACATCGCCTGGCGCCAGATTCTTCTCGTTGCCGCCGGGTTCGATCCCGATGTACTGCTCGCCCAGCAGACCCGATGTCAATATCTTGGCGGAACTGTCTTTGGGGAACTTGAACTTCTCCTGCAGCTGCAACGCCACGCTGGCCTGGTACGTCCTGTCGTCGAAGCCGATCGATTCGACCCGACCGACCACCACGCCAGCGCTTTTCACCGCAGCCCGCGGTTTCAACCCGCCGATGTTGTCGAAGCGCGCGACGACACCGTAGGTTTCATCGAAATTCAGGCTCAGCAAATTGCCGGCCTTCAACGCCAGGAACAGCAAGGCTGCCGCACCTGTCATCACAAACAGCCCGACCCACACGTCATGACGAGATTGTTGCAACGTCATTCCCCTTGAAAGACCATATCGGTCATTGAATCAGAAAGTTCAAATCGAAAACATCATCGCGGTCAGCACGAAGTCCAGCGCCAGCACCGCCAATGACGACACCACCACCGTCTGCGTGGTGGCCTGCGACACCCCTTCAGGCGTCGGCTTGCAGGTGTAGCCCTGCCACAGCGCCACGAAGGTCACGGTGATGCCGAACACGATGCTCTTGATGACGCCGTTGCCGACGTCGGCGCTCCAGCGCACGCCGCCTTGCATCTGTGACCAGAACGAGCCGTCGTCGATGCCGAGCAGCGGCACCGCGACCAGCCAGCCACCGATCACACCGACCGCGCTGAACACCGCTGCCAGCAGCGGCATTGAAATGAGGCCGGCCCAGAAGCGCGGCGCGAGCACGCGGCGCACCGGATCAACAGCCATCATCTCCATCGCCGCCAGTTGCTCGCCGGCTTTCATCAGCCCGATTTCCGCGGTCAGCGAGGTGCCGGCGCGGCCCGCAAACAACAGCGCGGTGACCACCGGGCCGAGTTCACGCACCAGTGACAGCGCCACCAGCAGGCCGACCGCTTCGGCCGACCCGTAGCGCTTCAGCGTGTAGTAGCCCTGCAGGGCCAGCACGAAGCCGACGAACAGGCCCGACACGCTGATGATGGACAGCGAGCGGTTGCCGACGAAATAGATCTGCTCGCTGACCAGCGAAAACCGACGCAGCGCTGCGGGCGTCAACACCACCAGACGACCGAACAGCCGCGCCGCCATGCCCAGGCCAACCAGTTGGCAACGCACCAGGTGGCCGACCGACGCCGGATTGAGCCAGTTCATCGGCGGGCTCCATTGCCAAAATCATCGGCAATCGACACGGCGGGGTAATGGAACTCCACCGGGCCGTCCGGCGAGGCAGTGAAGAACTGGTGCACCAGCGGGTCGGTGCTGGCCTTGATCTCGGCGGGCGGGCCCTGCGCAACGATGTTGCCGTTGGCGATGAACACGATGTGATCGGCGATGGCGAAGGTCTCTTCCACATCGTGCGACACGACGATGCTGGTGACGCCCAGCGCCTGCCCCAGATCACGGATCAGGCGCGAGGCGCTGCCCAGCGAGATCGGGTCGAGTCCGGCGAAGGGCTCGTCGTACATGATCAGATCAGGGTCGAGTGCGATGGCGCGCGCGAGTGCGACGCGACGCGCCATGCCGCCCGAGACTTCCGACGGCATCAAATTGCGCGCCCCGCGCAGGCCAACGGCGTCGAGCTTCATCAGCACCACGTCGCGGATCATGGATTCGCTCAGGTTGGTGTGTTCGCGCAGCGGGAAGGCCACGTTGTCGAACACCGACAAATCGGTGAACAAGGCACCGAACTGGAACAGCATGCCCATGCGCCGGCGCAGCGCGTAGAGCCCGTCGCGATCGAGCGTGGCAATGTCCACGCCGTCGAACATCACCTGCCCCGAGATCGGCGTCAGCTGCCGGCCGATCAGGCGCAGCAGCGTCGTCTTGCCGCCACCGGAGGTGCCCATCACGCCGATCACCTGTCCGCGATGCAGGTCGAGGTCGACGTTGCTGAGGATGACGCGATCGCCATACCCGCAGCTGACACCACGCATGGAGACGAGGGCTGGCGGTGTGGACGAACGGGGATCAGGCACAGGGGTCATCGGACAGCACAACGTGGAGATGCGTAGCGCCTCTCACCGGGCTGCCGATGATAGGGGATGCTGCCCGGTTCGACCGATGGCCCGGTCAGCCATCGGTCATCGGTGTTCCGCGACGTTCAGCGCCTCAGCGCGGCAGGTCGCTGTGCCCCATCAGCAGCGCGTCGATCTCGCGTGCCGCCTGGCGGCCTTCGCGGATCGCCCACACCACCAGCGACTGACCGCGCCGCACATCACCGGCGGCAAACACCTTCGGCACGTTGGTCGCGTAGCCGCCCTCATCGGTGCTGGCGCGGGCATTGCCGCGGGCGTCCTTGTCGACACCGAAGGCCTCCAGCACGCTGGCGACCGGACTGACAAAGCCCATGGCCAGCAGCACCAGATCGGCCGGGATGATCTGCTCGGTGCCCGGCACCTCAACCATCTTGCCGCCCTGCCATTCGACGCGCACCGACTTCAGCGCCTTGACCTTGCCCTTGTCCTTGCCTTCGCCAGCGATGAACTCCTTGGTGGCGATGGCGAATTCGCGCTCACAGCCTTCTTCGTGGCTGGACGAGGTGCGCAGCTTGGTCGGCCAGTACGGCCAGACCAGCGGACCGTTCTCGTGCTCGGGTGGCATGGGCATCAGCTCGAACTGGGTGACGCTTTCAGCGCCGTGGCGGTTGCTGGTGCCGACGCAGTCGCTGCCGGTGTCGCCGCCGCCGATCACGACCACATGCTTGCCATCGGCGCGGATCTGCGTGATGCCCAGCGTCTTCAGCTTGTCGCCCGCGATCACCTTGTTCTGCTGCGGCAGGAATTCCATCGCGAAGTGGATGCCGTCGAGGTCGCGCCCCGGCACCGGCAGGTCGCGCGACTGCTCGGCACCGCCGGCCAGCAGCACCACATCGAACTGCGCCTTGAGCTGGTCGGGCGTGATGACTTCCTTGGCCCAGTTGGTGACCTTCGAGCCCTCGGGCAACGTGCCGACCATCACGCCAGTGCGAAACACCACGCCCTCGAAACGCATCTGGTCGACGCGGCGATCGATGTGCGACTTCTCCATCTTGAAGTCCGGGATGCCGTAGCGCAGCAGGCCGCCGATGCGGTCGTTCTTCTCGAACACCGTCACCTCATGCCCTGCACGCACCAGCTGCTGCGCGGCGGCCAGCCCGGCCGGGCCGGAGCCGACGATGGCCACCGTCTTGCCCGTCTTGTGCTTGGGCGGGCGCGGCAGCACCCAGCCTTCGGCCCAGGCGCGATCGATGATCGCGTGCTCGATGCTCTTGATGCCGACCGCGTCGTCGTTGACGTAAAGAGTGCAGGCGGTCTCGCACGGCGCCGGGCAGATGCGGCCGGTGAACTCGGGGAAGTTGTTGGTCGAGTGCAGCACCTCGATCGCGTCTTTCCAGTCGCCGCGGTACACCAGGTCGTTGAAGTCCGGGATGATGTTGTTGACCGGGCAACCGCTGTTGCAGAACGGCGTGCCGCAGTCCATGCAGCGCGCGCTCTGCACTTTGGCCTCGTCTTCCTTCAGCCCCATCGCCACTTCGTTGTAGTTCTTCAGGCGGAGTTGCACCGGCTGATAGGACTCTTCCAGGCGCTCGTACTCCATGAAGCCGGTGACTTTTCCCATGATGCGCTTGCTTTCTGATGACTAACGGTCGGGTGGTTTCGATTCGATGGGTTCAAAGGTCGGCGCGCACATGCGCTGCCGACCGATGACACATCACTTCGCGGGCAACACCTTGGGCTTCTTCTCGGGTGCCGTACCCCTTGTCGGCGCGGAAGAAACCGCGATGGACGCGTGGGCCGCCGCCAGCTGAGCCGCTCTCAAGGCCATTTCGCTGAGCGCACGCTTGTATTCGATCGGGAACACCTTGACGAATTTGGCGCGCGACAGCTCCCACTGGTCCAGCAGGTGGCGGGCTTGCAACGAACCCGTCCATTTGTGGTGGTCTTCGATCAGCTTCTTCAGAATGGCGTCGTCGCTCTCCGCCGTGCCGTCCTTGCCCTTGTGCCACATCGCGCGGTCGGTGCTCGCCGCCTGCACCGCCGGCGGCAGCACCCGTTCGAGGTTGACCATCGACGTGTTGCAGCGCGAGGCAAAGTGGCCATCGGCGTCATACACGTACGCCATGCCGCCGCTCATGCCGGCCGCGAAGTTGCGCCCGGTCTCGCCGAGGACAACGACAGTGCCGCCGGTCATGTACTCGCAGCCGTGGTCGCCGGTGCCTTCGACCACCGCGGTGGCGCCCGAAAGCCGCACCGCGAAACGCTCGCCGGCCACGCCGCGGAAGAAGGCCTCACCGCTGGTCGCGCCGTACAGCACCGTGTTGCCGACGATGATGTTCTTCAGCGCATCGCCACGGAATTCGATGCTGGGGCGAATCGCGATGCGTCCGCCGCTCATGCCCTTGCCGGTGTAGTCGTTGGCGTCGCCGATCAGGTAAAAAGTGATGCCCTTGGCGAGGAATGCGCCGAAGCTCTGGCCGCCGGTGCCTTCCATCTGGATGAAGATGCTCTGATCCGGCAAGCCCTCGGGGTGCAGGCGCACCAGTTCGCCCGACAGCATCGCGCCGACCGTGCGGTTGACGTTGCGCACCGCCTGCATGAACTGCACCTTCTCGCCGCGCTCGAAGGCCGGCTTGCACTTCTCGATCAACGTCACGTCGAGCGCGCGGGCCAGGCCATGGTCCTGCGTTTCGACCTGACGGCGCGGCACGTCAGCGGGCGCCGCAGGCAGGTGGAAGATGCGCGAGAAATCGAGGCCCTTGGCCTTCCAGTGGGCGATGCCCTTCTTGGTGTCGAGCAGGTCGGCGCGGCCGATCAGGTCGTCGAATTTGCGGATGCCCAATTGCGCCATGATCTGCCGCGCTTCTTCGGCCACGAAGAAGAAGAAGTTCACCACGTGCTCGGGCTTGCCTTGGAACTTGGCACGCAGCAGCGGATCCTGCGTCGCGACGCCGACCGGGCAGGTGTTCAGGTGGCACTTGCGCATCATGATGCAGCCCTCGACCACCAGCGGCGCGGTCGCGAAACCGAACTCGTCGGCGCCGAGCAGCGCCCCGATCACCACGTCGCGGCCGGTCTTCATCTGGCCGTCGGCCTGCACGCGGATGCGTGAGCGCAAACGGTTGAGCACCAGCGTCTGCTGCGTTTCGGCGAGACCCAGCTCCCACGGCGTGCCGGCATGCTTGATCGAACTCCAGGGCGACGCCCCGGTGCCGCCGTCATGGCCAGCAATCACCACGTGGTCGGCCTTGGCCTTGGCCACGCCAGCCGCGATCGTGCCGACGCCGACTTCACTGACCAGCTTGACGCTGATGTCGGCGCGCTGGTTGGCATTCTTCAAATCGTGGATCAGTTGGGCCAGGTCTTCGATGGAGTAGATGTCGTGGTGCGGTGGCGGCGAGATCAAACCCACGCCCGGCACCGAATAGCGCAGGAAGCCGATGTAGTCGCTGACCTTGCCGCCCGGCAGCTGACCGCCCTCGCCCGGCTTCGCGCCTTGCGCCATCTTGATCTGGATCTGGTCGGCGCTGGCCAGGTATTCGGTGGTGACACCGAAGCGGCCTGACGCCACCTGCTTGATCTTGCTGCGCAGCGAGTCACCCGCCTTCAACGGGAAGTCGGCCACGATCACCTTGTCGCCCAGCACGTCGCTGATCTTGGTGCCCTCGGCGATCGGAATGCCCTTCAGCTCATTGCGGTAGCGCGCCGGGTCTTCGCCGCCTTCGCCGGTGTTGCTCTTGCCGCCGATGCGGTTCATCGCGACCGCGAGCGTCGCGTGCGCCTCGGTCGAGATCGAGCCCAGCGACATCGCGCCCGTGGCGAAGCGCTTGACGATCTCGGCGGCCGGTTCCACTTCGTCGAGCGGAATCGCCTTGCTTGGATCGAGCTTGAACTCGAACAGGCCGCGCAGCGTCAGGTGGCGGCGTGACTGGTCGTTGATCAGCTGCGCGTATTCCTTGTAGGTGTCGAACTTGTTGGCGCGCGTGCTGTGCTGCAGCTTGGCGATCGCATCAGGCGTCCACATATGTTCTTCACCACGGACTCGCCAGGCGTATTCGCCACCGGCATCGAGCATGTTGGCCAGCACCGGGTCGTCGCCGAAGGCGCCCTGGTGCATGCGCAGCGCCTCGTCGGCCACCTGAAACACACCGATGCCGCCCACCTGCGAGGCGGTGCCGCGGAAGTACTTGTCGACCATCGTCTTCTCAAGCCCGATGGCTTCGAACAACTGCGCGCCGCAGTAGCTCATGTAGGTGCTCACGCCCATCTTGGACATGATCTTCGACAGGCCCTTGCCGATCGCCTTCACGTAGTTGTAGATCGCCTTCTCAGTCGACAGGTCGGGCGGCAGATCGCGGTGCAGATTGGCCAGCGTTTCCATTGCCAGGTACGGATGCACGGCTTCAGCGCCGTAGCCCGCCAGCACGGCGAAGTGATGCACCTCGCGCGCCGAGCCGGTTTCGACGACCAGGCCGGCCGTCGTGCGCAGCCCTTCGCGCACCAGGTGCTGGTGCACGGCCGACAACGCCAGCACCGCCGGAATCGCGACATGGCCGCGATCAGCGCGGCGGTCGCTGATGATCAAAATGTTGTGGCCGCCGCGGATCGCGTCGACCGACTCGGCGCACAGCGAGGCCAGCTTGGCTTCGACGCCTTCGCCACCCCATTCCACTGGGTACGTGATGTCGAGCTCGTGGCTCTTGAACTTGGCGGCGGTGTGCTTCTCGATGCCGCGCAGGCGGGCCATGTCGTCGACATCGAGGATGGGCTGCGGCACTTCGAGCCGCATCGGCGGGTTCACCGCGTTGATGTCGAGCAGGTTCGGCTTCGGGCCGATGAAGCTGACCAGCGACATCACGATGTTCTCGCGGATCGGGTCGATCGGCGGGTTGGTGACCTGCGCGAACAGCTGCTTGAAGTAGTTGTACAGCGGCTTGTTCTTGTCGGACAGCACCGCCAGCGGCGAGTCGTTGCCCATCGAGCCGGTGGCTTCCTCGCCGGCTTGCGCCATCGGGCTCATCAGGAACTTGATGTCTTCCTGGGTGTAGCCGAATGCCTGCTGCCGATCCAGCAGCGTCTCGACAAACGTGGTGGCTTCGCCTTCAACCGGCACGTCTTCGAGCTTGATGCGCACGCTCTCGATCCACTGCCGGTAGGGCTTGGCCGAGGCAAACTGGTTCTTCAGTTCCTCGTCGTCGACGATGCGGCCTTGCTCGAAATCGATCAGGAACATCTTGCCCGGCTGCAGGCGCCACTTCTTGATGATCTTTTCTTCGGGGAACGGCAGCACACCGGACTCTGACGCCATCACCACCAGGTCGTCATCGGTCACCACATAGCGCGCCGGGCGCAGGCCGTTGCGGTCCAGCGTGGCGCCGATCTGGCGGCCGTCGGTGAACACCATCGCGGCCGGGCCGTCCCACGGCTCCAGCATCGCGGCGTGGTACTCGTAGAACGCGCGGCGGCGCTCGTCCATCGTCGTGTGCTGCTCCCAGGCCTCGGGGATCATCATCATCGCGGCGTGCGCGAGTGAATAACCACTCATCGTCAGCAGTTCGAGCGCGTTGTCGAAGGTGGCGGTATCGCTCTGGCCTTCGAAGCTGATCGGGTAGAGCTTTTGCAGGTCGTCGCCCAGCACCGGCGACTTCATCACGCCTTCGCGGGCGCGCATCCAGTTGAAGTTGCCCTTGACGGTGTTGATCTCGCCGTTGTGCGCCACCATGCGGTAGGGGTGCGCGAGCGGCCACTCCGGGAAGGTGTTGGTGCTGAAGCGCTGATGCACCAGCGCGAGCGCAGACGTGGTGCGGGGATCGGCCAGGTCCTTGAAATAGACGCCGACCTGGTTGGCCAGCAGCAGGCCCTTGTAGATGATCGTGCGGCAGCTCATGCTGGGCACGTAGTACTCGTGGCTGTGCGTGAGCTTCAGCCGCTGGATGGCGCTCGATGCCGTCTTGCGGATCACGTACAGCTTGCGCTCCAGCGCGTCGGGCACGATCACGTCGGGGCCACGGCCGATGAAGATCTGCCGGATCACCGGCTCCTTCTCGCGCACGGTGGGCGACATCGGCATGTCGACATCCACCGCCACGTCGCGCCAGCCCAGCATCACCTGGCCTTCGGCCCGCACTGCACGCACCAACTCCTGTTCGCAGGCCAGGCGCGAGGCGTGTTCCTTCGGCAGGAAGATCATGCCGACGCCGTACTCGCCAGGCGCTGGCAGTTCGATGCCTTGCGCCGCCATTTCGGCGCGGTACAGCTCATCGGGAATCTGGATCAGGATGCCCGCACCGTCGCCCATCAGCTTGTCGGCACCGACCGCACCGCGGTGATCGAGGTTTTCGAGGATCTTCAGACCCTGCTCGACGATCGAGTGCGCCTTGATGCCCTTGATGTGCGCGACAAAGCCGACGCCGCAGGCGTCGTGCTCCTGGCTGGGTTGATACAGCCCGTGCTCCGCAGCCAGCGTGCGTTCGTCTTGCAGGGTGTTTCTTGGCGCGGCCTGGTGCATCGCGAGCTCCTGAGGTGCATGGGGAGGGTTAATCCTAGCGCGCCGCAGTGAGCATGCCAAGAACTTAAAACAGGGTCTGACCCTATTTATAAAGTACCAGTCAAGCGCTCGTTTATAAATGGGGCCAGATCAATCGACGCGCCGTGCGACTTTGCTGTCGAGTGCGGGCCGGCCTCGGGCCAAAGGTTCGTGGCGTCGCCCGGTCAGCGCCCCGATCGATTTCGCGAACGCGGGGCTGCCCAGCGCCCACCCTTTCAGCGTGGCGCTGCGGATGGCGTCGATGGCACTGGCCGACAGCGGGTGTGCCAGCACACGACGGTAAGCGCCCTCGCGATCGAACGGTGTGTTGCCGATCGCCCAGAACAATGCGTGCTCGGCGATCCACTCGTCGATCCGCCGCCCGAGGTGGTGTCCGGCGCTCGAACAGTTGTCAGCGCCAGCCAGCAACGCGGACTCGGTGTCGCTCGGGTCATCGGCGGCGCAGGTTTCGGCGCATTGCAGGCAGCGCATGAACCAATCCGGGGCGTCGATGACCGTGGATCGGAACCGCCCTTCCCAGGGTGTGCCGTTGCGGCCATGCCGCTGATTGAAGGTGCGGACGTATCGACGGCCGACGCTTTGCATCATCGTGGAGAGCGACTGCGGCGCCGACGGCGTCACCAGCAAGCGCACCTCGTCTCGGCACAGCCCATAGCCATGCACCGCGACACCGGCTTCACGAGACGCCTGCACCAGTGCCTGGCGATAGGCGATGCGGTCGAGGTCGTCGTGAAAAACGGCCTGCCCATTCAAACCACGTTGAATGACGAAGTGCGGCAGACCCGCCACCACGGAGCGCGGCAGACGTGCCATGGCGGCGCGCGCTCAG
>JANMXL010000168.1:0-5347 GCA_031380885.1 Burkholderiales bacterium | reverse complement strand
GTGATGGGCGCCTTCTTCGCCGACCACGCCGAGAATGCCGAGCTGTGGGACATTGAAGGCCGCCGCTACATCGACTTCGCTGGCGGCATCGCGGTGATGAACACCGGCCACCGCCACCCGAAGGTCATCACGGCGATCGAGGCGCAGTTGAAGCGCTTCACCCACACCTGCTACCAGGTCGTGCCGTATGAAGGCTACATCGCGCTGGCCGAGAAGCTGAACGCGCTGACGCCCGGCAATCACATGAAGAAAACGGCCCTGTTCAGCACCGGCGCCGAGGCGGTCGAGAACGCGATCAAGATCGCCCGCGCCCACACCAAGCGCGCTGGCGTCATTGCCTTCAGTGGCGCCTTCCACGGCCGCAGCCTGTTCGCCGTCGCGCTCACTGGCAAGGTGCAACCGTACAAGGCGCAGTTCGGGCCCTTCCCGCCCGAGCTGTACCACGTGCCGTTTCCTTGCCACTGCGCGAACCTCGACGAGGTGAAAAAGGCGGTATATCAGCTGTTCAAGGCCGACATCGAACCCAGTCGCGTGGCTGCGATCATCTTCGAGCCGGTGCAAGGCGAAGGTGGCTTCAACGTGATCCAGCCGGCGGCCGTGCAGTGGCTGCGCGAGCTGTGTGACGAGCACGGCATCGTGATGATTGCCGACGAGGTGCAGACGGGCTTCGGCCGCACTGGCAAGCTGTTCGCGATGCAGCACTTCGACGTGGTGCCGGACATCCTGATCAGCGCGAAATCGCTGGCCGCCGGCCTGCCACTGTCGGCGGTCACCGGGCGCGCCGACATCATGGACGCGCCGAACCCCGGTGGCCTCGGTGGCACCTACGCTGGCAACCCGGTGGCGATCGCGGCGGCGCATGCGGTGATCGACGTGATGGCCGAAGAAGGCCTGCCTGAACGCGGCCAGCAGCTCGGCGACCGGTTGAAGGTGCTGCTGAACGGTATGCGCGCCGAGGTGCCACAGATCGCCGATGTGCGCGGGCTCGGCGGCATGGTTGCGGTCGAGTTCAACCGCGTCGGCAGCGGCCAGCCCGACGCCGGGCCGCCCCAAGGCGGGCTGCGCCCCAAGGGTCACGAAGGGGACCCTTCCGGTTCCTGGGGGCAGAAGCGAAGCGACGTGGGGGCCAGCCAACCCGATGCCGACTTCACCAGGCGCGTGCAGATGGCCGCGTTGAAGCATGGCCTGATCCTGCTCACGTGCGGTGTCTACGGGAACGTCGTTCGTTTCATGTTCCCGCTGACGATTCCGACGGCACATTTCGACGAAGCGCTGGGCATGCTGACCGCGGCCTTGCGCGATGCCGTCCGGCCCGCCTGAGGCCATGAAAGCGCCCACGGCCGACATCACGCCTGCGACCTTTCAGTCTCTGCGCGAACGCCTTGCCGCCGACGGCGTGCACAGCCTGCTGGCGCAGTTCACCGACATTCACGGCGTCGCGCGCGGCAAGCTGGTGCCGTTGAACCAGCTCGAACTGCTGATGTCCGAAGGCGTCGGCTTCGCCGGCCCGTCGATCTGGGGCACCGGGCTGCCGCGCACCGGGCCACGCGCCGAGTACTACGGCCGAGGCCAGATCGACACCGTGCGCGCCCTGCCGTGGATGCCTGGCATCGCGCGTGTGGTCTGCGACGGCTACGTGGCAGGCGAGCCCTTCGACGCCTGCCCGCGCCAGGTGCTGAAGCGGCAACTCGCGCGCCTCGCCGAGCGCGGCTGGGCCTTGCGCACTGGCATCGAGCCAGAATTCTTCCTGCTGCGCCGCACCGCCGATGGCTTCGAACCGGCCGACCCACACGATCGTCTAGACAAACCGTCGTATGACCTGAAAAGCCTGCCGCGCCAACGCGAGTTCCTGCACCAGCTGGCCGACGGCCTGACGCGCTGCGGGCTCAATGTGTTCCAGATCGACCATGAAGACGCGCACGGCCAGTACGAGCTGAACTTCCACCATGCCGACGCGCTCACCAGCGCCGACCACCTGATGCTCTTCAAGCTGGCCGCGCACACGCTGGCCGAGCAGCACGGCATGGTGTTCTCGATGATGCCCAAGCCGTTCGCCAACCAGCCCGGCAGCGGGATGCATTTCCATGCGTCGCTGTGGAACGCGGCCTGCGCGGGCCGCACCACGCTCGATGCGCGCTGCGTGTTCGACGATGCGTCGCAAGACCTGTCACTGATCGGCCGCCAGTTCACGGCCGGTGTGCTGCACCATGCCGACGCGCTGTGCGCGATCGCCGCGCCCACGGTCAACAGCTACAAGCGTTTGACCGTCGGCGAATCGATCACCGGCACCACCTGGGCACCGGCCTATGTCGCGCACGGGCCGAACAACCGCACCGCGCTGGTTCGCACGCTGAAGGGCCGCATTGAATGGCGCGTGCCCGATGCATCGGCGAACCCCTATCTGGCCACCGCCGCGCTGATCGCCGCCGGCCTCGACGGCATCGACCGCCAGCTCGATGCGGGCCCGGCCTGCACCGACGACCTGTTCCAGCTGAGCCTGTCGCAGATCCGCGAACGCGGCATCGCGGTGCTGCCGCAGAGCCTGTCAGCGGCCCTCGATGCGCTGGAAGGCGATGAGGTGATACGCGCTGCCCTCGGCGACACGCTGTCGCGCGAGTTCATCCGCCTCAAGCGTGACGAGTGGACCGATTACGCGCGCCACGTCAGCCCGTGGGAGATGGCGCGCTACGCGGCTGCGTTCTGAAGCTGCTGATCGTTTGAGACGGACCGCGCCGCCTGCGACACCGCTGCCGGTGCATCGGCCTTGCGCCGGTGGTCCGACCACACCTGCCGCCGATGCCGCGCGCCGGGCGTGCCGTTCCACAGCCCCAGCATGTGCCGCGAGGCACGCGACCACGGCTCGCCATTTGCCACCAGGCGGTCCATGTACGCCACCATCGCGGCCTCGACCGCATTGCGATCCAGCACCGATGGTGCGTCGCCGAAATGCAATTCGTCCCAGCCGGCCAGCCACCACGGGTGGTGATACGCCTCGCGGCCCAGCATCACGCCATCGACGTGCTGCAGGTGTTCGGTGATCTGCGCGTCGGTCGTCACGCCGCCGTTGAGCACCACGGTCAGCGCCGGGAAGTCGCGCTTCAACCGATACACCAGCTCGTAGCGCAGCGGCGGCACCTCGCGGTTTTCTTTCGGGCTCAAGCCCTTCAACCACGCATTGCGCGCATGCACGATGAACACCTCGCAGCCCGCAGCGGCCAGCGTGCCGACGAAGTCGCGCACGAAGTCGTAGCTTTCACCGCGGTCGATGCCGATGCGGTGCTTCACCGTCACCGGGATCGATACCGCATCGCGCATCGCCTTCACACCGTCGGCCACCAGCGCGGGTTCGGCCATCAGGCAGGCGCCGAACGCACCTCGCTGCACCCGCTCGCTCGGGCAGCCGCAGTTCAGGTTCACCTCGTCGTAGCCCCATTGCTCGGCCAGCCGCGCGCAATGCGCCAGGTCGGCCGGCTCGCTGCCGCCGAGCTGCAGAGCCACCGGATGCTCCTCGGCGTTGAAATCAAGGTGGCGTGCCACATCGCCGTGGATCAAGGCGCCGGTGGTCACCATCTCGGTGTACAGCCGCGCGCGCTTCGTCAGCAGCCGATGGAAGCTGCGGCAGTGGCTGTCGGTCCACTCCATCATCGGCGCCACGCTGAGGCGCCACGGGCTCGGGGGCTGATTTGCTTGCACTGAGTGGGTGTTCGTCGAATCGATGGGTTGATCGCCGCGACGCGGTGCGCGGATCTTAATCAATGGGTCGTGCCCGATGGCCGAACAGCGTCGGCCGCATCGAACGCCATCAGACCGATGTCAGCTTGCTGTCTCGGCAGGATTTTCGGCGACTGGCGGCGTGTCTTCGCGCGGCGCGGCGGTCTGGATCGGCGTGCCGGTGCGCAGGGCTTCGCCCGCGGCGACCAGCGCCTCCTGCACGAGTTTTGGCGTCAGGCCGAGGCTGCGCACATAGCGCATCGCGACCGATTGGCGTAGTGCACCGCCGCGCACGGCCTTGGTCCGGGCAGTCGGGGTTGCAGGTTCTGCTGAGGGGTTCGATGCGGCGTCGACCGCCTCGTTGGCCGCGCTCGCGGTGATGCGCAGCAAGTCGGCGTCGGTGTCCGGCGCGCGCACCGGCAGGTCGGTCGGCAGGCGACGGATCATGTGCAGCATCTCGTCGCCCAGGCCCCAGTGGCGCGCCACTGCGGCGCCGAGCGCTTCGATGTCGATGCCCAGCACGGCGAACGAGGCGTCCGACTCGGTCCAGCCCGGCGTGGCCAGCGTGCCCTTCAGCGCATCGGCAGGCGGCGGCAGGCTGCGCATCAGCACGCGGATCTGTTCGTATTCGTCAGGGAAGTGGTACTGCGCCAGCAGCCGTCCCAGGTTCTGCAGCACGGTCACCAGGTACACCACCTCGGCGTCGTAGCCGGCCGGCCGCAGGGCCTGCGCGGTGTAGCCGGCCAGGCGAACCTGGTCCATCAGCGCGCGCAAGGCCAGCGCACCGGTTTCCGACAGCGGGCCAGGCCACTGTCGCAGGCTGTTGGCGGCCTGCCGCACGCCGTTCAAGCCGATCAGCGCGATCGCGCGGCGGATCGTCAGTACCGGCGCCGCGCCCGACGCCTGGGTGCCTTGCACGTGCGCCGAGTTGACCTCGCGCAGCAGCTCGAAGGTCAAGGCCATGTCGCGCAGGATGTGGTGCGAGATCTCCTCGGTGTGGTGGCCGTCCATTGCCGCTAAACGCTCGACACGGCCACTCATGCCGGCCAGCGCGGGCAAGGCGCCCACGGTGCGCAGGCGGTCCAGCATCAGTTCGAGCGGGCCGTCGCCACCCAATGCTTCGGCCTCCAGCCAGCCCTGCAGCGCGCGCAGGAAAGTGCGGGCACTGAGGTAGCGCTGGCGGGCTTGTCCGGCGGTGCTGCGGTTGGCGATCGCGCGCAAGGCCTCGGGGATCGGATGCACCGTGTTCCATGGCAGTCGGACCAGCTCGCGGCCGAACGGCGGCAGGCGGCGCAGGGCCTTGGAGATGTCGGGTTCGTCGAGCACCGGCGCGCCGCTGAGCAGCTGGTGCAGCAGCAGGCCGCAGGCGAGCACATCGCGCTCGGCGGCTTCGCGCTGGGCGCGCAAGGCGTCGGCCTCGACCAGTGTTGCGTGATCGGCACCGCGCTTGGGCGGATCGATCGCTGGCGTGCCCTGGCCGCTGGCAGTGGCCAGCGCCATCACCTGCACACGGCCCGACTCGTTGATCTGCAGGCTGTGCAGCTGCAGGTCGTGGTGGGCCACGCCGGACTCGTGTGCAAAGGCCAGGCCTTCCAGCACTTCGCAGACCCAGCGCACCGCGTCCACCGGCGACGTG
>JANMXL010000153.1:0-3147 GCA_031380885.1 Burkholderiales bacterium | reverse complement strand
ACGTAGCGGTGCGGCACGAAGGGCAGGGCGGTGATGCGCATCGGCAAGCGCTTGCCGCGCACTTCAGCGCAGACCTCGTGGTCGAGTGCGGTGTGCGCCGTTGGCAGGTAGGCGATGGCGATCGGCCGGTTGGCGGTGGGGGCGAGCGTGCCGCTGGTGACGGTGCCGAGTGGGGCGCCGACCGCGTTCACGATCGCAGTGCCTGGTCGCACCGGCGCGCGGTCGAGGCCGACCAGACCAACGCGCCGACGTGTTGCGCCCGCAGCGATCTGTGCGTCGATGACCGCTGCGCCCGGATAGCCACCCGCGCGCGCGCCACCGGCACGGCGCACCTTCTGGATCGCCCACAGCAGGCCGGCTTCGACCGGCGTGGTCTGCGCATCGATGTCGTTGCCATGCAGGCACAGGCCGGCTTCGAGGCGCAGCGTGTCGCGCGCGCCAAGGCCAGCCGGGCGCACTTCGGGCTGCGCCAGCAGCGCGCGGGCCAAGGCCTCGGCCTGGGCCACTGGTACCGAAATCTCGAAACCGTCTTCGCCGGTGTAGCCGGAGCGGGTGGCGAAGCAGGGCGCGCCGTTCAGCGTCACGGCCGCGCCGGTCATGAAGGTCAGGTTCGCGACAGCCGGGTTCAGCCTCGCCA
Source organism: Burkholderiales bacterium (assembly GCA_031380885.1). Classification (GTDB taxonomy): domain Bacteria; phylum Pseudomonadota; class Gammaproteobacteria; order Burkholderiales; family Burkholderiaceae_C; genus PBB1. Next base: position 2,510 of record JANMXL010000153.1, on the reverse strand, counting down.
GCGCGGTCACGGCCTGCGGGCCCTGCAAGGCCAGCAGTGCGAGGTCGGGGCGCGGCTGTACGCTGCAGCGTTGCCCGATGCGCGACTGCAGCAGCGCGGTGTCGGCGGCCTTGTTGGCGGCGTTGACGATCAGCAGCCATTCGCTCTGGCCATCGACCACGCTGCGCGTCAGCATCAGATCGTCGAGGATGCCGCCGTGCTTGTTGGTGAAGAAGCCGTAGCGCTGCTGGCCATCGACCATGCCGATCACGTCGATCGGCAGCAGCGATTCCAGCGCGGCGGCGGAGTCGGCGCCGGTGAGTCTCAACTGACCCATGTGCGACACGTCGAACAGCGCGGCCGATGCGCGGCAGTGCAGGTGCTCGGCCATCAGGCCTGCGGGGTACTGCACGGGCATGCTGTAGCCGGCGAACGGCACCATGCGCGCGCCAAGTTCGAGGTGCAGCGCGTGCAGCGGGGTGGTCAGCAGTTCAGATTCAGGCGACGGCGCGGACATCAGCGTTCCCAGGGGCAATGGATCGATCGGCCCTGCATCGGTGAAATGCATGGCCAACGTTGCCCTCGCTGTCCGCTTTACCTGAGAGATTGACGTTCGCCGTGGCTCGGCCGAACGCTTGCCCCTTCGGTGGACCCACTCGGGGTGGGCCTCTCTTCAGTGAGGAACGCCGCCCTTGCGGTCGGCGTGTTGCCAGTCCTTTTGCCTGAGCGTTGGAGCGATCCGTTTCCAGGTCACCGTGCGCCTTCGGCGGCCCGATGGCGGTGGGCCATCGAACGCTCTCCTAGCAAGCCGAAAGTTTAGCAGCGGGCGCATCGCTACCCGCGGCGCGCGACTACATCCCGGCGTAATTCGGCCCGCCGCCGCCCTCAGGCGTGACCCAGACGATGTTCTGCGTCGGGTCCTTGATGTCGCAGGTCTTGCAGTGCACGCAGTTCTGCGCGTTGATCTGCAGGCGGTCGGTGCCGTCCGGGTTCTTCACGTACTCATACACCCCCGCCGGGCAGTAGCGGCCCTCCGGCCCGGCGTAGGTGGCGAGGTTGATGCGCACTGGCACGCCGCTGTCCTTCAGTGTCAGGTGCGCCGGCTGGTTCTCTTCGTGATTGGTGTTGCTGATGAACACGCTGCTGAGCCGGTCGAAGGTGATCTTGCCGTCGGGCTTCGGGTAGTCGATGCGAGGGCAGTCGGCCGCCGGCTTCAAGGTCTGGTGGTCGGCCACGTGGTGGTGAATCGTCCACGGCGGCGATTGGATGCCCAGCTTCGGCAGCAGCCATTGCTCGATGCCGTTCATCAGCGTGGCGACCCACAGGCCCTTCTTGAACCATTGCTTGAAGTTTCGCGTGCGGTCCAGCTCGTCGTGCAGCCAGCTTTGCTTGAACGCGTCGGGGTAGGCGGCCAGTTCGTCGTGCTGCCGGCCGTTGGCGAGGGCGTCGAAGATGGCGTCTGCTGCCAGCATGCCGCTCTTAATGGCCGCATGGCTGCCCTTGATGCGGCTGACGTTCAAATAGCCGGCCTCGCAGCCGACCAGCGCGCCACCGGGGAACACCGTCTTCGGCAGGCTCAGCAGGCCGCCGGCGGTGATCGAGCGCGCGCCATAGCCTACGCGCTTGCCGCCTTCGAGCACGCGGCGGATCGCAGGGTGCGTCTTCCAGCGCTGCATTTCCTCGAACGGGCTGAGCCACGGGTTGCTGTAGTCCAGCCCGGTGATGAAGCCCAGCGTGACCTGGTTGTTGGGCAGGTGGTACAGGAAGGCGCCACCGTAGGTTTGGCTGTCCAGCGGCCAGCCGGCGGTGTGCGTCACGCGGCCGGGGTGATGTTTAGCCGGGTCGATTTCCCACAGCTCCTTGATGCCCAGGCCGTAGGCTTGCGGATCGCGCCCGGCATCGAGCTTGAAGCGTGAAATCAGCTGCCGGCCCAGGTGCCCGCGCGAGCCTTCGGCGAACACGGTGTACTTCGCGTGCAACTCCATCCCGAGCTGGAAGTTGGCAGTCGGCTCGCCGTCCTTGCCCAGCCCCAAGTTGCCGGTGGCTACGCCTTTGACCGCGCCAGCATCGTTGTAGAGCACCTCGGCCGCCGCGAAGCCGGGGAAGATCTCGACGCCCAGCGCCTCGGCCTGCTGGCCCAGCCAGCGCGTGACACTGCCCAGGCTGATGACGTAATTGCCTTCGTTGTGAAAGCACTCGGGCAGCAGCGCGTGCGGGGTTTTGGTGGCGCCGTCGCGCGTGAGGAAAAGGAACTCGTCGTCGGTGACGGACTGATCCAGCGGCGCGCCGAGTTCCTTCCAGTTCGGGAACAGCTCGGCCAGCGCACGCGGGTCCATCACCGCGCCGCTGAGGATGTGCGCGCCCGGCTCCGAGCCTTTTTCCAGCACCACGACCGAGATCTCGGGGCCCTGCACCTGCGCCAGCTGCTTGATGCGGATGGCTGTTGCGAGCCCGGCCGGCCCGCCGCCGACCACCACCACGTCGTAGTCCATGGCCTCGCGCGGGCCGTGCTGTTCAAGGAGGGTGGCTGG
>JANMXL010000144.1:0-2014 GCA_031380885.1 Burkholderiales bacterium | reverse complement strand
GCACCGCGCTCCAGCGCCGCACGGATGCCCGAGGCGGCATCGCCTTCGCTGAGCGAGCTGAACAAAGACCCTGCCTGCGCCGACGGCGCAGCAAGGCCCGACAGTGCGGCACCCGACAACAAACCGATGGTGAATTTTCTGCGTTGCATAGATGCCTCCTGATGACCGTGGGTGGGTTGGCGCTGGCCGCAGTGTGCATCACTGGCAGCGCACCCTGCCCGGTAGAACGTCGGCCCCCACCGCTCAGTTGACTTGGCTGCTCAGCCAGGCACACATCGATCGAGCGGCAGCTGCACAGCCTTGAAGCGCTGCGCTGTCGGTCGACTCAGCGGGGCAGGCCCGGAGACTCCACCCCCGCCACACCGGCCGCATGCGCCTGCTGATCCGCGTGGTAGCTGCTGCGCACCATCGCACCGACGGCGGCGTGGGTGAAGCCCATCTTCACCGCCTCGGCCTCGAACATGCGGAAGGTGTCCGGGTGCACGTAGCGGCGCACCGGCAGGTGGTGGCCGCTGGGGGCGAGGTACTGACCGATCGTCAGCATGTCGATGTGGTGCGCGCGCATGTCGCGCATCACCTGCAGGATTTCTTCGTCGGTCTCGCCCAGGCCGACCATCAGCCCGCTCTTGGTCGGCACGCCGGGGTGCAGTGCCTTGAATTTCTTCAGCAGGTTCAGGCTGAAGGCGTAATCGCTGCCGGGCCGCGCTTCCTTGTACAGGCGCGGCGCGGTTTCCAGGTTGTGGTTCATCACGTCGGGCGGGGCGGCCTTCAGGATGTCGAGTGCGCGGTCGTCGCGGCCGCGGAAATCAGGCACCAGCACCTCGATGCGGGTGGCCGGCGACAGCGCCCGCGTCTGCCGGATGCAGTCGACGAAGTGCGCGGCGCCGCCATCGCGCAGGTCGTCGCGGTCGACGCTGGTGATGACGACATAGTTCAGCTTCAGCGCGGCGATCGTCTTCGCCAGATTGAGGGGCTCGTTCGCGTCCAGCGGATCGGGCCGGCCGTGGCCGACATCGCAGAACGGGCAGCGGCGGGTGCACTTGTCGCCCATGATCATGAAGGTCGCCGTGCCCTTGCCGAAGCACTCGCCGATGTTCGGGCACGAGGCTTCCTCGCAGACGGTGTGCAACTGGTGCTCGCGCAGGATCTGCTTGATCTCGTAGAAGCGGCTGCTGGCCGAACCCGCCTTGACGCGGATCCAGTCCGGCTTCTTCAGCGTCTCGGCCGGCACGATCTTGATCGGGATGCGCGAGGTCTTCGCCTGCGATTTCTGCTTCGCGCTGGCGTCGTAGGCGTTGGCGTTCGGGGTGGCGTCGGCGACGACGGGGGTCAGCGAATCGGAGGGCATCTCGGTCTTTCGAGGAACGGCAGCGCCGGTCGCGCGCGGCCGTCAGGGCGCCAGATGGGCGGCGAGCCGGGCGCCGAATTGCTGCGCCACGTCCGCCACATCGACATGGACGCCGAGTGTAGCCAGATCGACCGTGGCGAGGCCGGCGTAGCCGCAGGGGTCGATGCGCTGGAAGGGCTCCAGATCCATCGCCACGTTCAGCGCCACGCCGTGGTAAGTGAAATGGCGGCTGACCTTGATGCCGAGCGCAGCAATCTTGCCCAGCCCCTTGAACGCATCGGGCGCGGCCACGCCCAGCCGCTCGCTCGGCGGCAGCCGCTCCAGCGGCGCATGGCCGAACGGATCGCCCAGCCGCACATAGATGCCTGGCGCGCCCGGCACCCGGTGGCCGGTGACGCCGACAGACTCCAGCGTCTGCAGCACGCAATGTTCGAGGCGGTAGACGTATTCCTTGACGTAGATGCCCAGCCGCTTCAGGTCGATCAGCGGATAGGCCACCACCTGACCGGGCCCGTGATAGGTGACCTGGCCGCCGCGGTTGGTCTGGATCACCGGGATGCCGCCGACATCGCGCAGGTGCTCAGCCCGGCCGGCCAGCCCCTGGGTGTAGACCGGCGGGTGCTCGCACAGCCAGATTTCGTCAGGTGTCGGCGCGGGGGCGGCGAT
>JANMXL010000105.1:0-14243 GCA_031380885.1 Burkholderiales bacterium | reverse complement strand
ATCATCGTTTTCTTGCCGATGCGGTTCAGCGCATCGCCCAGGCCCACGGTGGTGGTGGTCTTGCCTTCGCCGGCGGGCGTCGGGCTGATGGCGGTTACCAGGATCAGCTTGCCGTCGTGGCGGCCTTTCAGGCTGTCCAGGTATTCCAGCGAAATCTTCGCCTTGTAGTGGCCATAGGGTTCGAGCGCGTCTTCGGGGATGCCGATGCGCTCGGCCACCTGGGTGATGCGCTGCATCGTGGCGTGCTGCGCGATGTCGAGGTCGGAAGCCATGGGGTGCTTATGTTGAAGGGTCGGTATCGCGCGGGGTGGCTTCAGCGCGCGGCAATCGCCTCGGCCTTGGCAAGCAGGTTTTCGGCCATCAGGATGTTCACCGTGTCGATCAGCCGGCCGTCGAGCGACACCGCGCCCAGGCCCTGCTGTCGGGCATGCTGCATCGCCTCGATGATGCGGCGCGCCTGCTGCACTTCGGCTTCGGTCGGCGTGTAGACGGTGTTCGCCGGGTCGATCTGCGACGGGTGGATCACCCACTTGCCTTCGTAGCCCAGCACCGCCGCGCGCTTCGCCGCTGAGAGGAAACCCTCCGGGTCGCTGAAGTCGCCGTAGGGCCCGTCGATCGGACGCAGGCCGTAGGCGCGGCAGGCGATCAGCATGCGCGTTTGCGCCGCATGCCAGGGGTCGGTCCAGTGGGTGTGGCGCTGGCCGTGGTCGTCGGGATGGCTCAGCACCGCGCTGTCGGCGTGAACGCCGCCGATGCCGGTGGTGCGCGCGCGTGTCGAGGCGGCGTAGTCGGCCACGCCGAAGCTCATCGCCTCCAGCCGCTTCGAGGATTGCGCGATCGCTTCCACATTCGCCATGCCGAGCGCGGTCTCGATCAGCGCTTCGAAGCCGATGTGCTTGCTGCGCTGCTTGGCCGACTCGATCTGCGACACCAGCACGTCCACTGCATAGATGTCGGCCGCGACGCCGACCTTCGGGATCAGGATCATGTCGAGCCGCGGGCAGCCCTCGACGATGTCGATCACGTCGCGGTACATGTGGTGGGTGTCCAGGCCGTTGATGCGCACCATCACGGTCTTGTCGCCCCAGGCTATGTCGTTGAGCGCGGCGATGATGTTGAGCCGTGCCTGGTCCTTGTCCTCAGGCGACACCGCGTCCTCGCAGTCGAGGAACACGCTGTCCGCAGCCGACCCCGCGGCCTTCTCGAACAGATGCGGTTTCGACCCCGGCACTGCCAGCTCGGTGCGGCTGAGGCGGGGCGTGGCGGGCTGGATGCGGGTGAAGCTCATGGCAGTCCTGGTGGCAAGGGTGTGGCGACGAGACGCCAGCGCGGGATTTTGATCGAGCCTGTTGCGTGAATCGCGCGATCATCCGCTGAGTTCCCGCCTATGCACCGCTGACGCCCCACTGCTCATGACCGAACACCTGGTCTTCCTCGACCGCTCGACGCTGCAGGCCACGCTGCGCCGTCCGGCCTTCGACCACACCTGGGCAGAACACGCCACGACCTCGGCTGAGCAGACGGTGGCGCGTCTGCGCGACGCCACCATCGCGATGACCAACAAGTCGCCGTTGCATGCCGAAGCGCTCGCCCAGTTGCCAAAGCTGAAGTTGATCGCGGTGGCGGCCACCGGCCACGACATCGTCGATGTCGCTGCCTGCCGCGAACGCGGCATCGCGGTGTGCAACATCCGCAACTACGCGGTGCACACGGTGCCGGAGCATGTGTTCGCGCTGGTTTTGGCGCTGCGCCGCAGCCTGTTCGCCTACCGCGCCGATGTGGAGCGTGGCCGCTGGCAGCAGTCTGAGCAGTTCTGCTTCTTCGACCACCCGATCGGCGACCTGCACGGCAGCACGATGGGCATCATCGGCGGCGGGGCGCTGGGGCAGGGCACCGCGGCACTGGCGCGCGCCTTCGGCATGCGGGTGCTGTTTGCCGACATCACGCCCGGCGCACTGGCACGCGCTGATCGCACGCCGCTGGACCAGGTGCTGGCCGAGGCCGACGTGATCTCGCTGCACTGCCCTCTGACACCGGCCACCCGTTACTTGATCGGGCCCGAGCAGTTGCGCCGGATGAAGCGCAACGCGATCCTGATCAACACCGCGCGTGGCGGGCTGGTCGATGAATCGGCGCTGGCCACGGCGCTCACTGAAGGGGGGATTGCCGGTGCCGGATTCGACGTGCTGACCACCGAGCCGCCGACGCAGGGCAACCTGCTGGTGGATCTGCGGCTGCCGAACTTCATGCTGACGCCGCACGTGGCCTGGGCGTCCAAAGACGCCATGCAGGGCCTCGCCGATCAGCTCATCGACAATGTCGAGTTGTTTGTCCAAGGCACCCCGCAGAACCTGGTGACCGGCGAAGCCACCGAGAGAACCCCATGAAGAAACTCCTGTTCCAGCTGGACACCGACGCGATTCCGGCGGTGTTCGACACCGTGGTCGGCTACGACGGCGGTGCCGACCATGTGATGGCCTACGGCGGCATCACGCCCGACAACGTCGGCGCATTGGTCGATGGCGCGATCTTCACCCGCGCGCCGAAAGACAAGAAGCACACCGCGCTGTTCGTTGGCGGCAGCAACTTGGCCGCAGGCGAAGCCTTGCTGAAGGCGGTGCGCAAGAAGTTTTTCTCGAACTTCCGCGTCTCGGTGATGCTCGACAGCAATGGCTCGAACACCACCGCTGCGGCCGCCGTGGCGTGCGTACTCAAGAGCGCGGGCGGCAGCGTGGCCGGCAAGCGCGCGGTGATCCTGGCGGGCACCGGCCCGGTCGGGCAGCGCGCGGCGGTGATGCTGGCGAAGGAGGGCGCGCTGGTCGCCATCACCTCGCGCACGCTGGACAACGCCCAAAAGGTCGCCGATCACTTGAAGGCCGCCTTCGGCATCGAGGTGGGCGCCATCGCGGCGCCCGATTTCGATGCGCGTGCCAAAGCTTGCGAGGGCGCGCAGATCGTGTTCGCCACGGGTGCGGCCAGTTCGGTGCTGCTGCGCGAGGCCGACTGGAAGCACAACCCGACGATCCTGCTGATGGCCGATGCGAACGCGACGCCGCCGCTGGGGTTGGAAGGCATCGACCTGATGGACCGCGGCGTCGAGCGCGAAGGCAAGATTTGCTGGGGCGCGATCGGCTTCGGCGCGGTCAAGCTGGCGGTGCACCGCGCCTGCATCGCCCAGTTGTTCGAGGCACCCGACCAGGTGCTGGACGCCGAGGCGATCTATGCCAAAGCCAAATCGATGGTCTGAGCCGGAGAACACCATGATCGTTGAACAACCCGTCACCACGTTCCTCGACCGACTCGCCAGTGGCGCGGCCACGCCCGGCGGCGGCAGTGCCGCCGCCATCATGGGTGCGATGGGCGCGGCGCTGGTCAGCATGATGTGCAACCTGACCATCGGCAAGAAAAACTACGCCGAGGTCGAAGGCGAGATGCGTGCGGTGCTGGATGACGCCGAAACGCTGCGCCACAGGCTGGCCGACATGGTCGCCGAAGACATCGCCGCCTTCGATGGCCTGATGGCCGCCTATGGCCTGCCGAAAGACAGCGACGCGCAGAAGGCGCAACGCAGCGCCGCCATTCAGAGCTGCCTGAAGGCAGCGACCGAAGCACCGCTGGCCTGCGCCCGCGCCAGTGCCGACGTGATTGCCCTGGCGCTGCGCGCCGCGAAGGTGGGCAACACCAATGTGATCAGCGACGCCGGTGTCGGCGCCCTGGCTGCGCAGGCGGCGCTGCGCAGCGCGGCACTGAATGTGTGCATCAACGTGCCGAGCCTGAAGGACGCGGCCTACGCCAGCGCCTGCCGTGCCGAGATCGATGCACTGCTGGCCAGCGCGGTGCCACTGGCCGAGCAGACCTACGAGCTGGTGAAATCCAAGCTCTGACCCGGTGGGTCAGCCCAACGCGGTTCAGCGCAGGTCACCACCACCCATCGCGTGGCTGAAGCCGCCGTCGACGTAGGTGATCTCCGATGTCACGCCGGCCGCCAAGTCGGACAGCAGGAAGGCAGCGACGTTGCCGACGTCGTCGATCGTCACATTGCGGCGCAGCGGGGCGTTCTTCTCGACCACCTCAAGGATCTTGCCGAAGCCCTTGATGCCCGAGGCGGCCAAGGTCTTGATGGGCCCGGCCGAAATGCCGTTGACCCGCACGCCGCGCGGCCCGAGGCTCTCTGCCAGGTAGCGCACGCTGGCTTCCAGCGAGGCCTTGGCCAGCCCCATCGTGTTGTAGTTCGGCACCGCGCGCAAGGCGCCCAGGTAGGTCAGCGTCAGCAGCGCCGAACCCGCGCGCAGGCGGGGCGCAGCGGCTTTCGCCATCGCCGGGAAGCTGTAGGCCGAGATGTCATGCGCGATGCGGAAGGCTTCGCGCGACAGGCCGTCGAGGAAGTCGCCGGCGATCGATTCACGCGTGGCAAAGCCGATCGAATGAACGAAACCATCGAATTCCGGCCACACCTCACCCAGCTGCGCAAACAGCCGTTCGATCTGCGCGTCGTCGGCGACATCGCAGTCGTACAGCATCGCGGAGCCGAAGTCGGCCGCCAGCGTGGCGGTGCGCTCCTTGAAGCGCTCGCCGACGTAGCTGAACGCCAGTTCGGCACCCTCGCGGTGGCAGGCCCGCGCGATGCCATAGGCGATCGAGCGGTTCGACAGCACGCCGGTGATCAACAAACGCTTGCCGGTCAGAAATCCCATGATGTGTTCCAGGCTGTCAAAGGCGGCGGATTCTGGCATGCAGGCGGCAGGGCCTGACGGCCCGAGGCGAGTCTGGTGAAGTCGACAGCACAGGGAGTTGCCGGTACCCACCTCGCAGGCTACAATGCTGGTTTTCCGAGACGTTAGACCAAGAACATGGGCGGACTCATCCAGCCCATTTTTTTTGGCCGTTCGGAATGTGTCGAATTGAACTGATAGCGCAGGGAATCGATAGCGAATGAGCTGGCAGAACGCCGTTGAGACAACCGTGACCGGGCTGGGTTACGACTTGGTGGACACCGAGCGCAGCCCGAAGGGGCTGTTGCGCGTGTACATCGACAAGCTCCCGTCCACGGTTCCGGTGTCGGCTGAGAGCGGTTTCATCACGGTCGAGGACTGCGAGCGCGTGACCCGGCAATTGCAGCACGTGCTGGAAGTCGAGAACTGCGCCTACGAGCGGCTGGAAGTCTCGTCTCCGGGGCTCGATCGGCCGCTGAAGAAGGCGGCCGATTTCCTGCGATTCAGCGGCGAGCGGATTGATCTGACGCTGAAGCTGGCGTTCAAGGGGCGCAAGCACTTCCAGGGCGTCCTGGAACCCTTGGCGTCATTGGAAGCGGGCTGGCGGCTGGTGTTCAACGCCGATGGTGTCGATCAGGCGCTGGATTTTGCTTTCGACGAAGTGCGAGAAGCCCGGCTGGTGCCGGTGGTGGATTTCAAGGGGCGTCGGTTTGCGGCGCCTGTGCAAGAGCCGACCGAGCAGGTCGAGTCGGCCGCTACTGAAATGGATGGAGACCGCAAACGATGAATCGCGAACTGTTGATGCTGGTGGATGCGATTTCGCGCGAGAAGAGCGTGGACCGCGAAGTCGTGTTCGGCGCCGTCGAGGCGGCGCTGGCGTCAGCGTCCAAGAAGCTGCACGGCGGCGAAGTCGACATGCGGGTCACGGTCGATCGCGACACCGGCGCCTACGAGACCTTCCGCCGCTGGCATGTGGTCGCCGACGAGGCCGGCCTGCAGCTGCCCGATTCCGAGATCCTGCATTTCGAGGCGCTGGAGCAGATTGCCGACATCGAGGTCGATGACTACATCGAGGAGTCGGTCGAGTCGGTGTCGATCGGTCGCATCGGCGCGCAGGCGGCCAAGCAGGTGATCCTGCAGAAGATCCGCGACGCTGAGCGCGAGCAGTTGCTCAACGACTTCCTGTCGCGCGGCGAGAAAATCTTCGTCGGCACCGTCAAGCGCTTAGACAAGGGCGACATCATCGTCGAGTCGGGCCGCGTTGAAGGCCGGCTGCGCCGCAGCGAGATGATCCCGAAGGAAAACCTGCGCATCGGAGACCGCGTCCGCGCCTACATGCTCGAAGTCGATGCCACGCTGCGCGGCCCGCAGATCATCCTGTCGCGCAGCGCGCCTGGGTTCATGATCGAGCTGTTCGCCCAGGAAGTGCCCGAGATCGAACAGCGCTTGCTGGAGATCAAGTCCTGCGCCCGCGACCCGGGCTCGCGCGCCAAGATCGCGGTGCAGTCGCATGACAAGCGCGTCGACCCGATCGGCACCTGCGTCGGCGTGCGCGGCTCGCGCGTCAACGGCGTCACCAACGAACTGGCCGGCGAGCGAGTCGACATCGTGCTGTGGTCGGAAGACCCGGCGCAGTTCGTCATCGGCGCGCTGGCGCCGGCAAATGTGCAGTCGATCGTCGTCGACGAAGACCGGCACGCGATGGACGTGGTGGTCGACGAGGAAAATCTCGCGATCGCGATCGGCCGCGGCGGCCAGAACGTGCGGCTGGCCTCCGAGATGACCGGCTGGCGCATCAACATCATGACGGCCGAAGAGTCGTCGGTGAAGCAGGCCGGTGAGAGCGACGTGGTGCGCAAACTGTTCGTCGACAAGCTCGACGTCGATGCCGAAGTTGCCGACATCCTGATCGCCGAAGGTTTCTCCAGCCTGGAGGAAGTCGCCTACGTTCCGATGCAGGAAATGCTCGAGATCGAAGGCTTCGACGAAGACACCGTCAACGAGCTGCGCACCCGCGCCAAGGACGCGCTGCTGACGATGGAAATCGCCCGCGAGGAAAGCGTCAGCGACGTGTCGCAGGACCTGCGCGACCTCGAAGGCTTGGACCCGGAGCTGATCCCGAAGCTGGCCGACGGGGGTGTGCACACCCGCGACGACCTGGCCGATCTGGCGGTCGACGAACTGATTGAAATCTCTGGCATGGAAGATGAAAAGGCCAAGTCGCTGATCATGAAGGCGCGTGAACACTGGTTCACCACCTGAACTTCTTTCAAGCCCTCGACCTCCCTACACACGCACGCTGCGCCGCTAGACCCGAAGCAAGGATTCCACAATGGCTGTGACCACCGTCGCCCAACTCGCCGCCGAGCTGAACCGCCCCGCCGCTGCACTGCTCGATCAATTGCAGTCTGCCGGGGTCAGCAAGGCGTCGACGGACGATGCCCTGACCGACTCCGACAAGGAGCGGTTGCTCGACTACCTGCGTGCCACCCATGGCACCGCAGGCGCCGAGCGCAAGAAGATCACACTGACGCGCAAATCGACCAGCGAGATCAAGCAGGCGGATTCCAGCGGCAAGGCACGCACCATCCAGGTCGAGGTGCGCAAGAAGCGCACCTTCATCAAGCGCGATGACGCGCCGGGGACGGCCGACGCCGCGGAGGTGCCGGAGATCGACACCGCTGAGTTGATGCGCCTCGAAAACGAAGCGCAGGCGCAGGCCGAATTGCTGCGCCAGCAGGAGGCCGAACTGGCCGAACGCCAGCGCCTGCGCGACGAAAAGGAACGTGCCGAACGTGAGGCGGCCGAAGCGACCGCACGCGCCGAAGCCGAAGCCCAGAAAGCTGCGGCCGCCGCGGCTGCGGTGATTGCCGAAGCGGCCCGCACCGACGGTGCCCCTGCAACGGCGCTTGTCTCTGAAGCGAGGGCTGCTGAAGCGAGTGCCGCCGCGCCTGTGGCGGCCCCGCCTGCCGAGCCTGCGAAGCCGCAGCTGCGCGTCATCAAGGCCGCCGATGTGGTCGATGAAGACAAGCAACGCGCGCTCGATCTGGCCAAACGCCGCAAGGCCGCCGAGGACGAGGCCGCTGCGATCCGCGCGATGATGTCCGCGCCGAAGAAGGTGCTGAACGCGAAGAAGCCGGAAGAGCCAGCGAAGCCGGTGGAAGCCGGCAAGGAAGGCATCAAGGGCACGATTCACAAGCCGGCCGTCGTGGCCGGTGCGCCGGGTGCGGCAGTTGCCAAGCCGGGCGACAAGAAATCAGTCAAGTCGGAAAAGCTGTCGTCCAGCTGGGCGGACGACGCGGCGAAGAAGCGCGGCCTGAAGGCCCGCAACGACGCGCCTGGCGGTGCCCGCGCGGGCTGGCGTGCGCCACGTGGCGGTCGCCGTGGCGAGCGCAGTGATGGGTCGGTGTCGACTTTCGTCGCGCCCGCCGAGCAGCAGATTCAGGAAGTGCACGTGCCGGAGACCATCAGCGTCGCCGACCTGGCGCACAAGATGAGCGTGAAGGCCTCCGAGGTCATCAAGCAGTTGATGAAGCTGGGTCAGATGGTCACCATCAATCAGCAGCTCGACCAGGAAACGGCCATGATCCTCGTCGAGGAAATGGGCCACAAGGCGTTTGCCGCGAAGCTCGACGACCCGGACGCCTTCCTCGAAGAAGATGTCGAAGGCGAAGCCGAGCACGAATTGCTGCCGCGCGCACCGGTGGTCACCGTCATGGGCCACGTCGACCACGGCAAGACCTCGCTGCTCGACTACATCCGCACCGCCCGCGTGGCCGCGGGTGAGGCGGGCGGCATCACGCAGCACATCGGCGCTTACCACGTCGACACGCCGCGCGGCATGATCACCTTCCTCGACACTCCTGGTCACGCCGCCTTCACGGCGATGCGGGCCCGCGGCGCCAAGGCCACCGACCTGGTGATCCTTGTGGTGGCGGCCGACGACGGCGTGATGCCGCAGACCAAGGAAGCCATCGCCCACGCCAAGGCGGCCGGTGTGCCGTTGGTGGTTGCGATGAACAAGATCGACAAGCCCGGTGCGAACCTGGAACGCCTGAAGAGCGAACTGGTCGCCGAGGAAGTGGTGCCGGAAGAGTTCGGCGGCTCGTCGCCGTTCGTGGCGGTGTCGGCGAAGACCGGCGCTGGCATCGACGACCTGCTGGAGCAGGTGCTGCTGCAGGCCGAGGTGCTGGAGCTGATGGCGCCGAAGGCCAGCATGGCCAAGGGCCTCGTCATCGAAGCCAAGCTCGACAAGGGCCGCGGCCCGGTGGCCACCGTTTTGGTGCAATCGGGAACGCTGCGGCGCGGCGACGTGGTGCTGGCCGGTTCGACCTATGGCCGCGTGCGCGCCATGCTCGACGAGAACGGCAAGGCCATCACCGAAGCCGGCCCGTCGATCCCGGTCGAGATCCAGGGCCTGACCGAAGTGCCGCAAGCCGGTGACGAGTTCATGGTGCTGGCCGACGAGCGCCGTGCCCGCGAGATCTCGACCTTCCGTTCCGGCAAGTACCGCGACGTCAAGCTCGCAAGGCAGCAGGCCGCCAAACTGGAGAACATGTTCGACAACGTCGGCGAAGGCGCGGCACAGACGCTGGCACTGATCATCAAGGCCGACGTGCAGGGCTCGCAGGAAGCCCTGGCGCAGTCGCTGCTCAAGCTCAGCACGGCCGAGGTCAAGGTGCAGGTGGTGCACGGCGCGGTGGGCGGCATCAGCGAGAGCGATGTGAACCTCGCGATCGCGTCGAAGGCCGTGATCATCGGCTTCAATGTGCGAGCCGACGCTGGTGCGCGCAAGCTGGCCGAGCACAACGGTGTCGACCTGCGCTACTACAACATCATTTACGACGCGGTCGACGAGATCAAGGCGGCCATGACCGGCATGCTGGCGCCGGAACAGCGCGAGGAAACGATCGGCACGGCCGAAATCCGCACGGTGTTCGTCGCGTCGAAGATCGGCACGGTCGCGGGCTCGATGGTCACTGCCGGCCTGGTGCGCCGTGGTGCGAAGTTCCGTCTGCTGCGCGACAACGTGGTGATCTACACCGGCGAGATCGAATCGGTGCGCCGCCTGAAGGACGACGTGAAGGAAGTGGCTGCGGGCTTCGAATGTGGTATCAAGCTGAAGAATTACAACGACATCGCCGAAGGCGATCAGCTGGAGTTCTTCGAGGTCAAGGAAGTGGCTCGAACTTTGTAAACCTCCCCCGATCGGCAAGACAACCCCGCCTTGCGGTTCAGGCGGGGTTTGTTTTTCCCGGCGGGTGCCGTCCCCGATGAAACACAAGCGTTCCATACCCAACCGCGGCTTCCGCGTGGCCGACCAGATCCAGCGCGATGTGGCGGTGCTGATCCGCGACCTGAAGGATCCGCGCATCGGCATGGTGACGCTGCACGCGGTGGAAGTGACGCCGGACTACGCGCATGCGAAGGTGTTCTTCTCGGTGCTGGTCGGCGATCCGCAGGAATGCGAGCTGGCGCTGAACGAAGCCGCCGGCTTCATCCGCAATGGCTTGTTCAAGCGCCTGCAGATTCACACCGTGCCGACGTTGCATTTCCATTTCGACCGCACCACCGAGCGCGCTGCCGAACTCAGCCTGCTGATCGCGCAGGCGAACGCCACGCGGGCGAAGGAAGATTGATGTCGGTCGACCATGCGAGCGTCCGCCCGACGCCGGGCCGCCCCGAGGCGTGCGACTCCCCCTCGGGGGGGCGGGCCCCGCAGGGGACCTTGGGGGCCAAGGTCCCACGTCGTGCGGTGCACGGCGTACTGTTGCTCGACAAGCCCTTGGGCCTGTCGAGCAACGACGCGCTGATGAAGGCCAAGCGCCTGTACCGCGCTGAGAAAGCGGGTCACACCGGCACCCTCGATCCTTTGGCCACCGGCCTGCTGCCGCTGTGTTTCGGCGCGGCGACGAAGTTCTCGCAGATCGGTCTGGATGCCGACAAGACCTACCGCGCGACGCTGAAGCTGGGCATCACCACCACCACCGGCGATGCCGAAGGTGCGGTGCTGCAGCGCGCCGAAGTGGGCGTGACCCGCGCGCAATTCGAAGCCGCCTGCGCCACCTTCATCGGCGACATCGCCCAGGTGCCACCGATGCATTCGGCGCTGAAGCGCGATGGCAAGCCGCTGTACGCCTACGCCCGTGCCGGCATCGAGGTCGAGCGTGAAGCGCGTCCGGTGACGATTCATTGCATTGACATCGCCGAGCTGCAGCATCAGGGCCTGACGAACGGAACCGACGACGCCTGGACGATCGATGTGCGTTGCAGCAAGGGCACCTACATCCGCACACTGGCCGAGGACATCGGTCGCGCGCTCGGTTGCGGCGCCTACCTGGCGGCACTGCAACGCACCGGCAGCGGGCCGCTGACACTCACCGGTGCACAGACGCTGGAGGCCTTGGCGGACATGACCGAAGCCGAGCGCGATGCGCTGCTGCACGACGCCGACAGCCTGATCGCCGACTGGCCGGTGGTGCGCCTCGACGACGAAGGCGCTGGCCGCTTCCTGAGCGGCGTGCGTCGCCGTCTGCCGCTGCCGGACGCGCCGCGGGTGCGCGTCTATGGCCCGCAGGCCAGGGCCTTCCTGGGCAGCGGCCACATCACCGCTGGCGAACTGATTTCAAGCAGGCTCCTGAGCCCCGTGGAGGTGCAAGGCCTTCTGGGCCCGATGGGTGCATCGGCCGACACCACCCCGATCCGAGATACGAACGAAGTGACCACGACATGACCCAACAGATCCGCAACATCGCCATCATCGCCCACGTCGACCATGGCAAGACCACGATGGTCGACCAGCTGCTGCGCCAGAGCGGCACCTTCGCCGAGCACGAGAAGATCGTCGACACCGTGATGGACAGCAACGCCATCGAGCGCGAGCGCGGCATCACCATCCTGGCCAAGAACTGCGCGGTCAGCTGGCAGGGCACGCACATCAACATCGTCGACACCCCCGGCCACGCCGACTTCGGTGGCGAGGTGGAGCGCGCACTCTCGATGGTCGATGGCGTGGTGCTGCTGATCGACGCGCAGGAAGGCCCGATGCCGCAGACCCGCTTCGTCACCAAGAAGGCCCTGGCGCTGGGTCTGAAGCCCATCGTCGTGGTCAACAAGGTCGACAAGCCGGGTTCGAAGCCCGACGCTGTCATCAACGCCGCTTTCGACTTGTTCGACAAGCTCGGTGCCAACGACGAACAGCTCGATTTCCCCGTGGTCTACGCCTCGGGCATCAACGGTTGGACGTCGTTGACCGAAGGCGCGTCCGGCGAACAATGGGGCCCCGACATGTCGGCCCTGTTCAACACCATCCTGAAGCACGTGCCGCCGAACACCGGTGACCCGGCCGCCCCGCTGCAACTGCAAATCTCGGCGCTCGACTTCTCGACCTTCGTCGGGCGCATCGGCGTGGGCCGCATCAGCCAGGGCACCATCAAGCCGTCGATGGACGTGCTGGTCATGGAGGGCCCGGACGGCAAGGCCGTCAAAGGTCGCGTGAACAACGTGCTGACCTTCCAGGGCCTGGACCGCGTGCAGGTCACCGAAGCCGGCCCGGGCGACATCGTGCTGATCAATGGCCTTGAAGACATCAACATTGGCGTGACGATCACCGACCGTGAGAACCCGATGCCGCTGCCCATGCTGAAGGTCGACGAGCCGACGCTGACGATGAACTTCTGCGTCAACACCAGCCCGCTGGCGGGTCGTGAAGGCAAGTACGTCACCAGCCGCCAGATCTGGGACCGGCTGCAAAAAGAGCTGCAATCGAACGTGGCGCTGCGCGTTGCGGAGACCGGCGAAGACGGCATCTTCGAGGTGATGGGCCGGGGCGAACTGCACCTGACCATCTTGCTGGAGAACATGCGCCGCGAGGGCTACGAGCTGGCTGTTTCCAAGCCCCGCGTCATGTTCAAGGAGATCAACGGCGAGAAGTGCGAGCCGATGGAGCTGGTCACCGCCGACGTTGAAGAAATCCACCAAGGTGGCGTGATGCAGGCGCTCGGTCTGCGCAAGGGCGAGATGGTCAACATGGAACCCGACGGCCGTGGCCGCGTGCGCCTTGAGTACCGCATTCCGGCGCGAGGCCTGATCGGCTTCAGCAACGAGTTTATGAACCTGACCCGTGGCTCCGGCTTGATCGCCTCGATCTTCGACGGCTACGAGCCCCACAAGGGCGAGATCGGTGGCCGCAAGAACGGCGTGCTGATCTCGATGGACGACGGTGAAATCTTCACCTACGCCCTGGGCAAGCTGGACGACCGAGGCCGCATGTTCGTCAAGCCGAACGACCCGGTCTACGAAGGCATGATCGTCGGCATCCACAGCCGCGAGAACGACCTGGTGGTCAACGCAACGCGCACCAAGCAGCTGACCAACTTCCGCGTTTCGGGCAAGGAAGACGCGATCAAGATCACGCCGCCGATCGACCTCACGCTGGAGTACGGTGTGGACTTCATCGACGACGACGAGCTGGTCGAGATCACGCCGAAGTCGGTGCGTGTGCGCAAGCGCTTCCTGAAAGAGCACGAGCGCAAGAAGGCGTCGCGCGACAACGGTTGATGCCTGAGGCGACCGTGCATCGGTCGCCAGTTCACCCGCATCTGCGGATGCGGGGCTGTCAGTAGCTGATGCAGCCGGTGTGGGTGATGCCCGCTCCCACCGACTTCGACACGCTCGCGTCTGATTTGCCGGCCTCTTCCGCAACGACGGGCAGCGACTGAAGGGCCTGGTTGCCGTCGGTGGCCGATGGCTTGTGGATACCGCCACGTGTGCGGGAACGCAGGCCCCAGTTCCACAGCGCCTCGAATGGCAGCGGCAGCACCAGGAACCAGTGTTCCAGCACCGCCAGTGTCAGCAGCATGGCGGCAAAAGTCAGCGCGGTGATGTCGAACGCGTCCTTGTCGGCCAAGTTGGCTTCCTGCCAGACCAGTGCGGCCACCAGCGTCGATGCGATCACCGAGATCGGAAACAGCCGGTTCATCGGGCGCCGGGTGAAGTACGTTTGCAGGTACTTCAGGTGATCCGGCAGGAACCCTTCGTTGAGGTTGCGCACGCCGAGGAAGACATTGAGCTTGGCACTCTGCCGCATCACCCACAGGATCAGGAAGGTCCACAGGCCCGTCTGGTTCGTGCCACCCCAGGTGGCGGCCAGCACCGCGGCGCCCAGCATCACCAGCGCCAGCTCGTGGTGCATCACAGCCATGAAGGCGAACCGCGCACGCCGCCAGCCGGTGGCGTCAGCCGGGCACTCGGTGCGCCGCGGGCCGGTGACGTAGCCCAGCAAAAAGGCAACTTCCTGCCAGGCCCACACCAACAGCCCGAAGGTGAAGGCCAGGTAGGCGCCGGTGATCCGGGTGTCGTCGCGGGTCGCACCGAGGCCGACCAAGGCCATCAGCAGCACGAAAGTCGTGCCACCCATCGTCCACTTGAACGTCCAGCGCGGCAGGCCGTTCAGGTAGAGGATGACGCCCGTGCTGAACCACCAGATGAACAGCGTGTAGGCGATCGGCCAGAGGTACTGAGACATGAGGC
>JANMXL010000096.1:0-13894 GCA_031380885.1 Burkholderiales bacterium | reverse complement strand
GGTCGGCACTGTCGATCACGCCCTTGACGAAGCGCAGGTACACCGGCATCAGCGCCTCGGCGTCGTCCATGATGAAGACGCGCCTGACGTAGAGCTTCACGCCGCCGCGCTTGTCGCGGTTCCACAGGTCGAACGGCGCCTTCGCCGGCACGTAGAGCAACTGCGTGTATTCGCTGCGGCCCTCGACGCGGTTGTGGGTGTAGGCCAGCGGCGGCTCGGCGTCGTAGCTCAGCTGCTTGTAGAACTCGTCGTACTGTTCTTGTGTGATGTCGCCCTTGCTGCGGGTCCAGAGCGCGGCCGCCTTGTTGACCGGCGCCCATTCGTCCTTCGTGACCTGCTTGGCGGCCTCGGCGTCCCACTCTTCCTTCTGCATCAGGATCGGCAGCGAGATGTGGTCGGAGTATTTGCCGATGATCGACTTGAGCTTCCAGCCGCTCAGGAACTCTTCTTCACCTTCGCGCAGGTGCAGCGTAACGCTCGTGCCGCGCTTCGCGCGCGTGATGGTCTCGACCTCGAAATCGCCGCTGCCCTCGGAGCTCCAGCGCACGCCTTGCTCTGCCGGCACGCCCGCACGGCGCGATTCCACGACGATGCGGTCGGCGACGATGAAGCCGCTGTAGAAGCCGACACCGAACTGACCGATCAGCTGCGCGTCTTTCTTCTGGTCACCTTCGAGCGCCGACATGAACTCGCGCGTGCCGCTTTTGGCGATCGTGCCGAGGTTGGCGACCGCTTCGTCGGCCGAGAGGCCGATGCCGTTGTCGGTGATCGTGAGCGTCTTGGCGTCGGCGTCGAACGCCACTCGCACGTCGAGGCTCGGCGCGTCTTCGAGCAAGGTCGAGTCGTTCAGCGCCTCGAATCGAAGCTTGTCGCACGCGTCGGATGCGTTCGACACCAGTTCGCGCAGGAAGATCTCTTTGTTCGAGTAAAGCGAGTGCGTGACGAGGTGCAGGATCTGCTTGACCTCGGCCTGGAATGAGAGCGTTTGCTTGTCCATGATGTTTGTCGCCAGTGCTGCCCGCGATGGCACTGCGCCACCGGGGAGACCGGAATTTTGGGCCACGAACGCGGCTTTTCAAGCGCTGCCCAAACCCGCCTTCATTTTGGCCGCGGCGGCTGGATTTTCTCGTCGGGTTGTGTCAAACGCCCGGCGCGCAATGCCTTTACGGCAGCGACCACGGATCGCGCGACGTTGCGCGCTTCTTCCTGGACCGCGTGATCCTTGTCGAGCGTGTCGTGGCTGTTGTAGTAGGGCTCGTAGTAACCGATGTACCGGTCCAGCCTAGACGCCGCGCCGGCGTCAATCAGTCCCATCCACTCCAGCCAGTCAGTCAGGTTGCGCCTGTGGGCCTCCACACCGGCCACGTCGCCGTGCACCACCACGCCGTAGGCCCTGCCAGCCACGTGCTTGGGATAGTCCCAGCCTCGTTGCTCGATGGCCTTGGCTTCGGCCACATGCTTGCCGTGCGTGCTGGTCGGATCGGGGTTCCCTCCATCGGCACAGACCATGCGGTCGATCATCAGCTTCAGCGGGCTCGGAGACTGATACCAGTACGTGGGCGCCAGGATGATCACGGCGTGGGCGGCCTCCCAGCTCTCATAGATTTCGGACATCCAGTCGTCGGCCTGATTCAAGGCGTGGTTCGGGTAGCAACTGCAAGGCCAGTGGCACAAGGGCATGGCGCTCGACACACAGCCCTTGCACGGGTGGATGGCGCGGCCGTACTCCGACGTGACGAGGCTCAGGTCCAGCACATCGGCCTCGATGCCAGCACGTTCGACGACGCGTTGCGCGATCTCGGTCAGTCGCCAGGTCTTGGAGACCTCGCCAGGGCAGGTTCCATCGTTGCGTGCACTGCCGCACACCAGCAGCACACGGGACGGCGCGCTGCTGTCGCTCCAGCGCTTCTGGGCCGCCTTCAGTCGCTTGCGGGTATCCAGCCACTGAACGGAGATCGGGTAGGTCGGGTCTGCAAAGCCCCGCCCGGCAGGTTGCGTGATCGGCGCCTTGCGACCCTGCTGCACGGCCTCCCAGGCGATCGCCTCCAGCCGCGAGATTGCGTCACGTTCGCCCTCGAACGCAGGATCGTAGAAGCGCACATTGAATCGCTCGCGAAACTGCGCCCGGGTCAGGGGGCCGGGCGCCTGGCCCTTGCGGATCTTGCTCATGCGTGCGTCACGGCGGAGGTGCTCAAGCAGCATCAGTCGTCACGGACGCACGCTGACCTGACCGCGGACTTCACCATTGGGGTGCGCTGCGGTATGCAGATTCACGTACCACTTTCCAGCGGTCAGCTCAGCGGCCTGGCTCGGGGTCAGCGTGGCGCTGCCGGTCATGGGGCTGGCCAAAGAACCGGGGATCGGAACGACGACACCTGCGTTTTGTCCGGCCATCGCTGGACCATGGAAGTGCGCCGCGGTCGCCGCACCGCTGAGGCCTGAATGCGTGATCTTCCAGGTCAGGATCTGGCTGTCCGAGTCCAGAGTCGCCTCGACCATGCCACTCGCGTCACTGGTGACGGCAGGGACTTCGCTGGATCCTGCAAGGCGCGCGGTCATGGCGGTGGGGTTGGACGCGATCGCCGTCGTCCCGTAGGCACACAACCCCAGAACTGATGCGATTGAAGCGCCGAGCAATGCGTGTCGAGGCTGATTCATGGTGGTGTCCAGGTGGTGCGTAAAGAGCGTTAGGCGCGATGCATGCCGCATCGTGCAGACAGCGGCTCAAGCAGTCGGTGCGGTGTCGCACGTTGCGCTCCCTTTCAGCGGCGAACTGCTGCGCGCCGGGCGGGGCATCTACGTCCTGCCGGTGAAATGCAAGTTCGGCGCACGGGCACCGGAAGTCGCCAAGGTGGTCCAGGAATGGGCCAGCCAGCGCGGCGAAACCGTCGTCAGCAACGGCGCGGCTGCAGCGAATGCGCTGGGTCTGACGGCCCAGGTGCCGGTGCGCCAGGTCTTCCTGACCTCGGGCCGCAGCCGCAAGCTCAAGCTCGGCGCGCAGACGGTCGAGTTGAAGCATGCCCCGCCGCGGCAACTGCTCTACCCAGGGCAGGCCGCAGGCGAAGTCATCCGTTCGCTGGCCTGGGCAGGGCCATCGGGCTCCGAAGCGGCGCTCGGTCAGTTCAGGCAAAAGCTGCCGGCGTCGGAACTGCTGGCCGTCGCCAACGCACGCGCGCGCCTGCCCACCTGGCTTGCGAGCCAGGTCAGCAGCCTGGTGACCCGTGCCTGAATACTTCGCTCTGCCGTGCGAGGATCAGCGTGAGGCGCTGCTTGTTGCGGCAGAGCGTTCGGGCCGTCGCCTGCACTTGCGCGAGAAGCCAGGCCATCCGGCAGCGCCTTGCCGAACTCGTCAGCGACAAGCTGGCGCCCGATCTCGCCAAGGCACTCGCCGAGCAGGGGCTGCAGCCGTTGGCCCGCGCAGAAGGTGAGCAGATCTTCATCGACTGCCGCGCAGCGGTCACCGGCGCACTGGATCTGGCACCCTGCGGCGACGCGCGGCAGACGCTGGCCGAGGACTGCCAGCGCATGGTTGAGGACGGCCTGCTCTTGGACGACGCCAACCCTTCGACGTCCTGCTGCAGCGTTGCCAGGCGCTTGCGCTCAAGGTGAACGCGGCGGGGCTGGGGGCTGCATGACGCTCTGCCCGCGCATCCAAGAGCGCGTACCGACGACCGCTTGTAGGATGCCGACAACACATTGCCGCCCAGCGCCATCGACTGGGCTCGCAGCAGAAAAATGTGGGGGTATGCGTGGGGGTACCGCCCAGACTGCAAGAAACAAAGTTCAATAAAAACAGCTATTGAGGACTGCTTTGAAACTCGCCACCTGGAACGTCAACTCCCTCACCGTGCGCCTGCCTCAGGTGCTGGACTGGCTGGCCGCGCATCAGCCCGATGCACTGTGCCTGCAGGAAACCAAGCTCGCCGACGACAAGTTCCCGCACGCCGAACTGGCGGCCATCGGTTACCAGTCGCAGTGGTTCGGGCAGAAGACCTACAACGGCGTCGCGCTGCTGACGCGCGACCCGGTCGACGCGGTGGTGAAGAACATCCCCGGCCATGCCGACGAGCAGGCTCGTGTGATTACAGCGACGCTGCGCGGCGTGCGGCTGATCGGCGCCTACATCCCGAATGGCCAGGCGCCGGACAGCGACAAGTTCCAGTACAAGATGGCGTGGCTAGCGGGGTTGCATGCGTGGCTGCAACAGGAGCTGCAGACGCACGCGAAGCTGGTACTTGTCGGCGACTTCAACATCGCGCCCGAGGACCGGGATGTGCACGACCCGATCGCCTGGGCTGGCCAGGTGCTGTGCACACCGGAAGAACGCGAGCACTTCCGGCGGCTGCTGTCGCTGGGCCTGCACGATGCCTTCCGGCTGTTCGAGCAGGCGCCAAAAAGTTGGAGCTGGTGGGACTACCGAAACCTCGCGTTCCGCAAGAACCAGGGGCTGCGCATCGACCACATCCTGGTCAGCGACGCGCTGAAGTCCCAGGTCACGTCCTGCGCCATCGACAAGCTGCCGCGCAAGAACGAGCGGCCCAGCGACCACGCGCCGGTGTGGGTGACCTTGAACGATCCGGCCTGATCGGCTGAGAGAGCTTCTACGCTCTCAATCGTCGAGGCCGAGCTCCTGGATCTTGCGGGTGATGGTGTTGCGGCCGATGCCGAGCTTCTGAGCCGCCTCGATGCGGCGGCCGCGGGTCAAATCGAGTGCTGTGTGGATCAGCTGCGCCTCGAACTTGCGCGTCAGGATGTCCCAGACCTGCGGCTCGCCCGACAGCAACAAGCTGCGCGATTCGCGCTCCAGGTCGACCAGCCAGCGCGACGGCGATGCGTCGGCACCCGACGGTGGCTCGGCATGAAGGTCAGCAGGCAGCGGGGCATGCAGGCCGCCGGATTCTTGTGGGAGGTCTGCCGCAGCGATGACGTCGGGCGCCCCTGAGATCGGCACGGACGCCGGTGGCGCAAGCACCGCAGGCAGTGGCGCCACCGGGGCCGGCACCGGCGCTGTCTGTGTCGCAAATGACTGCAACTCTGGCGGCAGGTCCTTCGGCTCGATCGACTGCGCCGGCGCCATCACCGTCAGCCAGTGGCAGATGTTCTCCAGCTGACGCACGTTGCCGGGAAAGTCGAACTGCATCATGCGCGACAACGCAGCATCGGTGATGCGCTTGGCTTCGACGCCCAGGTCCTTGGCGCTTTTCTGCAGAAAGAAGCGGGCCAGCGCAGGCACGTCATCCTGGCGTTCGCGCAGGGCCGGCAGCCGCAGCCGGATGACATTCAGGCGGTGAAACAAGTCTTCGCGGAAGACACCCAGCTTGACCCGGTCTTCGAGGTTCTGGTGGGTGGCGGCGATGACGCGGACGTTGCTGCGCATCGGGTTGTGGCCACCGACGCGGTAGAACTGACCGTCGCTGAGCACCCGCAGCAGCCGCGTCTGCAGATCAAAAGGCATGTCGCCGATCTCGTCGAGGAACAGCGTGCCGCCGTCGGCCTGCTCGAAGCGCCCACGCCGCGTGGTCTGCGCGCCGGTGAAAGCGCCACGCTCATGGCCGAACAGTTCGGACTCCAGCAAATCTTTCGGGATCGCCGCGGTGTTGATCGCGACGAACGGGCCGCTCGCGCGCGGGCTGTGCTTGTGCAGCGCCTGCGCGACCAGCTCCTTGCCCGACCCCGACTCCCCAGTGATCAGCACGGTAACGATGCTTTGACTGAGGCGGCCGATCGCGCGGAAGACGTCCTGCATCGCCGGGGCCTGACCGAGCATCTCCGGCATCTCGGAGAGCCGTTCGTCGCGCACCGCTTCGCGCATGCTTTCGTCGAGCGCACGGCGGATCAGCTCGACTGCTTTCGGCACGTCGAAGGGCTTGGGCAGGTACTCGAAAGCGCCGCCCTGGAAGGCGCTCACGGCGCTGTCGAGATCGGAGTACGCGGTCATGATGATGACCTGCAGCTCGGGGTGCTTTTGCTTGACCTTGGCCAGCAGGTCGATGCCCGAGCCACCCGGCATGCGGATGTCGGACACCAGCACCTGCGGCACGTCGTGCTCGAGTGCGATCAGCACGTCGCGCGGGTTGGTGAAGCTGCGCACCGCCAGGTCTTCGCGCGCCAGCGCTTTTTCAAGCACGAAGCGGATGGATTGGTCGTCGTCAACGATCCAGATGGGTTTCATTCACTGCCTCTTTGATGGAATGCAGCCACGCGCTGCAGTGCACGGGCAAGAGCTCAGGGCAGCGGAATCACGATCTTGAACTTGGTTTTTCCGGGTTCGCTTTCGCACTCGATCGTTCCCTGGTGCTGCTGCACGAATGTCTGCGCCAGCGTCAATCCCAGCCCGGAGCCACCTTCTCGCCCCGAGACCAGCGGGTAGAAGATGCGGTCGCGGATGGATTCCGCGATGCCTGGGCCGTTGTCCTGAATATGCAATTCCAGTGCCAGTCGGTAACGTTGTTTGCCCAGCGTGACCTGCCGGGCGATGCGCGTGCGCAGCACGATCTTCGCGTCACCGCTGGCGACCTGCTCGGCCAGCGCCTGTGCGGCGTTGTGGGCAATGTTGAGCACCGCCTGGATCAGCTGCTCACGGTCGCCTCGGAAGTCAGGGATCGAGGCGTCGTAGTCGCGCTCGACCTCCAGGCCGCGCGGGAATTCGGCCAGGATCAGCGAGCGCACGCGCTCGCACACTTCGTGGATGTTCACGTCGCTGACCACATGCGGTTTGCGGTGTGGTGCCAGCAGCCGATCGACCAGCGCCTGCAGCCGGTCGGCCTCCTGGATGATGACTTGGGTGTATTCGGTCAGCGCGCGCGACTCGACCTCCATCTCCAGCAGCTGCGCCGCGCCGCGGATGCCGCCGAGCGGGTTCTTGATCTCGTGGGCCAGGTTGCGGATCAGTTCCTTGTTGGCTCGCGCCTGACCGAGCGCGCGCTCCTCGCGGTCTTGGCGCGTCTGCTGCTCGATCTCGACCAGCTCGATCAGTACATCGGTCGTGCCATCGATCTGGTTGACGATCACATGCACCGGCAGCGGCTCGCCGGGTGCCAGTGCCGGCCGGCGCAGCGCCGCCTCGAAGCGGCTCGACGAGAACTCGTTGCGCACCAGGGCCGCCACGGTGTCGCGGACGATCTGCGCATCGACGAACCCGTCGAACAGCGAATCGCGCAGCACGCTGCGACTTGACCAGCCCAGCACATGGCCGAACGACGCATTGGCGAACACGCAATGCCCGTTGGGCCTGACCACCGCCACCATCGTCGCGAGGTGGTCGAAGGCCGCGTAGGGTGACGACGGACTCGCCATGCTCAGGCGCAACGAGATGCTGCCAGGTCGGCTTGAAACGTCATGTTCAAGGCGCCTTGGTCAGTTCGCGTTTCAGGGCGGCGATGTCGTTTTCCTTGCGCGCAATACCGGCTTTCAGCTCGGCGACGCGGTCGATGTACTTCTGGTAGTTGCGCTCACCGCCCTGACGATCGGGCTCGCCGTTTTTGTACTCGGCCTGCATCTCGGACAGCCGCTGTTGTTCACGTTGCAGCTCGGCTTCGAGGATGCGGCGCGCGTCGCTGTCGCGTGCGCGCTGTTCCTGGGGGTCGATGCGACTGTCGGGCGGTCGCGGCGCGGACGCGTTCGTCGCGCTGGCACCGGTGCGCTTGGGCGCAGAGATGACGGTGATCGGATTGCCATCGAGCATGCTGCAGCCTTTGGCCTTGGCCTCTTTCGCGCTGATCGCATCGGTGTAGAGCACCGGGTTGCCAGGGCATTTGTAGACCGGGGCGTCACCTTGTGCCTGTGCCGACTGCAAGAGCGCCTGAGACGCCAGCATCAGCGCGCTGGCGACCATCGGCCGCCACCGTCTGACCCGCGCTGTGTGCAAAAACCGCATAGGAATGCCCTCGTGTCGACCCTCTACCGCGCAGCGGGCACGCCCCAGGCGCGGCACTACAGCCATGGTGAGATTGTCGAGCACGAATGGAATTCCCTGCCCAATGAAAAAGGGACGGCTTTCGCCGTCCCTTCGTGATGCAGCACAGGCCTCAGAGGCTGTAGTACATGTCGAACTCGACCGGATGGGTGGCCATGCGGAAGCGGGTCACTTCGGTCATCTTCAGGTCGATGTAAGCGTCGATGTACCCGTCGGTGAACACGCCGCCTTTGGTCAGGAAAGCGCGGTCCTTGTCGAGGTAGTCGAGTGCTTGGTCGAGGCTGTGGCACACGGTCGGCACCAGTTTGTCTTCTTCCGGCGGCAGGTGGTACAAGTCCTTCGTGGCGGCTTCGCCTGGATGGATCTTGTTCTCGACGCCGTCGAGGCCGGCCATCAACAGTGCAGCGAAGCCCAGATACGGGTTCATCAGCGGATCGGGGAAGCGTGCCTCGACGCGACGGCCCTTCGGGTTCGCCACATACGGAATGCGGATCGATGCCGAGCGGTTCTTCGCCGAATAGGCCAGCTTCACCGGCGCCTCGAAGCCCGGCACCAGCCGCTTGTAGCTGTTGGTGCCCGGGTTGGTGATCGCGTTCAATGCGCGCGCGTGCTTGATGATGCCGCCGATGTAATACAGAGCGAACTCCGACAGACCGGCGTACCCATCACCGGCGAACAGGTTCTTGCCGTCTTTCCACACCGACTGGTGCACGTGCATGCCCGAACCGTTGTCGCCAACGATGGGCTTGGGCATGAAGGTCGCGGTCTTGCCGTAGCTGTGCGCCACGTTCTGGATCACGTACTTTTGCAGCTGGACCCAGTCGGCGCGTTGCAGCAGCGTGCTGAACTTGGTGCCGATTTCCATCTGGCCCGCATTGGCGACTTCGTGGTGGTGCACTTCGACCGGAATGCCCAAGGCTTCCAGCACCAGACACATTTCCGAGCGCATGTCCTGGAAGCTGTCGACCGGCGGCACCGGGAAATAACCGCCCTTGACGGTCGGGCGGTGGCCCGTGTTGCCGTGCTCGTATTCCTTGCCGGTGTTCCAGGCGGCTTCTTCCGAATCGATCTTCGAGAAGCAGCCCGACATGTCGTTGCCCCAGCGCACGCTGTCGAACACGAAAAACTCGGGCTCAGGGCCGAAGTAGGCGGTGTCGCCCAGGCCGGAGGCTTTCATGTAGGCCTCGGCGCGCTTGGCCAGCGAGCGTGGATCGCGCTCGTACGGCTTGCCGTCGGCGGGATCGATGACGTCACACGTCAGGATCATCGTCGACTCTTCGAAGAACGGATCGATGTTCGCGGTGTTGGCGTCCGGCATCAATTGCATGTCGGAGGCTTCGATGCCCTTCCACCCGGCGATCGACGAACCGTCGAAAGCGTGGCCGGAAACAAACTTGTCTTCGTCGAAATGGGACACGGGCACGGTGACGTGCTGCTCTTTGCCGCGGGTGTCGGTGAAACGGAAGTCAACAAACTTGACTTCGTTTTCTTTCACCATCTTCATCACGTCGGCGACGGTCTTGGCCATCAGGAATCTCCTAGCGGGATGCTGTTTGGAAGTGTTGGGGGAAGGGTTCGAGCATTGGTGCGACGCTGACCAGCCGCCTCAAAAATGCGCACGATAACTTAGCAGAAAACATGCCCAGCAGCGGCATTGCGGTGCCGTCATTCAGCGCGTCGCCCCGCCTGCCGATGCACCAGACTGCGTCAGCGCCGTCCGTGGACATGGCCGATGCAGACGCTCAAAGACGCACCGATGACGTGCCACTGAGCGAACCATTATGGTTCGTTTTCATACCGCCTAACGCACCAATTCGGGGCCGAGCTGCGCGTTTTGGTCGCGCAAGCCTTGCATCAGCGTGGCATAAGCCGAGGCCACCGCGACGGGCTCGCCCTTCACCCCCAGCTCGATGTGGGCGCCCCACTGCGGGTGTTCGACGCTGGGCAGGCTGAACACCTTCACGCCCGGATGCCGGGCCTCGACCAGTTCCATCAGCGGCGTCAGGCGGGCCTCCATCGCGCCCATCACGATGACGGACTGCTCACGCTCGCCTTGCGCGCGGTGCAGGTGCGCACAGTGCTGATCGAGCACCCATTCGATCATCGGCCACGCCATGACCGGAAAGCCCGGCACGAAGTACACCGCACCCGCCACGGGTGCTGGCGCGCGCACAAAGAAGCCGGCGATCTTGTTGTACGGGTTCGGAATGATCTCGGCGCCCTTCGGGAACATCCCCATGTTCAGCCGATGCAGGTTGTCGGCGCGCTCGGGCTCGAACACCACGCCTTGTTCAGCGGCGACATCGCGCATGCGCTCGATGATCAGCTCGCGAGCGACCGGATGCAGTTCGAGCGGCACGCCGAGGGCCCGCGTGGCGCACTGCCGCGTGTGGTCATCGGGCGTCGCGCCGATGCCGCCACACGAAAACACGATGTCACCACTGGCGAACGCATCTTTCAGATCGGCCGTGATGCGCACCGGATCGTCGCCGACATAGCGCACCCAGGCCAGCGACAGGCCGCGCGCGGCCAGTAACTCGATCACCTTCGGCATGTGCTTGTCGGCGCGCTTGCCCGACAAGATCTCGTCGCCGACGATCAACAGCCCAAATGCCATGGCGATGCGATCAGGCCGGTGGCAGCGGCAACAGACCCGCCGGCGGCGCCGTCGCAGCCGAGGGCCCTGGCGTCACTTCACGTTCGACGCGCAAGGTCTGCAGCGCATGCAGGGCGTAATGCGAAAACCAGAGTGCCGAGAAGGCAAACACCAGCGTGTAGATCCAGATGGCGAGCGGCACCAGCACCGGCGCCAGCGTCAAGAAAAGCACACCGGAGGCCCACAGCAGAGACGGGGCGGCACCGAGGTAGCCGGTCAGCACGCCCATGCCGAGCAAGGCACTGCGATGACGTTGGATGATTTCGCGCCGCTCTTCCCTGGTGGCGTGTTCGGCCAGCACGTCGTAGATCATCACCTTGTAAGTGAGCCAGCCCCAGATCAACGGCGGCAGGATCAGCACCAGCGGCGGCACGAACCACAGCGGGATCGACAGCACCAGCGCGACCAGCGCCACCAACGTCGCACCCAAAGAGGCGAACACACCGGCGGTGGTCGAGCCACCGTGACGCCGTTCGAGGGCCGGGAAACGGCGCTCGGCGACCAGGGTCAGCATGGCCGGCGCCATCATCGCCGCCACCACCAGCAGCGACACGATGACGACCAGCGGCATCGCCAAGAACACGATCAACAACGGCGCCAGCAAGGCCTTGAGGCCGCCAACGCCGACGCTTTCCAACCAGCCCAGCACCGACGTCAGCCAGCCCTGCGACTCGACGCCCGTGCGCACCCAGGCCAGTGTGGGGTCCCACAGGAAGTAGCCGAGACCGAACGCCACCACCGCCATCAACACCAGCGGCATCAGTGACAGCGCGATCACACGCGGATGCAGGCAGTACGCCGCGGCGCGCCAAAACGAATCGATCAGCAATTTCATGCGGTGCAGGATACGTCAGCGCACAGGCAGCTGCTGTCGCCGCCGGCTCCCACGCTTATTCGTCGTCCCCGCCGAAGATCGTGCCGCCGAGCAGGCCGCCACCCAACACACCGCCGAGCAGCGAGCCTTCCTCACGCGAGCCACCGCGCTGCGGCGCCGCCGCGAACACGCGCGATGCGAGCCGCGAGAACGGCAGGCTCTGCAGCCACACCGTGCCGGGGCCAGTGACCTTGGCGAAGAACAGACCCTCGCCACCGAACATCGCCGTCTTGATCTTGCCGACGTACTGGATCTCGAAATTGACGTCGGGCGTGAAGGCGACGACACAACCGGTGTCGATCAGCAGCGTCTGCCCCGGTTGCAGCTCGCGCTTCACACAGGTGCCGCCCGCATGCACAAAGGCCAGGCCATCGCCTTCGAGCTTCTGCATGATGAAGCCTTCGCCACCGAAGAAGCCGACCGACATCCGCTGCTGCATGTAGATGCCCAGCGACACGCCCTTGGCCGCACACAGAAACGCGTCCTTCTGGCAGATCAGCATGCCGCCGAGCTGACGCAGGTCCATCGGCAGGATCTTGCCGGGGTAAGGCGCTGCGAAGGCGATGCGCAGCTTGGTGCGGGCCTGGTTGGTGTAGACCGTGGTGAACAGCGATTCGCCGGTCACCAACCGCTTGCCGGCGCCGAGCAGCTTGTTGAACAGCCCGCCGCTGGGGGCCGAGCCATCGCCGAACACGGTGTCCATCGAGATGCCGGCGTCCATGAACATCATGCTGCCGGCCTCGCCAACGGCTGCCTCGCCAGGGTCGAGCTCGACCTCGACGAATTGCATCTCCGAACCCTTGATCTCGAAATCCACCACATCCATCGCCATGCCGCGCACTCCCGGTTGAATCGACTGTCGGGATCAATAGTGTCCAGTTCATTTGAAACCAGCCGACCGCAACGGCCAATCCTAACGACGGTTTCCAGGGATTCATCGGTGTCCACGATGTGAGTTTCGGATCGCCGGTTTGCGATGCTCGCGGGTTTGAACAACCCGGGGTGACGCATGAACGTGCGCAAGACGTTGTTCGCCCACGTTCGCGTGGCGCAGGCTAAGACGGGCCATTTCGCAACGTTCGCTCCCCCCGCGGTCCGGGGGGATGACGCCGCCGACCTGTGACGCGGCGCACGGAAACCAGATCGGCGTCATCGGCAGCCTCGCACAGCGGGACTTGGCCAGATAAGGTCCCTCCATGGCTTCTGAATCGCCGCCAATCGGCGCCGCTCAAAGCCGATCACTTACAAGGAATTCTCGCCATGAAACACAGCCACTTTCGACGTTGTCTCGGCGCCTGTCTGGTCCTCGGCGCCGCTCAGGCCCACGCCACGCTGGTCGATTTCCAGGGCTTTGCCAACGGCTCTCGATCTGTCAACTTCGAACTGTCTTCGCCCAACGTCTCCACGTCCGGCTACACCGAAGCCGGTGGCTTCACCACGCTGGTGGACAACACCCGAACCGTGACCAGCTACTGCATCGACCTCTACGAATTTCTGCGCTTCTCCGACCCGGCGTACACCAACTACACCCTCGTCGATGGCTCGCTACATGCCTTCAAGAACACACGCGCCGACAACGACATCGGCAAGCTGTTCTCGGCCGGCCATGTGGTGAACACGGCGACCACCCAGGCCGCGTTTCAGATCGCCGTGTGGGAACTGGCGTTCGAGACCAACACAAATTACGACGTGAGTTCGGGTGCAGCAAGATTCTTTGGTGGCTCGGCAGCAGATTCAGGCGGCGCCTTGTCGCTGGCCAGCGACTGGTTGAGCCAGCTGAGCTCGATCACCAACACCGCCGATGTGCAGGTGCTGGCAAGCATCACCCAGGGAAACATCGCAGGCCACCAGGATCAGGTGTTCGTCAACCGGGTGCCTGAGCCGTCATCGGTCACGTTGGCAGTGGCCGCGCTGCTGGGGCTCGGATTCGTGCGCCGTCGACGCCAGCGCTGAGGAGCGATGCCGACAACCGATGCCGGCCTCTCAGCCGGCGTCAGAACTCCATGTCGAGTTCCTCGATGTCCTCGTGTTCGAGCTTCGCCGCGGCGATCCACGCCTTCATTTCAGGCATCGCCGTGATCTGTTTGCAGTAGAGGCTGCAGGCGCGGCCGATCAAGACGTGATACGTCAAGCCATGTTGGCCGACAACGATGTGCACATCACCGACTGGTACGTCGCGCGCGACCTGCCGCTGTCGCATGGCAAGTTCGGGCTCGACGAATACACCAAACACATCATCGAGTTCCTGGGCATCATGGGCCCGGGCTCGCACCTGATGGCCATCTGCCAGCCCTGCGTGTAGGCGCTGGCGGCCACCGCGCTGATGTCGGACGACCATCACCCTGCCACCCCCGCCAGCCTGACGTTGAGGGCCGGGCCGATCGATTGCCGCATCAGCCCGACGTCGGTCAACCAGCTCGCGGTCACCAAGCCGATCGAATGGTTCGAA
>JANMXL010000090.1:0-1917 GCA_031380885.1 Burkholderiales bacterium | reverse complement strand
GAGATGACGTCAGCGCCAGACCGGGGGCCAGACCGGGTGCCGGACCAGGCGCTGGGGCGGCAGCCGGGCGCTGATCGGCGGGGGGAAGCCAGCGCAGCGCTTCTTCGACGAACGAATTCGCCTGCGAGGTGGTCTGCGCGCCGGCGGCTCGGCTGCCGACCTGATCGCGCGGCAGGTGCCGCGTTCCCAGTGGAATGCGGACGGTGAATGTCGTCCCCCGCCCGACTTCGCTTTCCACACTGATCGAGCCGCCGTGCAGTTTGACCAGCTCTTGCACCAGCGCCAGCCCGATGCCGCTGCCCTCGTGCGTGCGTCCGCGGGCGTTCTCGACCCGGTGAAAGCGCTCGAACAGCAGCGGAATTTCCTTGGTGGGGATACCGCCACCGGTGTCTTGCACGCGCAGTTCGGCAGCGTGGCCGACCGGTCGCATCGAGACCGCAATGTGGCCCTCAAAGGTGAACTTGAACGCGTTGGACAGCAAGTTGAGAACGACCTTCTCCCACATCGCGCGGTCTACGAACACCGGTTCGGCCAGTGGCGGGCAATCGACACGAAGCGACAGCCCGGCCCGTTCGCAGGCCGAGCGGAAGTTGCTGGCCAGATCGGCGGTGAAGTCGGCGAGGGCGGTCGGCTCGTACGCGGCGCGCACCCGACCGGCCTCGATGCGCGAGAAATCCAGCAGGCTGTTGACCAGCCGTTGCAGTCGCAACCCGTTGCGGTACACCACTTCCAAACGCTCGTGTTGCAACGGCGACAACGGCTCGTTCGATCCGGTCAAGGCGTCTTCTAGCGGCCCCAGCATCAGGGTCAGCGGCGTGCGGAACTCGTGGCTGACATTGGAGAAGAAGGCGGTCTTGGCCTGGTCCAGTTCGGCCAGCGCCTGCACCCGACGCCGTTCGTCTTCATACGCGCGGGCATTGGCGACGGCCGTGCTCACGCTGGCCGCGAGCAAGTCGTAGAACCCCCGGTAGGCGTCGTTCATCGGCAAGCTCGGGCTGCACCCGGCAATCAGGATGGCGGCCGCGCGGTCGGCGCCCGGCAGGATGATCGGCATCGCCAGTGCCGACTTCGGTGCTTCGCCACCCTGGGTAACGATGGTGAAGGACGCCGGGTCGATGTGCTGAGCGAGGTCGCCCACCGGCACGGCCGAGCCCGAACGAACCGCTTCTTCCAAAGGCCAGAAGGTGGGTGGCGCCGCTCCCAACTCGACCGTGCTCAGGCGAGCCACCGCCTCCGCCGTCAGACCGGACGCATCGACCAGCCGGGCGCGCTCGGCATTTGGGTCGAGCGCGTAGAGCAGGACGAACGGCAGGTCGAGGCCGCACTCGTGGAGGGTCTGAGCCGACAAGGAAAGCACTTCGCTCACCGACTTGGCGTTGCTGGTCCGGACGGCCAGGTCGCGCAGCGCCCGGGTACGCCGCTCGCTGAGCATCTGGGCCGTCATCTCGATGACCGGGTGAAACAGACCGCCGACTTGCCCGGCTTCGTCGCGGATGGGGCTGAACGAGAAGGTGAAGAAGCACTCCTCCCAAAACCCATGCCGTTCGAGAAAAATGTGCTGAGCTTCCAGGAAGGCCGTGTCGCCGGCCAACGCCTGGTCGTGCGCCTTGCCGATGACGGGCCATGCCTCCATCCAGCACTCGGCAAAGTTCTGCCCCATCGAGCGCGGGTGTTTGTCGCCACAAATGACGCGGTAAGCGTCGTTGTAGATCTGCACGAGGCGCGGCCCCCAAATCACGCAAATGGGCAGGTCGGAGGCCAGACAAATGCTGATGGTGGTGCGCAGGCTCTGCGGCCACCCCGCCACCGGCCCGAGCGAACTCTGCGACCAGTCCATCGACCGGATCAAGCGGCCCATCTCGCCACCCCCGACCAGAAAGGCGAACGGCCCCGAACCGGCCTGTGGCGTGTCGCTTT
>JANMXL010000068.1:0-6986 GCA_031380885.1 Burkholderiales bacterium | reverse complement strand
ATGCACGCGGTGCAGCCGCTGAACGTCGCGCTGCCCCTGCTGCTGCTGGGCATCGGGTCACGGCTGCTGCAGGTGTTCGGCCGGGCGCTGCAGGCCGCCGAGGTCGACCGTGCACAGCTTGAAAACCGGGTCCGGGAGGCCACCGCCGAGATTGAGAGCAACTTTGCGCAGATGTCGGCGCTGCGTGTCGAGCAGGTCACCGAGAAAGAGCGCAAGCGCATCGCCGCCGATCTGCACGACGACCTGGGTGCCAAGTTGTTGACCATCGTGCACACCAGTGAGAGCGAACGCATCTCGACGCTGGCGCGCGAGGCGTTGGAAGAAATGCGGCTGTCGGTGCGCGGCCTGACCGGCAAGCCCCTGCAGCTCGCCGACGCGCTCGCCGACTGGCGGGCCGAGGTGGTGTCGCGCCTTGGCCAGGCCAACATCGAGGCCGACTGGCGCAATCCGCCCGACGAACTGCACCAGCAGCTCAGCGCACGGGTCTTCGTGCAGACCACCCGCATCCTGCGCGAAGCGGTGAGCAACATCATCAAGCACAGCGGCGCCTCGCATTGCAAGGTGCGCACGTCGGTCGACGCGGTGCATTTCGGCTTGCTGGTGCAAGACAACGGCAACGGCATTCCGATGGAACTCGACGGCAAGCTCGACCGCGGCCACGGCATGTCGAGCATGAAGCACCGCGCCAAGCAGCTGGCCGGACAGTGCCTGGTGGAGTCGGGGCCGGGCTACGGCACCGTGATCAGGCTCACGATTCCGTTGTGAATCAACGATGAGCGGCCTCCAATTCGTTCAGGACGGCATTGATATCGCCGATAAAGCGAGTGACGGAGCCCCCATGAACAACATCTTGCTGCTCGAAGACCTGCCCGAGATTCGCGCCTGGCTGAAGGTGCTGATCCTTCAGGTGTTCCCGCAATCGCACATCCAGGAGGCTGCACGCATCCACGACGCGCTCGAACTGGTCACCGCGATCAAGTTCGATCTGGCGCTGGTCGACCTCGGCTTGCCCGATGGGTCGGGCGTCAGCGTGGTGAGCGCGTTGCGCGAAGCGCAGCCGGACTGCCAGTCGGTGGTGGTGACGATCCACGACGACGACGACCACCTGTTCCCCGCGCTGCAGGCCGGCGCCTTCGGCTACCTGCTGAAGGAGCAGGCGCGCGAACTGATCGCCGAGCAGCTCAAGCGCATGCGTGGCGGCGAGCCCCCGCTGTCGCCGTCGATCGCACGGCGCGTCATCGCGCACTTCGCCGCGCAGGCCAAGGTGAAGCCGCAGCAGCGCGCGCACTCGATGCCGCATGTGCTGCTCACCGACCGCGAGAACGAGGTGCTGCTGCGCGTGGCCAAGGGCTACACGCTGCCGGAGATCGGCGGGCAGCTGAGCCTGTCGCGCCACACCATTGCCGACTACGTCAAGCAGATCTACCGCAAGCTCAACGTCAGCTCACGCGCCGAGGCCGCGCTCGAAGCGCAGCGGCTGGGGCTGTTCGACAGCTGAGTGACAGGGCCAGCGCGGCCCGCTGATCGCGACCGGATAATCGGCCGATGATCGGACGACTCACCGGCACCCTCGCGGACAAATCGCCGCCGCAACTGCTCATCGATGTGAACGGCGTCGGCTACGAAGTCGATGTGCCGATGAGCAGCTTCTACAACCTGCCCGCCCTCGGCGAACGCGTCACGCTGCTGACGCATTTCATCGTCCGCGAAGACGCGCAGATCCTGTTCGGCTTCCTGACCCACGACGAACGGCAGACCTTTCGGTTGCTCATCAAGATCACCGGCGTCGGCCCGCGCATGGCGCTGGCGCTGCTGTCCGGCTTGAGCGTGGGCGAACTGGCGCAGGCGGTGGCACGGCAGGAAACCGGCCGGCTGGTCAAGGTGCCAGGCATCGGCAAGAAGACCGCTGAGCGGCTGCTGCTCGAACTCAAGGGCAAGCTCGCCGACGCCATCGGCGCGCCGACAACCATGGCCAGCGACGCACAGGCCGACATCCTGCAGGCGCTGATTGCACTTGGCTACAGCGACCGCGAAGCCGCGGCCGCGCTGAAGAACCTGCCGGCAGACGCCAGCGTCAGCGACGGCATCAAGCTGGCGCTGAAGTCGCTGGCCTGAGGGCGTCAGTTCACGCTGATCGAGGCCCGGCTCCAGGAGCACCGATTAAACATGACTTGATAATAAGTCATGCGAATATTAAACTTTCTGTGTGCCAGCCACTCAGTCAAGCCGCATCCTCGACATCGCCCATCGCCAGCGTCTGCTGAGCGCCGCGGATGTGCGTGCGCAGGGCTGCTCCCCGCAACTGCTCCAGAAGCTCGAACAAAGCGGCCAGCTACAGCGCGTCGCACGCGGCCTCTATAGCCTGCCCGACAGCACATGGACCGAGCACCAGAGCCTCGCCGACGTGTGCCGACGCGTGCCCAAGGCGGTCGTCTGCCTGCTCTCGGCGCTGCAATTCCACGGGATCGGCACCCAGCTGCCGTTTGAGGTCTGGGTCGCGCTTCCAGAAGCAACGCAAACGCCAGCGGCCGGCCACCCCGCTCTGCGCATCGCGCGCCTGCGCGGCGAGGCTTACTCCGAAGGCATCGAAACCGTCGTCGAACACGGCGCCGCGATCCGCGTCTACAGCCTTGCCAAAACCATCACCGACTGCTTCAAATTCCGCCACAAGGTGGGCCTCGATGTCGCCCTCGAAGCCCTCAAAGATGCTTGGCGGCAAGGCCGCCTCGATATGGATCAGGTCGTGCGCTGCGCCCGCATCAACCGCGTCGCCAAGGTGATGCAGCCCTACCTCGAAACCGTGGTGGCGTGAGACTGCCATGCCGACGAACCTCAGCGCATCGGTGCTGGCCCGTCTGCTGAATCTGGCGAAGCAACGCGGCGACGACTACAACCTGCTGCTAAACCGCTATGCACTGGAGCGGCTGCTGTGCCGTGTCGCAACGTCGCCCCACACCGATCGCTTCTTACTCAAGGGGGCGCTGCTGTTCGCCCTGTGGTACGACGAACCGCATCGCCCCACCCGCGACGCCGATCTGCTGGGTTTTGGCCCCGCCGATGCCGCCAGCCTCATCGATACTTTCCGCGACATCGCATCCATCGAGTTGAACGACGGCATCGCTTTCGATCGGCACTCCGTGCGCGCTGACCCGATCCGCGAAGACAAGCGCTATGGTGGGCTGCGCGTAAGACTCACCGGCCGCATCGGCACGGTGCGTTGCGTGCTGCAAATCGACGTGGGCTTCGGCGATGCCGTGACACCAGAGCCTCAAGCCACGCTACTCCCTGTGCTTCTCGCTGACCTTCCAGCGCCGAAGCTGCGGGTCTATCCGGTCTACACCGTGATCGCCGAGAAATACCACGCCATGGTGGTGCTGGGCCTGGCCAACAGCTGCATGAAGGACTTCTACGACATTGCAGTCATCGCGCAACGAACTGAACTCGACGGTGCCACACTGGCCCGCGCCATCGCCGCCACGTTTGCGCGCCGGATGACGCCGCTGCCTGCGCAAACACCAGCAGCCCTGACCACGGAATTCAGCGAAGACAACGCCAAACAGCGCCAATGGCAAGCCTTCCTCACCAGGAGCCGCATCTCAGCTGCTGACCTGCCGAAGACAGTCGCCCTGCTGAACACCCTGCTGTGGCCAGCGACGCAAGTTGCAGCGAGTAACAGCAACGCCACTGCCGTCTGGAAGCCGCAAGTGCGCCAATGGGTGTCAGGGCCATAGATTTCGTCCTCACGCCGACCGCTTCGAAAATGAGTTGAACAATGACTGCAGTTCTTGGTCACGCGGCAGTTCACCGAACTCGGCTATCCGATCGCAACCACAGCAACGCCGGCAGGAACCGTGCACCGCTCCTATGAGGACGCTCTCGACGCGCTGGTCTGTTGCTGGATCGGCAGCGCATTCCTGGCGGGTGAGGCCTACCCGCTCGGGGACGAGACGGCTGCCATTTGGTGTCCCGAAGCGATAAGAAGTCAGATCTGAATCAATGCTTGTGCTCGGCCCCGCCGGCGGCGGCAGACTTCGGCACTTCGACGTTCACCGTCACCACCACCTCACCGGCCTGCTCGAACTTCAGCGTCAGCGGGATCTTGTCGCCCGCTTTCAGGGGGGCCTTCAACCCCATCAGCATCAGGTGGTAGCCGCCAGGCTTCAGCTCCACGGTTTGACCGGTCGCGAGCTCGATGGCATCGACCTGGCGCATCTTCATCACGTCGCCTTCCATCGTCATCGAATGGATTTCGACCGACGCCGCAGCCGGTGACGCGGCCGACAGCAGGCGGTCGGCCGCGCCTTTGTTGACGAGCTTCAGATAGCCGCCGCCGACTTGCTGGCCGGGAAGTGAGGGCCGCGCATAGGGATGGCCGATGTCGATGTCGCCGAGCTTGAAGCTGTGCGCAGCGGTGCTGAGTGCCGCGAGGGCCAATGCGCCGCCGGCGATCCAGCGTGGGAGGGTTCGAATGTTCATGATTGCCTTCATCAGGTAGGGGTGGTGGGGTCAGTAATCGAAGCGCAGTTCCGCATGCACGGTGCGCTGTGGGTAGGGATGGAACGCCCAGTATTTGTCGTTGTTCAGGTTGTCGATGCCGACACTCGCGCGCCACTGTCGGTCAACACGGTACTGCACCCGCACGTCGGCGACGATGTAGTCCGAGAAGCCCTGGTAGGCGTGGCCGTGGGTGTCGCTGTTGTTCAACTGCCCGTACTGTCTGCCGCTGTAGCGGATACCGAGGCTGCTGTTCCAGTGCTCGTTGACAGCGTAGTTCGCCAGCAGCGTGCCCCGCCAGGCCGGCACGCGCGGCTGGCGCTTGCCGAGGGTGTCGGGGTAGCCGTCGTTCTTCTTGATCTCCGAGTCGGCATAGGTGAGGCTGCTGCTGAGCTCCAGGCCGGGCACGAACAGTCGGTTTAACTGCAAGGCCAGCTCGACGCCTTGGGTGTAGATGCGATCGACGTTGAGCACCTGTGTACCACCGGGCGTGGTTTGCGAATACAGCGCGCCGTTGCCGCGCTCCAGGAACATGGTGGCGCGCAACAGGCCGTGCGGTAACGCGCGCTCGGCCGTCAATTCGGTGGTCACCGATTTCTCCGGCCGCAGGTTCGGGTTGTTGAGCGTCGGCAACTGCGTGGTGGTGTTGATGCCGCCCTGGAACAGCTCATTGACCGTCGGGTTGCGCACCGCGCGGCCGATCGAGGCCTTCAGCGTCCAGTCGTCGCTGGCGTCGAACAGGATCGCGGCCTTCGGCGAGAACGTCGACCCATCACGGCTCGCATAGCTCACCACTGCCGTGCCGATCTGGCGACGCCCATCGTGAGCGCGCCACGCTTCGTAGCGGCCACCCAGCACCGTGCGCCATTGCGGCGCGAAGCGCCACGCATCCTGAATCCAGAGGCTGGTCAGGCGGGTCTCACCGCTGAAGGCCGCTGCCAGGCCGCCCACCGTACCGCCGACCCAGCTGGGCGTGTTCGATTCGCGGCGTCGCAACTTGAAAGCATCGCGCTGCACGCCGAACTCGACAACGTGTTGGCCGGCCACGCCCTCGGGTCGCCAGATGCCCTTCAGCGCCAGTGTGTTCCAGCCGGTACCGCCCAGATCGACCACACGCCCGGCACCGCCCGAGAAGGCGCCGGGCCGCGGCACGTTGGCATCGGGTGTGCGGACGCGGTCCTGGCGGTAGTCGTACACGCTGGCCGCCGCTTCCCAGTCCCAGACACCCAAGGTGCGGCTCTTGATGGTCAAGCCGTGCGCGAGGTGCTGCATCTCTGCCTGGCTGGGCGTCAGCGCGGGCAGGCTGTAGACGCTGCCGCCGATGTTGACCTGGCCGCCGTAGACCGGGTCGCCCGAACCATCGCGCAGGAAGCTGTCGGACGAGCGCTGGGCATCGTTGCGCCAGAAACCCAGCGTGTAGCTAGCGCGCAGCGTTGAGGTCAGGTCGTAGGCCAGCTTGAGCTTGCCGCTGTCTTGGGCCGAATTGGTCTGCGTGCTGGAGCCGATGTTGAACACCGAAGCCCCTAGGTGGTTGCGGTCCGCCGCCGCACCGGTGACCGGCGTGCCGACGGCACTCGGCGTGATGGATCGGTTGACCCGCGCGATGACCAGTGGCTGCCCGTCGCTGTCCTGCCGGTTCAGGTGGATCCACCAGGAGAACGCACCGGCGCGGCTGCCGATCGACGCGCTTTCCTGGTGCCCGGAAAAGCGCTCGTCGGTCTGGTGCAGGCGGTACTTCTGGGTGTGCGCCTGCACCTTGATGTGCGCCTCGAAGCGCGTCGGCATGCGCGTCACGCAGTCGACGATCGCACCGGCAGAGTTGCCAGAATGAGCGGCTGAGAACGGGCCGTACAGAACGTCGACGCGCTCGATCTCATTGGGCGACACCAGTCCCCAACGGGGCGTGAAATCGGCGCCGTTGCCCAGCAGATTCGACAGCAGGATGCCGTCGACATAGACCAGCGAACGCGCGCTGTTGCCGGTGCCTGACGCGCGCGACGCCAGCACCGCGTGGTCGTAATCGCCGATGTGGCGCTTGCGCACGACCA
The DNA here is from genome assembly GCA_031380885.1 of Burkholderiales bacterium. Classification (GTDB taxonomy): domain Bacteria; phylum Pseudomonadota; class Gammaproteobacteria; order Burkholderiales; family Burkholderiaceae_C; genus PBB1. The sequence goes on along the minus strand of JANMXL010000068.1, from coordinate 444 downwards.
GGCTCGGAAAGTACTTCAGCGCATCGGATGCATCGGTCGCGTTGATGCTGCGCTCGATCTGCGCACCGGTGATGCCTTCGGTGGTGGTGGGGATTTCCAGCGGCAGCGTCGATGGGCGCGAGCCGGTGACGACGACGCGTTCGAGCGTGCGTGCCTGGTTGGCGTCGGCGTGGGGTTCCACACGGGGCTCGTCGGCGGCAACGGCTGAGCCGATGCCTGCGCAGGCGAGCAAAAACAAATGAGCGGCATGTCGCAAGGCGACCTCCTGAAACGGGGTGTCGAAACACGGCCGGTCGACGCGCAGGTCGAGCAGCCAGGGCCGCGTGTGGTGCCGACGCTTCGGCTACCACACGCGGTCGATCACGGCGTTCAGAGGACGGGGGGTGCGCGCGCCTGGACGGGCGCCCAGGCGTACAGAGGACGCGGCGCCTGGCTGTACAGCGC
>JANMXL010000067.1:0-14388 GCA_031380885.1 Burkholderiales bacterium | reverse complement strand
GCCGCGCAGCAGGCTGTCGGCGCCGAGCAATGCGTAGCCGAGCGCCACGCCCATGTTGCGCAGCACGGTGCTGTCGGTCAGGTCGCGCTGCATGCGGCTGATCGGCAGCTTCTGGCTCATATGCGACAACAACGAATTCGCCAGGCCGAAGTTGCCTTCGGCGTTCTCGAAGTCGATCGGGTTGACCTTGTGCGGCATCGTGCTGCTGCCGATCTCGCCGTCCTTCAGCCGCTGCTTGAAGTAGCCAAGGCTGATGTAGCTCCACACATCGCGCGACCAGTCGATCAGGATCGTGTTGCTGCGCGTCACCGCGTCGAACAGCTCGGCCATGTAATCGTGCGGCTCGATCTGGATCGTGTACGGGTTGAAGGTCAGCCCGAGCTGCTGCTCGACGACGCGGCGGCTGAAGGCTTCCCAGTCGATATCGGGATATGCCGCCAGGTGCGCGTTGTAGTTGCCGACCGCGCCGTTCATCTTGGCCAGCAGCTGCACGGCGGCGATGCGCTCGCGCGCATGGGTGAGCCGCGCGACGACGTTGGCGACTTCCTTGCCGAGCGTGGTCGGGCTCGCGGTCTGGCCGTGGGTGCGGCTCAGCATGGCCAGTGGCGCGAGGCTGTGCGCCAGCCCGGTCATCACAGCAATGAGCTTGCCGAGCGTGGGCAGCAGCACCTCGGTGCGTGCGGCCTGCAGCATCAGCGCATGGCTGGTGTTGTTAATGTCTTCGCTGGTGCAGGCGAAGTGCACGAACTCGCTGGCGGCCAGCAATTCCGGTTCACCCTTGAACTGCGCCTTCAGCCAGTACTCGACCGCCTTCACATCGTGGTTGGTCGTGCGCTCGATGTCTTTGATGGCCTGAGCATCGGCTTCCGAGAAGGCCGCCACCTTGCCTCGCAGCAAAGCGCGTGCGCCCGCCGACAGCGGCGCGAATTCAGGCAGACCGGCATCTGACAGCGCAATGAACCATTCCACCTCGACCTGCACGCGGCGGTGCATCAGGCCGTATTCGCTGAGCAGCGCGCGCAGCGGGGCGACCTTGGCGGCATAGCGGCCGTCGAGCGGCGACAGGGCGGTGAGCGGAGACAGGTTCATCGGAGGGCGGGCACAGAGGCCCCAGGAGCGTTCGGGCAGCCCTGAAGTTTAGGTCGTGCGGCACTTTCGATCGGGCACGCCGCAGCCGTCGGGCGCGCCTTATGCTCGGTCACGCCGCATTCCTTGCGCCGCCCACCCTCGAAGGACTGCCGAATGGCCACTGACAACGCCCCGCACGGCCGCGACGCGATCAGCGTGCTGCGCGATCCGGCCACGATCCGCCGCCGCTGTGCCGCGATCACGAAGGCCGTCAGCGAAGGTCGCTCGTCGAACTTTGCGATCGACCGCAGCCGGTTGGGCGAGGTCGCGGCGCGGGTCGAGCGCGTGACCCGCGCGGCCTATCCCGACCTGCAGATTCCGTTTCACAGCCGCTGGCGGCATTTCGAATCGGGCGGCATCGATCGCAAGGCCGCGATGGATGCGCAGATGGCCGGCCGCAGCATCGAAGACCAAGCCCGCGCGCGCATCGACCTGACCGTGGTCAGCGTGCTGCTCGATGCCGGGGCGGGCGCGGATTGGCGCTATGCGGAGGCCGGCAGCGGGCAAACTTACACACGATCCGAAGGCCTGGGCATCGCGAGCTGGCATGCGTTCCAGCAGGGATTGTTTTCCGACACGCCGGGCGATCCGCTGCGTGCCGATGCAGCGGCCTTGCAACGGCTCGATGTGGCGGCGCTGCGCCAGAGTTTTCAAGTGACGGGCAGCAACTCGCTGGTCGGCCTGGAAGGCCGCGTCGCGCTGCTGAACCGGCTGGGTGTGGCGCTCGCGGCCGACCACGGCGTGACGGGCCGGCCCGGCGCGCTGTTCGATCACTTGACACGGCCGATCGGCAGCGCCAGCGCCACGCAGGAGGCCCCGCACCACGTCACGGCGGCCCAGGTGCTGCGCGCCGTGCTCGATGCGTTCTCATCGATCTGGCTGACCGGCAGCATGCTGCAAGGCGTGCCGCTGGGCGACGTGTGGCCGCACCGCTGGGCCGGCGGTGAGTCGAAGTCGGACGGCGGCCACGGCACGACCGACGACTGGGTGCCGTTCCACAAGCTGAGCCAGTGGCTCGGCTATTCGCTGCTCGAACCGCTGATGTGGGCCGGCGTGAAGGTGTCAGGACTCGACGCGCTGACCGGCCTGCCCGAGTACCGCAACGGCGGCCTGCTGCTCGACGGTGGCGTGATCGTGCCGCGCGATCCGCGTCTGCTGCAAAAACGCTGGAAGGTGTCCGATGAATTCATCATCGAATGGCGCGCATTGACGGTGTCACTGATCGACGAGCTGGCGCCGCTGGTGCGGGCACGGCTGGGGAAAACCGCCGAGGACATGCCGCTGGCTTGCATCCTCGAAGGCGGCACCTGGGCCGCGGGCCGGGAGATTGCCAGGGAACTGCGCGACGGCTCGCCGCCGCTGGCCATCGACAGCGACGGCACGGTTTTCTGATTCATCGACCGAGGCGCAAATGACCGCACCCCTCCACCACATCACCCACCCGCTGGTGAAGCACAAGCTGACGCTGATGCGGCAAAAAGACTGCAGCACCCACAGCTTCAGGCGCCTGATGGGCGAGATCAGCATGCTGATGGCCTATGAGGTCACGCGCGACATGCCGACGCAACTGATCGACATCGAGACCCCGCTGGAGGCGATGAAGTCGCCGACGATCGACCGCGAGCTGAACGACCACGGCCACTTCCTGCCGGGGCTGGGCGACGCCGGCGACCGGCTGTTCGGGACGAAGTAGCCGTGCTGATTCGAAACGCCACGCTGTCCGATGGCCGCAGCGGCATCGACGTGCTGGTGCGTGACGGCCGCATCGCGGCGATCGATCACGGCCTCGTGGCACCCGAGGGCACACCGGAGGTCGATGCGGGCGGCCAGCTGCTGTCGTGATGAGACCCACTGACGCGGCGCCATCGCCTTGCCGTACCGGGCTGCCGTCGTGCCCGCGGCATACACGCTGCAAAGTTGCCTCGTTAGAATGAATTTGCATTGCGTTACACCGACTCACTCCCACGGCGGCGACCCCGCCGCCGCGCCCCGTAATGAAACTCATCGGCTCGCTGACCAGCCCTTATGTGCGCAAGGTGCGCATCGTGCTGGCTGAAAAGAAGCTCGACTACCAGCTCGAACTGGAAGACGTCTGGGCGCGCGACACCATCCTGGCCTCGAATCCGCTGGGCAAGGTGCCTTGCCTGGTGATGGAAGGCGGCGAAGCCGTGTTCGATTCGCGGGTCATCGTCGAGTACGTCGACACCCTGTCGCCGGTCGGTCGCCTGATCCCGGAGCGCGGCCGCGAGCGCGCCGAAGTGCGCACCTGGGAGGCCCTGGCCGATGGCGTGCTCGATGCGGGGATCGCCGCGCGGCTGGAGCTCACCTGGTCGGGCCGCAGCGACAGTGAGCGCAGCAACGCCTGGGTCGACCGGCAGTTCGGCAAGGTGCACACCGCGCTGGCCGCGATGGGCAAGGGCCTGGCCGACAAACCGTGGTGCTGCAACGGCAACCACCTGACGCTGGCCGACATCGCGGTGGGCTGCGCGCTGTCGTACCTGGACTACCGCTTCCCGCAGACCGACTGGCGCAGCACACACCCGAATCTGGTGCGGCTGTCGGAAAAACTGAACGCCCGGCAGAGCTTCATCGACAGCCAACCGCCGCCGGTCTGATCCGCTGGCGCGACATCGGCGCCAGCCCGCCTCCGCTCACAGCGCCACCGCGAAGCTTTCCGCCTGTGCCATCGGCCAGTAGAGCCGGTACACGCTGTGCGACAGGTTGCCGGCCAGCAGCGAGCCTGGCTGGATGAACGGCAGCAGGTTGCTCAGCAGCTTGACCTCGTGGTCGTTGGTGCGGCGCACGATGTGCGCTGCCGTGATCGCGCCGGGGTGATCGAGGCCGGCTGCCTGCACCAACTCTTTCAGTGCCTTCAGCGTGCTCTGATGGAAATGGTAGACGCGGTCCGCCTTGGACGGTACGACCAGCGCCTGTTGCCGATGGGCATCCTGCGTGCTGATGCCTGTGGGGCAGGCCCCGGTGTGGCAGGACTGCGACTGGATGCAGCCGAGCGCAAACATGAACCCGCGCGCCGAATTACACCAGTCGGCGCCGAGCGCCATGGTGCGGGCGATATCGAACGCGCTGACCACCTTGCCCGCGCAGCCGATCTTGACCCGGTGCCGCAGGTTCAGGCCGACCAGCGTGTTGTGAACCAGCAGCAGGCCTTCCTGCAGCGGTGCGCCGACGTGGTCGGTGAATTCGAGCGGGGCGGCGCCGGTGCCGCCCTCGCCGCCGTCGACGACGATGAAGTCCGGCGTGATGCCGGTGGCGAGCATCGCCTTGGCGATCGCGAACCACTCCCAGGGGTGGCCGATGCACAGCTTGAAGCCGACCGGCTTGCCGCCGGACAGCGCGCGCAGCCGGTCGATGAACTGCATCATCTCGATCGGTGTCGAAAACGCGCTGTGGCTGGCCGGGCTGATGCAATCGACCCACGGCGGCACGCCGCGTGCCTCGGCAATCTCAGGCGTCACCTTGGGGCCCGGCAACACGCCGCCATGGCCGGGTTTGGCGCCCTGGCTGAGCTTGAGCTCGATCATCTTGACCTGCGCCAGCTGCGCGTTGGCAGTGAACAGATCGGCGTTGAAGCTGCCGTCGGGGTGGCGGCAGCCGAAGTAGCCGGAGCCGATCTCCCAGATCAGGTCGCCGCCCCCGTCGGGATCAGGGCCGCGGTGGTAGCGGCTGATCGAGCCCTCGCCGGTGTCGTGAGCGAAACCGCCGCGCTTGGCGCCGGCGTTCAGCGCCAGGATCGCGTTCGCCGACAGCGCGCCGAAGCTCATCGCCGAGATGTTGAACACGCTGGCGCTGTAGGGCTGCGTGCACGGCGTGCCGCGGTCGCTGGGCGGATGAGCCGGGTCGTGGTGGCCGGCACCGATGACGATGCGGAAATCGTGCGTCGGCAGTTGCGTCGGCTGCATCGAATGGTTGATCCACTCGTAGCCCTGTGCGCCGACATCCCGCTGGGTACCGAACGGCCGTTTGTCGGATTCCCCCTTGGCGCGCTGGTAAACCAGCGAGCGCTGCTGCCGCGAGAAAGGCGCCGCCTCGTTGTCGCCCTCGATGAAGTACTGGCGGATCTCGGGCCGGATGAATTCGAACAGGTAGCGCATGTGCCCGATGACCGGGTAGTTGCGCAGCACCGAGTGCGTGCCCTGCAACGCATCGCGCAAGCCCAGCAGCACCAGCGCGGCAAAGGCCAGCGGCAGCACCCAGGTCCAGCCGCTGGGCATCTTCATCAGCAACGACAGCGACAGGCTGAGCACCAACCCGACGGCGCAGAGGAACCACACCGAGTAGCGAAACGGCAGGCGTTGATTCAGTTTTTCGAGCCAGGTGGGCATAGACCCTCCTCGGAAGAAGCATGGGGCACAGCGTGCCAGGTCGAGCGTGTGACATCGTAACGACGCTGAGCGGACAGCGACGCTGAGAACAGGCACGCCAAGTCCCGCCGTATGCGCCGACCGGACGGGCGATCGGCGTCGATGCGTCGGGGCATCGGTGCCAGAGGTCGATGTCGGCTGGCCGGCCTGCTCGTTAGAATTCAGCCCAGCGCTGATTTGCTCCGGCTTGCGGGCGCTCTACAAACCCAGCTAAATACAGGATCGACGGGTTCGTCCCGTCACACCACCACGATGCTTTTCCACGCTGTGACCACGGCCCGTGCAGCCCGTCGGCGACGCCAGCCATGAGCGCTCTGGGACTGGTTTCCCCGCAATCGATGGCGTTCTCGCAAGCACTGCCGTTGCGCAGTGGTGCCGTGCTGCGCGATTACACGCTGATGTACGAAACCTACGGCATGCTGAATGCCGCGCGCAGCAATGCGGTGCTGGTGTGCCACGCGCTGAACGCCAGCCACCACGTCGGGGGCCACTACGACGGCGACCCCAAAAGCGCCGGCTGGTGGGACAACCTGATCGGCCCGGGCAAGCCGCTGGACACCGACCGCTTCTTCGTCATCGGCGTCAACAACCCCGGCTCCTGTTTCGGCTCGACCGGCCCGACGCACCTCAATCCCGCGACACAGCAACCTTATGGTGCCGACTTCCCTGTCGTCACGGTCGAGGACTGGGTCGATGCGCAGGCGCGGCTGTGCGACGCGCTCGGCATCGACAAGCTCGCCGCGGTGATCGGCGGCAGCCTGGGTGGGATGCAGGCGCTGTGCTGGGCGATGCGCTACCCGCAGCGGCTTGGGCACTGCATCGCGATCGCCACCGCGCCCAACCTGTCGGCGCAGAACATCGCGTTCAACGAAGTCGCGCGGCGCGCCATCGTCACTGACCCCGACTTCCACGGCGGCCACTACCTGGCGCACGGCACGGTGCCCAAGCGCGGCCTGCGCGTGGCGCGGATGATCGGCCACATCACCTACCTCAGCGACGACACGATGGACGCCAAGTTCGGCCGCAACCTGCGGGCGGTTGCCTGCTCGGTGGAGGACGGCACGCAGGCCCGTGACGTTGCCACCCCGCGCTACACCACGCAGGACATCGAGTTCGAGATCGAGAGCTACCTGCGCCACCAGGGCGACAAGTTCAGCGAATACTTCGACGCCAACAGCTACCTGCTGATCACCCGGGTGCTCGACTACTTCGACCCGGCGCGCGAACACGGCGGCGATCTGTCAGCAGCATTCGCAGCCGCCACGGCCAAGTTCCAGCTGATCAGCTTCACCACCGATTGGCGCTTCTCGCCGGGCCGCTCGCGCGAGATCGTCAAAGCGCTGCTCGACAACCGGCTCGACGTCAGCTACGCCGAAATCGCCGCACCGCACGGGCACGATGCCTTCTTGCTCGACGACCCGCGCTACCACGGCGTGCTGCGCGCGCGCTTCGAGCGGATTGCGGGCGAAGTGGACACCTCGGCATGACCGATCGCCACAGCCTCGAACACATCGCCGCGCTGGTGCCCACCGGCTCGCGCGTGCTCGACCTCGGTTGCGGCTCGGGCGAGACGCTGGCCCATCTTCGAGACGAGCGTCGGTGCAGCGGCTACGGCATCGAGATCGCCGACGCCAATGTGCTGGCCTGCGAGCAGCGCGGCGTCAACGTGATCCAGCTCAACCTCGAAGAAGGGCTGGCGATCTTCGACGACCAGAGCTTCGATGTGGTGCTGCAGATCGACACCCTGCAGCACCTGCGCAACACCGAGCGCATGCTGATGGAAACCGCGCGCGTCGGCCGCATCGGCATCGTCAGCTTCCCGAATTTCGCGCACTGGGCGAACCGGCTCAGCGTCGTGCGCGGCCGCATGCCGGTGACGAAGGCGCTGCCCTACGAGTGGTACGACACGCCGAACATCCGCGTCAGCACCTACGCCGATTTCGAGGTGCTGGCGCGCCGCTGCGGGCTGCGCATCCTCGATGCGTTCGGCATCCAGCACGGCCGGTGCGTTCGACTGTGGCCGAACCTGCGCGCCAGCGTCGCGGTGTTCAAGTTCGAGCGCGGCTGAAACGAGTTCGGCGCAGTTCGCGCGCCGTCAGCTGAAAACCCCGCGTGTCGCTAGACTGATTCTTTTCGGGTGGGCGCCGTCTGCCTCGAACACACCGGCCTGCCGCACCGCGCGCGGGCATCCACTGGACTGGCATGCCGATGCAGACCGAAATTTTCCGCGTCCGCGCCACAGCGCTGCTGGCGCGGGCCGGGTTGATTCTTTGTTTGATTGCGCTGGCAGCCTGCGGCGCCAAGTCTGGCGACGGGGCGCCTGCGCCGGCCGCCAGCGCCCCGCCGCCCGCAGTCGGTGTGATCACGGTGGTGCCCCGTTCGGTGGACCTGGCGACCGAGCTTCCGGGCCGGCTCGAAGCGACCCGCATCGCCCAGGTGCGCGCTCGCGCGGCAGGCATCGTGCTGCGGCGCGCGTTCCGCGAAGGCAGCGACGTCAAGGCCGGTCAACTGCTGTTTCAAATCGATGCGGCACCGTACCGCGCGCTGCTGCAAAGCGCGCAGGCCGTGCAGGCCCGCGCCGAGGCCAACCGCGAACAAGCGCAGGCACAGGCCGCGCGCTACAAACCGCTGCTCGACGCCAACGCGATCAGCCAGCAGGACTACGTCAACGCGGTCGCGTCTTTCAAGCAGGCCGATGCCGATGTGGCCGCGGCACGCGCGTCGGTCACCACCGCGCAGATCAACCTCGGTTATGCGTCGGTGACAGCCCCGATCTCCGGGCGCATCGGCCGCGCACTCGTCACCGAAGGCGCATTGGTCGGCCAGGGCGATGCGACCCAGCTCGCGGTGGTGCAACAAATCGACCCGATGTACGTGAACTTCACGCAATCCACCACCGAAGTGCTGCGGCTGCGCAAGGCGATCGACGCAGGCAAACTGCAGCGCAGCGGCGCGGTTGATGCGGCCACCGTTCAGGTGGTGCTGGAGGACGGCAGTGTCTACGCCGCGCCGGGCAAGCTGCTGTTCTCCGACCTGACGGTGGATGCCACCTCGGGCCAGATCACCCTGCGCGCGGAGGTGCCGAACCCCTCTGGCCTGCTGCTGCCCGGCACCTATGTGCGGGTGCGGATCCAGCAAGCGCAAGCCGACGGCGCAGCGCTGTTGCCGCAGCAGGCGGTGACGCGGTCACCGCAGGGCGACAGCGTGCGGGTGGTGGCCGCTGACGGCAAATTCGCGCCGCGCCCGGTGAAAATCGGCGGCGCGCAAGGTGGCCAGTGGGTGGTGCTTGACGGGCTCAAGGCGGGCGATCAGGTGATGGTCGACGGCTTCCAGAAGCTGCGCGGCGTGACGGTGGTGAGGCCGGTGCCGTGGCAGCCTGCGGCGTCGGCCACGGCAGGCGCGCTGGCCGCAGCGCCAGCGTCTGCTGCGTCATCGGCCACGCCTGCGAACTGAGGGCTGCGCCATGGCCCAGTTCTTCATCAGCCGGCCCGTCTTCGCGTGGGTCATCGCGCTGTTCATCCTGCTGATTGGCGGCGTCGCGATCACGCAGTTGCCGATTGCACAGTACCCGCCGGTGGCGCCACCGGCCATCGTCGTCAACGTCAATTACCCCGGTGCGTCGGCACAGACACTGGAAGAGACCGTCGTTGCCGTCATCGAGCGGGAGATGAACGGCTCGCCCGGCCTGATCTACATGGAGTCGGTCAGCCAGGCCGATGGCAGCGGCTCGATCACGCTGAGCTTCGAGCCCGGCACCAACCCCGACCTCGCCCAGGTCGATGTGCAGAACCGGCTGGCCCGCGCCGCGCCGCGGCTGCCGCAGTCGGTGACGCAGCAGGGCGTGCGGATCGACAAGGCGAACGCGAACTTCCTGCTGTTCATCATCCTGTCGAGCACCGACAACGCCCTCGATCCGGTGGCGCTCGGCGACTATGCGGCGCGCAATGTGGTGCCCGAGATCCAGCGCGTGTCAGGCGTCGGCCAGGCCAGGCTGTTCGGCACCGAGCGCGCGATGCGCATCTGGATCGACCCGGCCAAACTGGTCGGCCTGAGGCTGTCGTCGGCCGATGTGAATGCAGCCATCGCGGCGCAGAACGCCCAGGTCGCCTCGGGCTCCATCGGCGACCTGCCCAACACCGCCGACCAGTCGATTTTCGCGACCGTGGTCGTCAAGGGCCAGCTGACCACGGCCGAGGATTTCGGCAGCATCCTGCTGCGCGCCAACCCCGACGGTTCCCGCGTGCGGCTGAAGGACGTGGCACGCGTCGAACTCGGCGCGCAGACCTACGGCGCACTCAGCGCCCGGCTCAACGGCGCGCCGTCCAGCGGCGTCGGCGTGCAGCTGTCGCCGACCGCCAATGCGCTGTCCACCGCCAACGCGGTGAAGAAGCGCCTGGCCGAATTGGCGCCGTACTTCCCGCCGGGCGTCAAGGCCACCATCCCGTACGACAGCTCGCTGTTCATCAGCATCTCGGTGAAACAGGTCGTCGAAACCCTGGTCGAGGCGGTGGTGCTGGTGTTCCTGGTGATGTTCCTGTTCCTGCAGAACATCCGCTACACGCTGATCCCGACGCTGGTGGTGCCGATCGCGCTGATGGGCAGCTTCGCTTCGCTGCTGGCACTCGGCTTCTCGATCAACGTGCTGACGATGTTCGGCATGGTGCTGGTGATCGGCATCGTGGTCGATGACGCGATCGTCGTCGTCGAGAACGTCGAGCGCATCATGAGCGAGGAAGGGCTGTCGCCACTGGACGCCACCCGCAAGGCGATGGGCCAGATCTCCGGCGCGATCATCGGCGTCACCGTGGTGCTGATCTCGGTGTTCGTGCCGCTGGCTTTTTTCAGCGGCGCCGTGGGCAACATCTACCGGCAGTTCTCGGCGGTGATGGTCAGCGCCATCGCGTTTTCCGCGTTCCTGGCACTGTCACTGACGCCTGCGTTGTGCGCCACGCTGTTGAAGCCTGTCGAGGCCGGCCATCACCACGCGAAGACTGGCTTCTTCGGCTGGTTCAACCGCGGCTTCACCCGCACCGCCAAAAATTACGAAGGGCTGGTGGCGCGCATCCTGAAACGCGCCGCGCGCTGCCTCGTCATCTACGCCGCGATCATCGCGGTGGTGGTGCTGATGTTCAACCGCCTGCCGACCTCGTTCATTCCGAACGAAGACCAGGGCAACATCCTCGTCAATGTGCAATTGCCCCCGGGCGCCACGCAGCACCGCACGACCGAGGTGATGAAGCAGGTCGAGGACTACATGCTGAAGCAGCCCGATGTGCAAAGCATGATCAGCGTGCTCGGCTTCAGCTTTGCGGGCACCGGCCAGAACGCGGCACTCGGCTTCGTGACGCTGAAGGACTGGGACGAGCGCGAGGGCGCCGACCGCAGCGCGCAGGCGCTGGTGGCGCGGGCCTTCGGTGCGCTGGGGCAGATCCGCGATGCGTTCATTTTCCCGGTCAGCCCGCCGGCCATCCGCGAACTGGGCCGCTCGAACGGCTTCGCGATGCGCCTGCAGGATCGCGGCGGCAACGGCCACGACGCACTGCTCGCAGCGCGCAACCAGCTGCTCGGCATGGCGGCCAAGAACCCGCTGCTGATGACGGTGCGGCCGGACGGCCTGGAAGACGCGCCGCAGCTGCAGCTCGACATCGACCGCGACAAGGCCGGGGCACTGGGCGTGAACTTCGCGGCGATCAACAGCACGCTGTCGACCGCGCTGGGCTCGTCGTATGTCAACGACTTCCCGAATGCCGGCCGCTTGCAGCGGGTGGTGGTGCAGGCCGACGCCCCGGCGCGGATGCAGCCCGACGACCTGCTGCAGCTCAATGCACTGAACACCTCGGGCCAGCCGGTGCCGTTGTCGGCATTCGCGACCACGCAATGGATCAACGGGCCGATGCAGGCGGTGCGCTACAACGGCTACCCGGCCATGCGCATCCAGGGCGAACCGGCGCCGGGTGTCAGCAGTGGTGCGGCACTGGCCGAAATGGAGAAGCTGGCCGCGCAACTGCCCGCCGGTTTTGCCTATGAATGGACCGGCCCGTCGCGTGAAGAAAAACTCTCGGGCTCGACCGCGTTGATCCTGTTCGGCTTCTCGCTGCTGTCGGTGTTCCTGTGCCTGGCAGCGCTGTACGAAAGCTGGACGATCCCGCTGGCGGTGATCCTGGTGGTGCCACTCGGCGTGCTGGGCGTCGTGCTGGGCATCAGCTTCCGGGGGCTGGAGAACGACGTGTTCTTCAAGGTCGGCCTGATCACGATCATCGGCCTGTCGGCGAAGAACGCGGTGCTGATCATCGAGTTCGCGAAAGACCTGCATGCCGAAGGCAAGGGCGTGATCGAAGCGGTGCTGGAAGCCGCTCACCTGCGCTTCCGGCCGATCCTGATGACCTCGATTGCGTTCATCCTCGGCGTGCTGCCGCTGGTGATCGCCAGCGGCGCCGGCTCGGCCAGCCAGCGCGCCATCGGCACCGGCGTGATGGGTGGCATGGTGTCGGCCACGCTGTTGGCGGTGTTTTTCGTGCCGGTGTTCTATGTGGTCGTGATGAAGGTGTTCGGACGACGCAATCCACCGCCTGCAGCCGATGCGCCGGTGGTGACGGGCGCGGAGGTGACGCCATGAAAGTCGGCCGTCCGGTGTTGCTTGTCAAAAAGCTCGCGCGGCTGACCGCGCTGGTGCTGGCCGCCGTCAGCGTCGTCGGCTGTTCATTCATCCCCGCGCATGTGCGCCCCGAGGCGCCCGTGCCGACCCGCTACCCCGGCGATGCCTCGACCGCTGCGCCCACCGGGCAGGCCGCCGCCGACATCGAGTGGCAGCGCTACTTCGGCGATGTGCGCCTGCAGCGGCTGATCGAGGCCGCGCTGCAACACAACCGCGATCTGCGCATCGCGGTGCTGAACATCGAGCACGCCCGTGCGCAGTACCAGGTGCGGCGCGCCGACGAGCTGCCCACCGTCAACGCCGGCGCCACCGCATTGCGCCAGCCGAAAGTTGGCGCCAATGGCAGCGGTGGCAGCATCAGCAGCACCTACACCGCCGGGCTGCAGATCACCTTGTACGAGTTCGACTTCTTCGGTCGCGTGCGCAGCCTGAGCCAGGCGCAGCTGGCGCAATTCCTCGGCACCGAGGAAGCGCGCAAGACGGTGCAGATCAGCTTGATCGCGTCCGTCGCCAACGGCTGGCTCGCCCTGCTGGCCGATGACGAGTTGCTGGCGGTGACGCGGCAGACGCTCACCACCCGCGAAGAATCGATGACGCTGACGCAGCTGAAGTTCGACCACGGCGCGTCGTCCGAACTCGATCTGCGGCAGGCCGAATCACTGCTCGAAGGCGCGCGCGTCGCGCTCGCGCAGCAGCTGCGGCAGCGTGCGCAGGACGAGAACGCGCTGGCGCTGCTGCTCGGCGAGCCGGCGCCCGCTGATGCGCTGCCGGCAACCACCACGCCGGGAAACACCACGGCCTCAACGCTCGCCGAGACCGTGCTGCCCGACCTGCCCGCCGGCTTGCCGTCGGAGCTGCTGAACCGCCGGCCCGACATCCGCCAGGCCGAGCAGCAGCTGATCGCGGCCAACGCCAACATCGGCGCGGCACGCGCGGCGTTCTTCCCGCGCATCACGCTGAGCACCAGCATCGGCGGCGCCAGCACCGAACTGTCAGGCCTGTTCAAGGCGGGATCGTTCGCCTGGAGCGTCGCGCCGCAACTGGTGCTGCCGATCTTCGACGCCGGGCGAAACCAGGCGAACCTGGATGTGGCGCAGGTCGGCCGCGACATCGCCGTGGCGCAATACGAACGCGCGGTGCAGAGCGCCTTCCGCGAGGTTGCCGACGCGCTGGCGGGCCGCGCAACGCTGGGCGAGCAGCTGCGGGCGCAGCAGGCACAGGCCAAGGCCGAGGAAACGCGAACCAAGCTGGCCGATCTGCGCTACCGCAACGGCGCGTCGAGCTACCTCGACGTGCTGGACGCACAGCGCTCGCTGTTCACCGCCCAGCAGGCGGTGGTGCAGGCGCAGGCCGCCGAACGACAGAACCGGGTCACGCTGTACAAGGTGCTGGGCGGTGGATGGAAAGACACTTCGGCGAAGTGATTTCTCGTCGCGATTGATCACATTCTGCCAACCGAAGTCAGCGCAAGAGCACTGAGGCGGGCCGCTGTGTTCCATTCATGTCCCCCGGGCCGGTTCACCAATCGTTGGCTCTGGCCCAAGTCCTGCCGGCCCTCCTCCTTTACTTCACTCCACACAGCGGCCCACCGCAGCGCTCACACCACCACCGAAGCAGTCGGAGGTTGAATTCCTTCGAACTCAACAGCAGTGTCGGCTGCCGAGGGCGTGGGGTGACCGGCGCAGCGAAGTAAAGAAGGAGGGCCGGGTCGACTCGACTCGAAGCCCCTGGGCAGTGAACCGGCCCGGGTGACATGAGCGGAGCCGGTCACCCCGCGCCCTCGGCAGTACCACGCAAAGGTGGACGTAGAGCGAATTTGGGACAATCTAGTCCATGAGCTCATCGGAACTGAAAGCTGTCGTCGCCCGCATGGGCAGTTCTGCCCGTACCGCCAGCGCCCACATGGCCGCCGCACCAACAGCCGCGAAGAACAACGCGCTGATCGCGCTGGCCCGGCTGCTGCGCGCCGATGTCGATGCACTGGTCAGCGCCAATGCACTGGACCTGGAAGCGGCCACCGCAGCAGGCACCGCCGGGCCGCTGCTCGACCGCCTGAAGCTCACACCGAAGATCATCGAGACCGTGGCCGAAGGCTGCGAGCAGATCGCTGCGATGCCCGACCCGATTGGCGAGATCACGCACCTGCGCCAGCGCCCCAGCGGCATCTCGGTGGGCCAGATGCGCGTGCCTCTGGGTGTCTTCGCGATGATCTATGAGAGCCGG
>JANMXL010000286.1:0-3982 GCA_031380885.1 Burkholderiales bacterium | reverse complement strand
TCAAACGTTAGCCGCCTCAGGAACCCGGGGCGGTTCAGTCAGTGGTAAGGCAGCAGGAAGACGTGCCGCCCAACTTCAAACGTCTAGGCATCAGAAACCGCCCGCCGCCCATCTCGTTAGTTTTCGATGCTCTCTCATCTGATGCGTGATGTATGATGCGAACCCAAACCACCTTGGGGCCAGTGATGCGCACCACACTCGCAATTGACGATGATGTCCTCGCTGCGGCAAAGCACCTTGCAGAGCGTGAGCAAAGAACCATTGGAGAGGTGATCTCCTCTCTGGCTAGGCAAGCGCTGGCTCCAAGCGGACGCGGGTCACGAACTGAACGCAACGGCATTCCACTGCTACCTCGCAAGAAGAGCGCTTCGCCGGTCACGCTCGAACTGGTCAATCAACTCCGCGACGAACAACCGTGACCCGATACCTGCTTGACGTCAACGTCCTGATCGCACTGGTGGATCCAGCGCATGTTCAACACGAAGGTGTTCACGAGTGGTTTGGGCGCATCGGGCACAAGGGGTTTGCTACGTGCCCAATCACAGAGAACGGCCTTTTGCGGATCGTCGGCCATCCAAAGTACCCGAACTCTCCTGGGCCGCCGAGTAGCGTCACCAGCGCCCTACTGGCAATACGCTCACTTGCTGGTCACGCCTTTTGGCCGGACAGCATCAGTCTGGCCGACAGCGCGTTCATTGACGCTTCGCTTTTGTCAAGCCACTCCAGAGTGACGGACAGCTATTTACTTGCACTCGCACGAGCAAACAAAGGTCAGCTTGCTACGCTGGATCACAAGCTCGCAACCGAGGTGGTTCCAGAAGGTAAAGCGTCACTGGCACTGATCTGATGCCTCTCAAGAAGTCGAAATGTCCATCGATCATGTCGCTACCCACTTTCGTCGTTGCCGACCACCGCTGTGCGGTCTGTTCGGGACGGGTAGGTCCCTTCCATTCGTTAGCCGTCTCTCCGCGCCCGCACGCCACCATTGACGCCGTGTACGGTTTAACGTACGCGTTCCGGGCACTAGGAAAACGCAGTGGTCACACCCATCACCGCGAGCGCGGCGCGTGCCGATCTGAATGACCCAGACGGCTAACCCTTTGAAGGGACTTCCTCTGCTTGGCAAACTGCCCTGCCTGCCTCAAGTGGGCCTCAAGCCGCGCAGCTGCGAAACCCGCAAAACATGTCATCGCGCTCGGGCGGGTAGAAATTGCGGAATTTCGGATGCCGCAGCCGACCGGGTGTCGCGAACGAGCCCCCGCGCAGCACCTTGTGGGTGCCGAACCAGGGCTGCGAGTAGTCCCGGTAGGGGTCGGGGCTGAACCCGGGGTAGGGCCGAAATGTGGTCGCCGTCCACTCCCAGACCTCGCCCCAGCGCAAGCCGCGGCTGGCGCCCAGATGGGCAGCAGCCTCCCACTCCACCTCGGTCGGCAGGCGCCGCCCGGCCCAGCGACACCAGGCCTCGGCCTCGTACCAGCTGACGTGCACCACGGGCTGCTGCATCGGCAGGTGCACCAGCGTGCCGAACCGGCGCTGCAGAACGCCCTGCCGCATCTGATCGACGTGGCGCGGCACACGGCGGCCTTCGCGCTGCACCCACTGCCAGCCGGTGGCAGACCACCAGCGCTCGTCGTCGTAGCCGCCGTCTTCGACGAAATCGACGTACTGCGCCCAGGTCACGGCCTGCGAGTCGATCTCGAACTCAGGCAACGCGATCTCGTGCGCGGGGGCCTCGTTGTCGAACACGAAGCCGTCGCCGCACGCCAGGCCGAGTGTCCAGCGCATCGGGGCGAACGTCAGCGGTGGTCGCTGCGCCGCGCTGCCATGCACGGAAACCGCCGGCAACAGCTCGCACGGGCTGGGGCCGCCGCCAGCCCCGCTGCCGAGGTTCAAGCCGAGCGTCTGCGCCATCATGGCGAACGCCTCGCCGTGCATGTCTTCGTGGAACAGGGCGAGCCGGTGGAAATACAGCGCCGCATCCGGATCGGCGACATCGGTATCGGTCGCGTCCAGCAGATCGAGCGTGATCTCCAGCGTCTCGGCCAGGTAGTCCTTGGTGCGCTGCAGGTTGGGCAGATCGAGCGTCCAACGGCTTGCGTGGCGCACGGTCGACGAGTCGTACCAGCCATCGGCCTGCGGCTCGATCGATGCAAGCCGGATGCCGGTCGGGTCACAGGCCGTGCCGCGCAGGCGCTGCACATGGCGACCGATCCAGTGTTCCTGAAACCAGCCAATGTGCCCAGCCTCCCACAGCGGCGGGTTCAACTCGGGCTGCATCGGTACCTGCCAGTGGCTTGCCACCAGCGCTGCTTCGTAAACGGACAGCCAGCGCAACGTATGATTTCTGGCGTCCATCAGCGCCAGCGACAGCAACTCCTTGCCAGCATGGCGCAGCAACGGTGACCTCGCATCCCGCTCTTTGTTGTCCAACCCTTGTGGCGTGTTCAAGTCACCCCCTGAAACCCGGCATCCCGCGTGACCACTTCGACAGACAAGCCCGTCGTGCTGATCGCTTCCCCCGCGGCGGCCGCGGCCAACAATGGCAACTGGCAAACGGCATCGCGCTGGTCCAGGTTGTTGCAAGCTCATTTTCACACTCGGTTGATCGCGAATGGCAACGGCTGGCAGGGCGAGCCGGGCGATGCATTGATCGCTTTGCATGCCCGGCGCTCGGCCGACTCCGTCAAGTCGTACACCGCGGCCAATCCGACGCGACCCTGCATCGTTGTGCTGACCGGCACCGATCTTTACCGCGACATCCACGACGACGCCTCGGCACAGGAATCGCTGCGCCGCGCGACGCATCTGGTGGTGTTGCAGGAACGGGGCTTGGCCGCATTGCCCGCAGCACTTCGTGCGAAGGCCCGCGTGATCTTCCAGTCAGCCTCGCGACGGCAGCCAGCGCCCGCACCGCAGCGCGTGTTGCATGTGATCGCTGTCGGCCACCTGCGGCCCGAGAAAGACCCGATGACGGTGCTGCGTGCCGCTGCACACCTCGCCGATCGGCGCGACATCCGCATCGACCTGATTGGCGACGGGCTCGACGCCGCACTGGCCGATGCGGCACACCGCACCCAGCAGGCCTCACCATCTTTCCGCTGGCTCGGCGCGCGACCGCACGCTGAAACGCGGCAGCGCATCCAGCGCGCGCACCTGCTGGTCAACAGCAGCCGGATGGAAGGCGGCGCGCATGTGATCCTGGAAGCAGTGCAAAGCGGCACCGCGGTGCTGGCCTCGCGCATCGATGGCAACGTCGGCATGCTGGGCCCGGCGCACGCGGGCTATTTCGATGTCGGCGATGATGCGGCTCTGGCCCGCTTGATCGTGCAGGCCCGTGACGACGCGCAATTCCTGGCGCACTTGCGGGCACAGGGCGAGCAGCGCTCAGCGCTGTTCGCGCCGGCCGCCGAACAACGAAGTCTGCTTGAGCTGATCGACAGCGCCCTGTGCGACGCTGCACCACCCAACCACCGATGACAACCGCCACCATGACACCCGACTCCCCCGCCACCGCCACTGCCACCACCGCAACCGCCCCACCGCGCCTGACCTCGCTCGCCCACGGTGGCGGCTGCGGCTGCAAGATCGCACCGGGCGTGCTGTCGCAAATCCTGAAAAAGACTTCGGGTTTCCCGATGCCCAAGGAGTTGCTGGTCGGCATCGAGACGGCCGACGATGCTGCGGTGTACCAGCTGAACGACGAGCAGGCGCTGATCGCGACCACCGACTTTTTCATGCCGATCGTCGACGACCCGCGCGACTTCGGCCGCATCGCCGCGACCAACGCGATCAGCGATGTCTACGCGATGGGCGGCACGCCGATCTTCGCGTTGGCGCTGGTGGGCATGCCGGTCAACGTGCTGCCGATCGAGACGATCGCAGCCATCTTGCAAGGCGGCGAAAGCGTGTGCGCCGAAGCCGGCATCCCGATTGCGGGCGGGCACACCATCGATTCGGTCGAGCCGATCTACGGGCTGGTGGT
>JANMXL010000266.1:0-3552 GCA_031380885.1 Burkholderiales bacterium | reverse complement strand
TTCAGCTTTCTGGCGGGCGCCTCGGGCTGGCAGCGCTGGTTCTTCGTCGGGCTCGGGCTGGCGGCCACGGTGTTCATCGTCTGGATGCTCAAGCAGCACGGCGGGCAGCGGCTGTTCAGCGGGGCGCTGGCGCTGATCCTCGGCGGCGCACTCGGCAACGTGATCGACCGCCTGCTGCACGGTCATGTGATCGACTTCCTGCAATTCCACTGGGAGGGGCTGGCGCCGATCTTTCCCGGTGGCTACTTCCCCAGCTTCAACATCGCCGACAGCGCGATCACCATCGGCGCGCTGCTGTTGATCGTTGACGAACTGCGGCGCGTGCGCCGCGGCTGAACCCGCAGGCGCTGGATCAGGGCAGCAGGATGCTGCAGCCCGTTGTGAGCCGTGCTTCCAGGTCTCGGTGCGCCTGCGCCACATCGGCCAGTGCGTAGCGCCGCTCTACCGGAACTTTCACCGCGCCGCTGGCGACCACTGCGAACAGATCGTCAGCCATCGCCTGCGTCGCTTCGCGGGTGGCGATGTGGGTGAACAGCGTGGGGCGGGTCACGTACAGCGAACCCTTGGCCGCCAGCACGCCCAGATCCACCGGCGGCGCCTTGCCCGACGCATTTCCAAAGTTCGCCAGCAGGCCGAAAGGCTGCAACACGTCGAGCGACTTCTCGAAGGTGTCGAGCCCGACGGAGTCATAGACCACCTTCACGCCGCGGCCGCCGGT
Organism: Burkholderiales bacterium; assembly: GCA_031380885.1. Lineage (GTDB taxonomy): Bacteria > Pseudomonadota > Gammaproteobacteria > Burkholderiales > Burkholderiaceae_C > PBB1. The sequence continues at coordinate 2,834 of JANMXL010000266.1, read as the reverse complement.
GATCTCTTTCACCCGCGCCACGAAATCTTCGCGCCGGTAATTGATGGCATGAGCCGCGCCGTTTTGCAGCGCCAGCGCGCACTTCTCGTCGCTGCCTGCCGTGCCGATCAGCTGCAGCCCGAGCGCCTTCGCCCACTGGCAGGCGATCAGCCCGACACCGCCCGCCGCGGCGTGGAAAAGGATGAAGTCACCTGGGTGCAGACCGCCCTGCGGCAGCGTCTTCTTCAGCAGGTACTGCGCGGTCAAGCCCTTGAGCATCATTGCGGCGGCGGTCTCGAAGTCGATGCCAATGGGCAGCTTGACGACACATTTCGCGGGCATCACGCGCGACTCGCAATAGCTGCCCGGCGGCGTGCTGGCGTAGGCGGCGCGATCGCCTGCGCCCAGGTGGGTCACACCCTCGCCGACCGCTTCGACGATGCCAGCGCCTTCCATGCCCAAACCGGCCGGCAGCGCCAGCGGGTACAGCCCGGTGCGGTGGTACACGTCGATGAAGTTGAGGCCGCAGGCCTGGTGGCGGATGCGGATCTCGCCTGGCCCCGGCTCGCCGATCGGCACTTCGGTCAAGTGCATGGCCTCGGGCCCGCCGGGTTGATCGATGCGGATGGCGTGGGTGGTGGGTGAATAGAGGGAGGACAACGGGCGACTCCAGAGTAGACGGTGCGCTATCGTGCCCGAAGCCTGCGGCCTTGACATGGCCAGATGTTGACGATGAAGAAGCTGACCACCGCCCCGAACCTTGCCATCGCCACGCTGTGGGCCGACATGCTGTGCCACGCGGGCATGCCGACGACGATCCAGCGCGCTTACAACAGCAGCCTGGCCGGACAGGTGCCGCCCGACCAAGCGCTGCCCGAGCTGTGGTTGACCGATGCCGATAATTTCGCGCTTGCCGAACGGCTGCTGGTCGAACTTCGCCACCCGGTGTCGCGGCACTGGCTCTGCACCGGCTGCCGCGAGCTGATCGACGGGCCGTTCGAGCAGTGCTGGAACTGCGGGGCGGCGATGCCTTAGCGGGTCGTTGAAAACTCCGGTTGAAACCAACCCATTGACCGGCACCTTCAACAACGAGGCTTGTGGCCACCCAATATTTCTACAATAATAGAAATATGGAAGAGTCTGATGTCATCACCGCCCTGGCCGCGCTGGCCCAGCCCGCGCGGTTGCGGGTCTTCCGGGCGCTGGTGGTTGCCGGCCCGCAGGGCATGACGCCAGGCGCGCTGGCCGAAGCCTTGGCTGTGCCGGCCTCGACGCTGTCGTTCCACCTGAAGGAGCTGATGCATGCGGGCCTGACCACGCAGCAGCGCGATGGCCGCAGCCTGATCTACCGCGCCGCCTTCGACCAGATGAACGGCCTGATGGGCTACCTGACGGCGAACTGTTGCGCGGGGGCAGGCTGCGTCGAGGCGACGGTTCCGGCCTGCACCACCTGCTGAATTCTCAAAACTGAAAGCATCTCCATGTCCGACACCCCCAAACACGTGCTGTTCGTTTGCACCGGCAATTCGGCCCGATCAATCCTGGCGGAAGGCCTGCTCAATCACCTGGGCCGCGGCCGCTTCATCGCGCACTCGGCCGGCAGCCACCCGAGTGGTGTCGTCAACCCATTTGCGGTGTCGACTTTGAAGGCACTGCACATCCCGGGTGACGGCTTTCGCAGCAAGAACTGGGTCGAGTTCTCGCAACCCGGCGCGCCGGTGCTTGACTACGTTTTCACGGTGTGCGACAACGCCGCCGGCGAAATGTGCCCGGTGTGGCCCGGCCAGCCGATGACGGCGCACTGGGGCGTGCCCGACCCAGCGGCCGTCGAGGGCACGGATGACGAAAAAGCGCGCGTCTTCATGGCAACGGCGATCACGCTCAAGCGGCGCATCGAGCTGATGCTGTCGCTGCCGATGGCGAGCCTGGACGCGATGGCGATCCACCACGAACTCAAACAGATCGGCAACGCCTGATCGGCCGCCGCAGCCCATGAACCACGCTACTACCACCGCCACACCCGCGCCGATGAGCGTCTTCGAGCGCTACCTCACGGTTTGGGTGTTCCTGTGCATCGTCGTCGGCATCGCCCTCGGCCAGCTGCTCCCGGGCCCGTTCCAGGCCATCGGCCGGATGGAGGTTGCCCAGGTCAACCTGCCGGTCGGCCTGCTGATCTGGGTGATGATCATCCCGATGCTGCTGAAGGTCGATTTCGCCTCGCTGTCGCAGGTGAAGCAGCACTGGCGAGGCATCGGCGTCACGCTGTTTGTCAACTGGGCGGTCAAGCCGTTCTCGATGGCGCTGCTGGCGTGGATCTTCATTCGCCATGTGTTCGCGCCTTATTTGCCGGCCGATCAGGCCGACAGCTATGTGGCCGGCCTGATCCTGCTGGCCGCCGCGCCCTGCACCGCGATGGTGTTCGTGTGGAGCCGGCTCACCGGCGGCCACCCGCTGTTCACGCTGTCGCAGGTGGCGCTGAACGACACCATCATGGTGTTCGCCTTCGCACCGATCGTCGCGCTGCTGCTGGGCCTGTCGTCCATCATCGTGCCCTGGACCACGCTGATCACGTCGGTGGTGTTGTACATCCTGATCCCGGTGGTGATCGCGCAGCTTTTGCGCCGGGCTTTGCTGCAACGCGGCCCCGCAGTGTTTGACGCCGCGCTCGAAAAAATCGGCCCGTGGTCAATTTCCGCCTTGCTCGCCACGCTGGTGCTGCTGTTTGCCTTTCAGGGCAAGGCCATCACCCGGCAGCCGCTGGTGATTGCGATGCTGGCCGTGCCCATCCTGATCCAGGTGTTCTTCAACTCGGGGCTGGCTTATTGGCTGAACCGGCGTCTCGGTGAGTCACACAG
>JANMXL010000249.1:0-3421 GCA_031380885.1 Burkholderiales bacterium | reverse complement strand
TCGCGCGGCGGCCGGCGAAATGCAGGATCGCTTCCTTGCGTTGCGCCGGGCAGGTCAGCCCGCCGGTGCAGCGCCAATCGACCTCGCCCTCCTCGCGCCCGATCGGGCTGCCGCAGACCGGGCACGCACCGCCGAGGCGCTGGTAGAGATCGAAGCGCTCGCCGCGTGCACCTGCCACTGCCGCCGGGTCAGGCACCACACCCACCACCTGCGGAATCACATCGCCCGCGCGGCGCACGATCACGGTATCGCCCACGCGCACGTCCTTGCGCCGCACTTCGTCTTCGTTGTGCAGCGTCGCGTTGCTCACCGTCGTGCCGCCAACGAATACCGGCTCCAGCTTCGCCACCGGCGTCAGCTTGCCGGTGCGGCCGACCTGGATGTCGATGCCCAGCAGCCGGGTCATCTGCTCCTGCGCCGGGTACTTGTGCGCCACGGCCCAGCGCGGTTCGCGGGTCACGAAGCCCAGCCGCTGCTGCAGTGCGCGGTCGTTGACCTTGTAGACCACGCCGTCGATGTCGAACGGCAGTGCATCGCGTTTCGCACCGATCGCCGCGTGGAAGCCGACCAGGCCCTCGGCGCCCTGCACCACCGCGCGCTCGCTGCTGACCGGCAGGCCGAACGCACCCAGCGCGTCGAGCAGCGCGCTGTGCGTGGCGGGCAAGGCGCTGTTGCCCACACCCCAGCCCTGCACCTCGCCCAGGCCGTAGGCGAAGAAGCTCAGCGGGCGCTTCGCGGCGATGGACGGGTCGAGCTGGCGCACCGCGCCGGCGGCGGCGTTGCGTGGGTTGACGAAGGTTTTTTCGTTTTTCGCGCCTTGCGCGATCAGCGCGCGCTGGCGCTCGTTCAGCGCCTCGAAGTCGTCGCGGCGGATGTACACCTCGCCGCGCACTTCGAGCACCGCCGGTGGCGCATCGCTGTTCAGCCGCCGCGGGATCTGCGCGATCGTGCGAATGTTCTGCGTCACGTCTTCGCCGGTCTCGCCGTCGCCACGCGTGGCCGCCTGCACCAGCACGCCGGCCTCGTAGCGCAGGTTCATCGCCAGCCCGTCGAACTTCAGCTCGGCGGCGTAGTCGATCGGTGGATCGGCGTCGGTCAGCGCCAGCTCGCGCCGCACCCGCGCGTCGAACGCGACGGCACCGCTGGGCTCGGTGTCCGTCTCGGTGCGGATCGACAGCATCGGCACCGCATGCTGCACCGCGACGAAGCCGTCAAGGACACCCCCGACCACGCGCTGCGTCGGTGAATCGTCACGGCGCAGTTCGGGGTGCGCGGCCTCGATCGCTTCGAGCGCCTGAAACAGCCGGTCGTATTCGGCATCGGGAATCTGCGGCGCATCGAGCACGTAGTAGTGGTGCGCGTGCTGTTGCAGCAGTGCGCGCAACTCGGAAGCGCGGTACTTGGGATCAGGCTCGAACATCGAAAACTCGGCGGTTGCCGCGCCGCGCAACTGGTCAGCTGAACAGGCGTCGCGCGGCCGCAGAGCCCGCGGCCAGATCGCGGGCCTGCAAGGCGGCATAGAGCTGCACCAGTTCGCCGTCGATGAAGGCGAATCCCTCGGCCGTCAGCGGCTGCCCGCGGTCGTCGACGATGTCGGCGTCGAGTTCCTGCGCGAGGCCCAAAGCACTGGCCTGCCAGGCCGCGAACGGCGCGGCGGACGGGTCGGTCTGCGACACGTCGAAGCCCAGCGCCAGCTCGCGCAGCGCGGCGGTGTTCGGATCGTCGGACAACGCGGCCTGCGAATCGAAGGCAAGCGTCAGCACCGGCGGCGCACCGTCTTCGGCCGAGGGCAGGATCAGTCGGCCCGGCAGCACGCCGGGCACGAAACCGTGGCGCGAAGCCTGCTGCACCACGTAGCCGATGCTCCACGCTGCACTGCGGGCGCGCAGCTGCACGGCCATCTGCGCATCGTGTTCGCCGGCGAAGGTGTCGAGCTCGCGGGCCCGCGCGGCGACCTCGCGCATGTCGGGGAAGTCGGCCATCGCGCCGAGCGCATCGGCAAAGACTTCGAGCTTCTGCACGAATTCCGAATACTCGATCTCGTTCAACGCGCCGGTGCGGTTGGCAAGCTGCAGGCCGGCCTGCAGTTCGCCATAACGCTGGCCCGGCACCGGCAGCTCCCACTCGCCGCTGTCGGCGTTCAGGCCCTCGATGAAGAACGGCTTGCTGCCCGCGCGCCGGCTGCCCGGCAGGTGCGACAGCACGGCATCACCAGTGACTGGTGCATCGAGTGTCAGCGGCACGATCACGTCGATCAGCGCATCGACCCGCGGCGCCGCGCGGCGCATCAGCGAGCGGCCGGCCACGGTGGTGTCCAGCGGCAGCGCGGCATCGCCCAAGTGCGGTGCCACGCGGCCATTCGGATCGTCGTGCTGCGGGTCCTCGCCGGGCACGGTGTCGGGCGGGGCCGCGCCCAGCACCGGCTCGCGCGGCTCGGTGCGCGCCGTCGTCAGGTCAGCCTTCTTCGGCCCGGCCTTGCGTGCCTGCCAGGCACCGTGCGCGACCACGCCGATCAACACCGCGCCGCCGAGCACCGCGAGTGCGAGCGTCAAATCGCTGGTCATGCTGCCTCCGCCAGGCCGACGGCTTCAGCCATGTCCACTGCCACGATGCGCGACACGCCTTGCTCCTGCATCGTCACGCCGATCAGCTGCACCGCCATCTCCATCGCGATCTTGTTGTGGCTGATGAACAGGAACTGCGTGCCCTTGGCCATCTCCTTGACCAGCTTGGCGTAGCGCTCGGTGTTGGCGTCGTCGAGCGGCGCATCGACCTCGTCGAGCAGGCAAAACGGCGCCGGGTTCAGCTGAAAGATCGCGAACACCAGCGCGATCGCAGTCAGTGCCTTCTCGCCGCCCGACAGCAGGTGGATCGTGCTGTTCTTCTTGCCCGGCGGCTGCGCCATCACCTGCACACCAGCGTCGAGGATCTCGTCGCCGGTCATCACCAATTTCGCCTGCCCGCCACCGAACAGCGTCGGGAACATCCGGCCGAAATGCTCGTTGACCTGGTTGAAGGTGGTTCCCAGCAGGTCGCGGGTTTCCAGGTCGATCTTGTGGATCGCACCTTCGAGCGTGCCGATCGCGTCCATCAGGTCGGCGTTCTGCGCATCGAGGAAGGTCTTGCGTTCGCGTGCGGTGCTCAGCTCTTCGAGCGCGGCGAGGTTCACCGCGCCGAGTGCGGTGATCTCGCGGTTGATGCGGTCGATCTCGGTCTGCAGGCCGTGCAGCCGCACGCCCTGGCTTTCGATGCCTTGTGCCAGCACCTCGAAATCGACGTTGGCGGCGACCAGTTGCTCCAGGTACTGCGCGCCACCGAGCTGCGCGGCCTGGGCTTCGAGCTGCAGCTTGGTGATGCGGTCACGCAATGGTTGCAGGCTTTGCTCGTGCTGCATCCGCTGCTCGTCGGCGCGGCGCAGGCG
>JANMXL010000218.1:0-8313 GCA_031380885.1 Burkholderiales bacterium | reverse complement strand
ATAGCGAGGTGGTCCCACTCCTTCCCATCCCGAACAGGACAGTGAAACGCCTCAGCGCCGATGATAGTGCGGGTTCCCGTGTGAAAGTAGGACATCGTCAGGCTACTACCCTGAAACCCCCGTGCCCCCAAGGCCCGGGGGGTTTCGCCTTTGGGGCCGCGATAATCGGTAGCATGCTCGCTCGACTGGAAAAACTCATGCTGCTCGCATGGCTGACCGCCCTGGGTGCTTGCATCTGGGCATCTGCTGAATACCTGTCTGCTGTGTGGATGGTCGTGGGCGTGTTGGCCCTGCTGTCAGTCCATGCCGGCGTGCTGGCGGTTGAATTCGCGCTGATGTACCGGGCGAATCGGCATGATCTACGGCACCCCGTTTCAGCCTGGCGTGTTTTCACCGCTTGGTGTGCCGAGACCTTCCTGTCGGCCCGTGTGTTCTATTGGGACCAGCCGTTTCGCTCGCACGCCGTCGAGGATCAACTCAGGCCGGCGCAGATGCACGGGCAACGCGCTGTCGTGTTGATCCACGGACTGGTGTGCAATCGAGGGTTCTGGAATCCGTGGATGCGCCGACTGCGTGCGCACGGCATTCCATTCCTGGCGATCACACTGGAGCCAGTCTTCGGCACGATCGACGATGGGGCTGAAGCCATTGATGCCGCCGTGCACCAAGCGACTCAAGCGACCAGGCTGACGCCGGTGATCGTCACTCACAGCATGGGTGGCCTGTCGGTGCGGGCGTGGTTGCGTGCCAGATCGGCAGACGACCGGGTCCACCGCATCATCACCGTCGCAGCGCCGCACCAAGGTACCGCTTTGGCGCGGTACGCGAGCAGGGATGTCGTCAGACGCATGCGGGTCGGCAGTCGCTGGTTGACGGCACTCGCTGCAGCCGAACCGCCGTCGCGATACCGGCTGTTCACCTGCTTCTACGGGCATTGCGACAACATCGTGTTCCCGATGCGCGCCGCCACGCTGCCTGGCGCTGACAACCGGCATCTGGCCTCGGCGGCACACATCCAGATGGTGCATTGCGACGACGTGTTTCGAGAGGTCGTCCGCTGGTCGGCGCCGGGCGGCGAGGAAGGCCGTGACGTGCTCAGGCGTCCAGGTCGCGCAACAGGCTGAGCGTGGCGCACGTCGACAGGTTCAGCAACTGGGCCACGTCGGTGACGTCGTCGGGGATGGCAGCGTTGTCCCAGCCAGCTGCGGTGTGGCGCGCCAGTCGCACGCCCAGCATCACGCATTGCACGTTCTGGTGCGTGGCTTGTTTGTCGTCGGTGATGCGCACCAGCAGGTCGGGCAGGTGCCACTCCAGCATCAACGCGTGTTGCAGATCCAGCAGTTCGACATTCAGTGCCCTGTGCTGCTCAGTGCTTGACCGCAGCGTCGGGTCGGCCAGTTGTGCTTCGCGAATGGCCAGCGCCAGATCCGGCGCGTGGCACCACAGCAACATCTCGGCAAAGTCGTGCAGCAGCGCAGCCTGGTGAATGACCGCCGCATCCGGATCGCAGCGGTGCACGGCGAACGACAGCGCAAAGTTCGCAGCCCGACTGGCCCGGCGCAGCACCTCGGTCAATCCCGCCAGCGCTTCTGGGCGGTCTGCCAGCATGTCTTCCAGCACTGACTGCGTCCCGAAAGCCCTGAAGAAAGGCGAGATGCCCATCAGCACCAGCGTGGAGGTCACCGTTTCGGGTTCCGTCACCACCCGCGCGGAGCGGTTCTTGGCGCCGTAGGCCATCACCTTCAGCGTCATCAGCGGGTCGTCGGCAATCATCTCGCCGATCAGGTTCGCATCGACGTTGTCCTCGCGCTCGCGCATCGCCTCCAGCGCGTCGGCGGTGTCCGCCATCACCGGGATCTCGGCGTCTCGAAAGCATGCCACCCAGGCCGACAGGTCGGCCAGTGGCCGCGTCACGCGAGTGAACTCAGGCGTCAATGTGGGGTTGGACATGGTGCGCTTCGGATGCAGAAAATGCATGCACTCCTCTCGGTTCGTTATCGGTGGCGACCCGCCCTGCTGTAGCCCGGGTGATCCCTTGCCTCAGCGTTTCATGAGCGTCGCCTTCAGTGGCATACCGACCTGTTTGTTGACGAACTGCATCGTCGCCACCCGGCTCAGATCCACATCGCCGGCTTGGTACAGGCCCGCCTTGACCATTTGCCGGTAGAAATCCTGGATGCGCGCCGAGTTCATGGCGCCGATGCCGAGCGTCAGCGCCTCGCCCGAATCGACGATGCCCTGCTGCTTCATCAAGGCCACCGACGCCTCCAGTTCGGCATCGCTTATCTCTGGGTTGTCGCGTTTCATCAGCGCGTGCGCCGCGCTGCGATCGCCGTACAGGTAGTTGACCCAGCCGATGATCGACGCGTCGACAAAGCGCTGCACCAGCGCAGGCTGTTTCGCGACCATCTCCGTTCGCGCTTCGATCACCGTCGAGTAGGTGCTGAAGCCGTGATCGGCCAGCAGGTGCACCACTGGCTTGAAGTGCCCCTGGTCTTCGACATAGATCGGCTCGGCGACCGAGTAGCCCTGCTGGATCGCCTTCGGGTTCGCGAGAAAGGGGCCGAGGTTGTAGTTGTACGGCTTCAGGGCCTCGTCGCGAAAACCGTGCGTAACCTTCAGCCACTGCCACCAGCTGAACTGCGCGTCTTTCGCGATCAGCACCCGCGGGGCCGATTTCAACGCGTCGAAGTTCTCGTAGCCCTGGCCTGGGTGGGCGATCAGCGCCTGCGGATCCTTCTGGAACATGCTCGCCACGACGATCGTCGGCACGCCGTTCTTCACGTTGTCGAAGCTGTGCAGCAGATTGCCGGTCATCAGGAAATCGATGCGCCCAGCCGGCAGCAGCGGCCGGTTGTTCACCTGCGGGCCGCCTTGAAGCAGCGTCACGTCCAGCGCGTACTTCTTGTACGTGCCGTCGGCGATCGCCTGGTAGAAGCCGCCGTGCGCCGCCTGCGCTTTCCAGTTGGTGGCAAAGCGCACCTTGTCTTCGGCATGGGCCCATGCAGTCGACAGGCAGGTCACGGCGACGAGCCCGCAGATCCATGCAACCGAGGCGGGGCGAAAAAACGCGTTCAGCATCAAGGGCTCCAGGATGGCGGGGACTCCCGCGGCTGCTCCAACGCATGCCAGCGCGCCAGCAGCCAACGTGACAGCGCGTTCGACGCACCGTAGATCATCAGCCCGGTGGCGACCAACAGCAGCAAGGCAGCGAACATCTTCGGTGTCTCGGTGCGAAAACTCGCCTCGAGGATGCGCGAGGCCAGACCGGTTTCACGCCCCGCCGCACCAGCGACCATCTCGGCCGTGACCGCACCGATCAGGCTCAGCCCGCCCGACACCTTCAGACCGGCAACGAAATACGGCAGCGCACTCGGCATCAGCAGCAGCCGCAGCCGCTGCAGCGGCGTGGCGCGGTAGAGCCGGAACAGGTCGCGCAGCAAAGGGTCGGCTGCGCGCAGGCCCATCACCGTGTTGGAGAGAATCGGAAAGAAGGCGACGATCCAGGCACACAGCAGCAGCGCCGCGGTGGTGCTGTCGATGTAGACCAGCATCAGCGGCGCGATCGCGACCACAGGGGTCACCTGCAGCACCACCGCCAGCGGCAGCAGCACCGCCTCAAGCGGTGCCGACAAGGCGAACACCGCGGCGATCAGCACGCCACCGAGACACGCCAGCGCCAGCGCGCCGAAAGTGATCTTCAGCGTGAACCACCAGCTCATCGCCAGCGAGCCGAAGTTAGTGAACAGCGTTTGCAGCACCAGGCTCGGCGCGGGCAGGGTGTACGACGGAATCTGCGCGATGCGCACCAGCGCTTCCCACGCCAGCAGCCAGCCGATCACGCTCAACACCGGCAGCCATCGCCTCACGCGCCGAGCCCGTCTGCCGCCGATGCGGCTTCCAGGGCCTGCGTCACCGCGCGGCAGGCCTGCGCGTAGCGCTGCGAGGTGCGGAACTCGGCGGTGCGCGGCGCCGACTCGTCGATGATGACTTCGGCCACCACGCGGCCTGGCCGCGCGTCCATCACCAGCACGCGCTGGCTCAGGAACACCGCCTCGAACACGCTGTGGGTGACGAACAATACCGCCAGCGCATTCGATTGCCACCACGCCAGCAGGTCGGCATTGAGCCGCTGGCGGGTGATTTCGTCGAGCGCGGCAAAGGGTTCGTCCATCAGCAGCACGCGTGGCTGCGTGACCAGCGCGCGCGCGATCGAGGTGCGCATGCGCATGCCGCCCGAGAGTTCAGCCGGAAAGGCGGACTCGAACTCGGTGAGCCCGACCGACGCCAGCACGCGCTGCACCTGTGCCGCTGCCTCGGCCTTCGACTGCCCCGTCAGCCGCAGCGGCAGCCAGACGTTGTCGAACACGCTGGCCCACGGCATCAGCGTCGGATCTTGGAACACGAACGCGGTGTCGCGTGTGGTGTCACTGCCGAGCGCGGGCGAGGCGATGCGGCCACTGGTCGCCGCATCGAGCCCGGCAACCAGCCGCAGCACCGTGCTCTTGCCGCAGCCCGAGGGCCCGAGCAGCGAGACGAACTCGCGCGCGCCAACCTCGAACGAGATGCCTTGCAAGGCCAACGTGCCGCGGGCATAGCGCTTGACGACATCGCGCAGTGCGATCGTTGGCGCGGGCACGGCCGGAGTACTCATCGGCAGCAACGCACCATCACTGGAACGCCACTTCGGCGAAGCTGCGCAGCTTGCGGCTGTGCAGCTGGTCGAAGCCCTGCTCGCGCAGCAGTTCGAGTGCGCGGATGCCGATGCGCAGGTGCTGATCGACCCGCGCGCGGTAGAAGTGGTTGGCCATGCCGGGCAGCTTGATCTCGCCGTGCAGCGGCTTGTCGCTGACGCACAGCAGCGTGCCGTAGGGCACGCGGAAGCGGAAGCCGTTGGCGGCGATGGTGGCGCTCTCCATGTCGAGTGCGACCGCGCGGCTCTGGCTGAAACGGCGATCCGGTGTGGTGGCTGCATGGTGCGAGGGCAGCAGCTCCCAGTTGCGGTTGTCGGTGCTGGCCACCGTGCCGGTGCGCATGATTCGTTTGAGCTCGTAGCCCTGCAGCTGCGTCACCTCGGCGACCGCGGCTTCGAGTGCGACCTGCACCTCGGCCAGCGGCGGTATCGGCACCCACAGCGGCAGGTCTTCGTCGAGCACATGGTCCTCGCGCACATAGCCATGGGCCAGCACATAGTCGCCCAGCTGCTGCGTGGTGCGCAGCCCGGCGCAGTGGCCCAGCATGATCCACACATGCGGGCGCAGCACCGCGATGTGGTCGGTGATGGTCTTCGCGTTCGATGGGCCGACGCCGATGTTGACCATCGTGATGCCCGAGCTGCCGTCGCGCAGCAGGTGATAGGCCGGCATCTGCGGCAGACGCGGTGGCGGCACGCCCAGTGCATCGCCTGCCTGGGCCGGCAGCCCGACACGCCGCGTGATCACGCCGCCCGGTTCGACGAAGGCGGTGTAGGCGCTGGTCGGCTCGCTCATCGCCGCGTGGCCCAGGCGCACGAACTCGTCGATGTAGAACTGGTAATTGGTGAACAGCACGAAGTTCTGGAAGTGATCGGGTGCGGTGCCGGTGTAGTGGCGCAGCCGGTGCAGCGAGTAGTCCACGCGCGGCGCGGTGAACAGCGCCAGCGGCTGCCTGACCTTGCCGTCCTTGCCGGGCTCGGGTTCATGGGTGCCGTTGGCAATGCCGTCGTCCATCGCGGCCAGGTCGGGCAGGTCGAACAGGTCGCGCATCCGCAGCCGGCGCGCCGGGTCCAGCGAGCCTTCGAGGTGGTCGTGCTCGGCCAGCGAGAAATGCACCGGGATCGGCTGCGCGCTGGTGCCGATCTCGATCGACACCTGGTGGTTGCGCAGCAGCAACTCGAACTGCTGCCGGTAGTAGTCGCCAAACAGGTCCGGCCGCGTCACTGTCGTCTCGAAGGTGCCCGGCCCGGCAACGAAGCCGTAGCTCAGCCGCGAGTCGGCGCGCGCGACGGTGTCGGTGCGCACCCGCACATAGGGGTAGCAGGCGCGCACGCGGGTCGCCAGCGCCTCACCGGCGACGAAGCGCCCGAGGGCGTCGCGCAGGTGCGCCACGTTGCTGTCGTAGATGCTGCGCACATGGGCCACTGCCGAGACGGCGTCGTCGAAGTGGCTGGGGGCGATGTAGGGCGGGAGGATCGGCATGGGCGCGCTTTCCAGTGACAGCCCGCATTCTCACCGTCGCGGCCGCAGCCGCGGGCTTCACTTCGGGACTACAGCCCCAGGCGCTTGCAGATCTCCAGCACCGCGGCCGACTGGTTCATCGTGTAGAAATGCAGGCCCGGCACGCCGGCGGTGCGCAGCTGGTCGCACAGGTCGGTGATGACGTCGAGGCCAAAGGCGCGGATCGATTCGCTGTCGTCACCGAAGCCCGCGAGCCGCAGCCGCATCCAGCGCGGGATCTCGCTGCCGCAGCCATCGGCGAAGCGCAGGATGCCGCTCGCGTTGGTGATTGGCATGATGCCCGGCACCACCGGGATGTCGGCACCGAGCGCATAGGCCTCGTCGATAAAGCGGAAGTAGGCGTCGGTGTTGAAGAACATCTGCGTGATCGCGCTGTTCGCGCCGGCCTTCACCTTGGTGGCGTAGGCCTGCAGGTCCGCCTGCGGCGACGCGGCCTGCGGGTGCATTTCCGGGTAGGCCGCGACCTCGATGTGGAAGTGGTCGCCGGTCTCCTGGCGGATGAACGCGACCAGGTCGCTGGCATAGCGGAACTCACCGGCGCGGCCATAGCCGCTGGGCAGGTCGCCGCGCAGCGCGACGATGCGGCGCAGGCCGGCGGCCCTGAACTGCGCGAGCTGTTCACGCACGCCACTGGCGCTGGCCCCGATGCACGAGAAGTGCGGTGCCGCCTCGATGTGCTCGGCCTGGATCGCCCGCACCGTGGCCAGCGTGCCGTCTTGCGTGCCGCCACCAGCGCCGTAGGTGACCGAGCAGAAGTCCGGCTTCAACGCATACAGCTGTTGCCGCACGGCCGCCAGCTTGACGACACCTTCGGGCGTCTTCGGCGGGAAGAATTCGAGACTCAGCGGAAGTTTGTGGCTCATGGTGATTCAGCGACGCTCATGACGGGCTGCGCCCACACAAAGAATTCGGTGTTGCCCGGGGTGACGCCGTGGCCGGTGCCGCTGACCGCGCTCTGGAAATAGTCGCGCACCTTCAAGCCGTGTGCAACACAGGCCGCGCGGATGCGCGTTTCGACCTCTTGAAAGCTGCGTGCGTTCTTGACGATGCCGCCCTTGCCGATGTGTTCGGGCTGCAGCTCGAACTGCGGCTTGACCAGCATCAGCAGCTGCCCCGTCGGTTTCAGGTAGCGCCGCAACGTCGGCAGCACCAGCGTCAGCGAAATGAACGACAGGTCGCCGGTGACCACATCGAACGAACCCTCGGCGTGCGCCGCAGCGAATGCGCTGCCGGTGACATCGCGCGCATTCACGCCTTCATGGCATTCGACGCGCGGGTCGGCGATCAGCTGCGGATGCAGTTGCCCGTGGCCGACCTCGATGCCGACCACCTGGGCCGCGCCGCGTTGCAACAGCAGGTCGGTGAAGCCGCCGGTGCTCTGCCCGGCATCGAGGCCCTTGGCGCCATCGACCGCGAAGCCGCAACGCTCAAGCGCGGCTTCCAGCTTCAGCCCGCCGCGCGACAGGAAGCGCAGCTCGGCGTCGTCGGTGACTTCAACCTGGCAGCCCTCCGGCAGGTCTTCGCCCGCCTTGCGCGGAACGGCCCAGCCCTTCGGGCCGAGCCAGCGCACCGCGCCCGCGTCGATCAGTCGCTGCGCGGCCGATCGCGTGGGCGCGAGGCCCTGGGCTACCAACAGTTGATCGGCGCGCAACGCAGCTCAATACCGATACGTGTCGGGTTTGTAAGGCCCGGCCTTCGACACGCCGATGTAGTCAGCTTGTTCGGTAGACAGCTCAGTCAGCATCGCGCCGACCTTCTTCAGGTGCAGGCGCGCGACCTTCTCGTCGAGGTGCTTCGGCAGCACATAGACCTGGCCGTTTTCGTACTGCTCGCTCTTGGTGAACAGCTCGATCTGCGCGATCGTCTGGTTGGCGAAGCTGGCCGACATCACGAAGCTCGGGTGGCCGGTGGCGCAGCCCAGGTTCACCAGGCGGCCCTTGGCCAGCATGATGATTTTCTTCCCGTCGGGAAATTTCACGTGATCGACCTGCGGCTTGATCTCGTCCCATTCGTACTTCTCGAGCGACGCGATGTCGATCTCGTTGTCGAAGTGACCGATGTTGCAGACGATGGCCTCGTCTTTCATCGCCAGCATGTG
>JANMXL010000285.1:0-1674 GCA_031380885.1 Burkholderiales bacterium | reverse complement strand
TCACAGCCCCAGGTCGCTCAGGCTCGCGTGGTCGTCGGGCCGGCGGCCTAGCGGCCAGTGGAAGAGGCGGTCTTCAGCGCGGATCGGCAAATCATTGATGCTCGCGTAGCGCCTCACCATCAGGCCGTGTTCATTGAACTCCCAGTTCTCGTTGCCGTAGCTGCGGAACCACTGGCCCGAGTCGTCGTGAAATTCATAAGCGAAGCGCACACCGATGCGCGGCCCGTCGAAGGCCCACAGCTCCTTGATGAGCCGGTAGTCGAGTTCGCGCGCCCACTTGCGTTGCAAAAATTCCTTCACCTGCGCGCGGCCAACCGGAAACTCGGCGCGGTTGCGCCAGCGGGTGTCTTCGGTGTAGACGCCGACCACCCGATCGGGGTCACGCGAATTCCACGCATCCTCGGCCATGCGCACCTTCTGGCGTGCGGTGTCGGCGGTGTAGGGTGGTAACGGAGGTCGGGACTCACTCATGGCGTGTCTCCTGGTAATTTGCTTGCAAACATATCAAGTCAGTCGAGCTCAGTGCGTGAGCGCTGCGCCGGGTCGCTGTGTTGCGTTCATGTCCTCCGGGCCGGTTCACGAACCCTTCGCTTCAGCTCAACTCCCGTCGGCCCTCCTCCTTAACTCCACTCCACACAGCGGCCCACCGCAGCGCCCCAACAACCACCGAAGCGTTCTTGGGTTTGAAAACCATGGCATGCGCCAAAGATTGCAATCAGCGGCCGTTCCAGATCAGTAAGTTTTGTACGACAAGAACTTGCCCGACATCACGATGCTGACCCGGTCGCCAGCCGCGTTCGGCTCGCGTGTCAGGTCCATCTTGAAATCGATCGCGCTCATGATGCCGTCGCCGAATTCTTCGTGGATCAGCTCCTTGAACGTCGTGCCGTAGACGCTCACGAGCTCGTAGAAGCGATAGATCAGCGGATCGGTCGGCACGCTCGTGGGCAAGGAGCCCTTGTACGGCACCACTTGCAGCCATTTTTCGGCCTCGGCATCCAGCCCGAAAATCTTCGCGATGACCTTGGCCTGCTTGGCGTCGAAGGTCATCTGGCCCAGACAGCCTGCTGTCACCCACTCCTTGCTGAGGCCGACCTTCTTGGCCACGTCCTCCCACTTGATGCCCTTCTTGACTTTGGCTTCGATGATCGATTCGGTGACGTCGTTGCGGTTCATGGGTGCTCCTTGTGTTGGGTTGGAAAAACAGATCAGATGGCAGCCAAGCCTGGTTCGACCACCGGCGGCACCGCAGGGGCCCGGCCGTGCGACAGATCCTTCGAGCGCGCGACCAGAAAGTCGACCAGGTGGTTGCGGATGCGGTAGTACTGCGGGTCGTGGTGCAGCGTCGCGCGCTGCCGCTCGCGCGGCATCGTGTTGCGCACGATCTCGGCCACACGCGCCTGCGGGCCGTTGCTCATCAACAGGATCTTGTCGGCCAGCAGAATCGATTCGTCCACGTCGTGCGTGATCATGAACACGGTCTGGTGGGTCTGTGCGCAGATGCGCAGCAGCTCGTCCTGGATCGTGCCGCGCGTCAGCGCGTCCAGCGCACCGAAGGGTTCGTCGAGCAGCAGCATCTTCGGTTCGATCGCGAACGCGCGGGCGATACCGACACGTTGTTTCATGCCGCCCGACAAGGCCGAAGGTTTCTTGTCGATGGCGCCGCTCAGGCCG
>JANMXL010000190.1:0-6648 GCA_031380885.1 Burkholderiales bacterium | reverse complement strand
CAAACCCGGCTTCCAGCGCCTTGGCGTGCGCAGCTGTCGCGCCCAACCCAGTCGCCAGGGCCACCGCCCCACCCAGACCGCCTTGCAGCACGCTGCGACGATCAACTCCACTCGTTTCGATTTCCATCTTGGTTGCTCCTTTGATCAAAATTGCCGGGTTAAACGAAACATCAATCGCTCGGGGTTAAATGAAAAACCCGTGAAATCCGGATCGCTCCCGATGAGCTAGGGTCGTTGTTTGTTGAATCAGTTCCCGAACCTAGTGATTCCACCTACACGCAGCGGTCTTGAATCTGCGTCCCACAAATTACGCGCAGCCTGGAATTCTGGATGCAGAAGGGCCGCATCCTTTGTCATGGATATCCACAGGAGACACCGAGAATGAAACTCTACGACTGGGCCGCGGCCCCGAATCCCAAGCGTCTGCGGATGTTCCTCGTTGAAAAGGGACTGCAGATCGAAACCATCCAGGTCGCCGGCGACGGGTTGGAGCTCACGCCCGAGTACAAGGCCAAGTACCCGCAGGCGATGGTGCCGATGCTCGAACTCGACGACGGCCGCCAGATCGGCGAGTCGACCTCGATCTGCCGGTACCTCGAAGAGCTGTATCCGAACCCGCCGATGCTGGGCCGTGATCCGTACGAGCGCGCCATCGTCGACATGTGGGATCGCCGCGCTTTCGACCAAGGCATGACGGCGGTGGCCGAAATGTTCCGCAACAGCCACCCGTCCTTCAAGGATCGGGGTCTGGCGGGCTTCGCCGATCCGGTGCCGCAGCTGCCGCAACTGATCGACCGCGGTCGCGCGAGCCTGGAGAAGTTCTTCCGGAAGTTCGACGCCCAGCTGGGCACCAGCCGCTTCATCGCCGCCGACGTGTTCACGCAGGCCGATTGCACGCTGTACTGCAGCATCGAGTTCGCCGGCTGGGTGTCGGTCAGCATTCCCGACGACTGCACGAACCTGCGACGCTGGTGGAAGGTCGTCGGCGAGCGCCCGAGCGCGAAGGCCTGATCGGCCTGGCATGGCGAGCGTCGGGAGTTGCTTGCCCTGCGCTATCCTCGATCCCGTGTTGAAGCGTCGAACCCTGTTGCGTTGCTTGTCAGGCTGGCTGATCACCACGATCCTGTTTGCACAGGTCGCGGTGGCGGCTTACGTCTGTCCGCAAGCGCAGCCCGGCACCGGGGCGCACGTCGCCATGCCGTGTTCCAACATGGCAGACATGGCGGCCACCCCCGATGTCGATCAGCCCGTGCTGTGCCATCAGCATTGCCAGCCCGATCCGTCGCAGCAAGCCGCCGACCAGGGCGTGACGGTCGCCACCGCGATGGTGGCCTTGCTGCTGTTCGTGTTGAGCGCGACCGTGGTCACGCCGGTCGGCGGATTCACCTGGCTGACACGCTGGCGCCGCCGCGATCGCGCGCCGCCACCGCCGCACAGCATCCTCCACTGCTGCCACCGCATTTGACCTTCTGAAGCTGCCGTTTGGGCTGATGGGCGCCTTGCCCATGAGCGCGCTGTGTGTCTTCAGGAGTTGTCATGCGTTTCCCCTTTTCTTGCAGGCCCCGCGGCCTGCTGCAGATGTGCCTGTGGTCGGCCGCGGCCTGGGTCTGCCTGCCGCTCAGTGCGCAAAGCCTGTCGCCGAGCTTGTCATTCGAGCAGGCTTTGCATTCCGCCACCACGCAATCGCAACGCGTTGTGGCGGCACAGGCGCAGACCCTGGCCGCGCGCGAGCGGCTGCCGGCGGCCGGGCAGTGGCCCGATCCGGTGCTGACCTTCGGCGTCAACGACCTGCCGGTCAGCCGGCCCGACCGCTTCAGCTTCACGCGGGACTCGAACACCCAGCGCTCGATCGGCGTGTCGCAGGAATGGACCCGCGCCGACAAGCGCCAGGCCCGCACCGAACGCGCGCAGCACGAGGTCGAGGCCGCGCTGATTGCCCAGCGCTCCACCCTGATCGACCTGCAACGCGAGACCGCGCTGGCCTGGCTCGATCGATCATTGCAAGACGACCTGCACGCACTGCTGCAAGCGCAGCTCGCACAAGCCGAGCAGCAGGCCGAGGCAGCGCAAACGCTTTACCGCAATGGCAAGGGCGCGCAGGCCGATGTGTACCTGGCGCGCGGCGAGGTCGAGCAGCAGCGGGATCGCATCGCACAGGTCGATCGCCAGATCGCCGTGGCCACCACGTGGCTCGCTCGCTGGATCGGTGACGGTGCGGCACAGCCACTGGGCCCGCGCCCCGATGTCGTGCTGCCCGCGTGGCTGCAGGGCGATCTGACCGAGCACCTGGCGCGGCACCCGAACATCGCCACCTCGGTGCAGCAGCAGGCGATCGCCGAGAGCGAGGCGGCGCTGGCGCGTGCTGCCCAGCAGGCCGACTGGACCGTGGCGCTGAGCTACAGCCAGCGCGGCGCGGCGTATTCGAACCAGGTGTCGCTCAACCTGTCGGTGCCCTTGCAGTGGGACCCAGCCCATCGCCAGGACCGTGAGCTGGCGGCACGCTTGGCCGAGGTGGAGCGCGCCCGCGCCGAGCGCGAAGACCTGCAGCGCGAGCGTGAAGCCGAAGTGCGCACGATGCTGCAGGAATGGCGCAGCGCCGATGAGCGCGCGCACCGCTACGACGGCGCGCTGTTGCCGCTGGCCGAGCAGCGCAGCGCCGCTGCCCTTGGCGCCTACCGCGCCGGCAGCGGTTCATTGCCGCTGTTGTTCGAAGCCCGTCGCAGCGAGCTCGATGCGCGCATCGAGCGGCTGCGCATCGAGATGGACCGCGCACGGCTGTGGGCGCAGCTGAGTTTCCTTTTGCCGAACGATGACGTGTCCAAGGCGCCGGCCCCGGTGAACGCTGCCAACGCTGTGAGGCCCGCACCATGACGACCACTTTCAGATTGCTCATCGCCGTGGCGGTGGCAGCCGCACTCGGCGTCGGTGGCTATGCCCTTTATCAAGTCGGCGTGCATCAGGGCGCCACCGCTGTGCCGTCAGTGCCGAGCGCAGCACCTGTGATGGCCGATGACAGCGCAGGCAGCAGCATCGCCGCCGGCGAGGCCGCAACGCGGCGGCACATCGAACAGGGCCTGAAGGCTGGGCAGATCGACCCGGCCAACGGCAAGCCCATCCTGTATTACCAGGACCCAATGGTGCCGGGCAAGCGCTTCGACGCCCCCGCCAAATCGCCGTTCATGGACATGATGCTGGTGCCGGTGTACGGCGAGAAAAGCGGCGGAGGAAGTGCTGACGACCAGGGCAGTGTCAGCGTCAGCCCGCGCATCCAGCAGAACCTCGGTGTGCGCACCGCTGAAGTGGTCGAGGGCCGCTTGCAGCCGCGGGTGTCGGCGGTCGGCAGCATCGCGTGGAACGAGCGCGACCAGTCGGTGGTGCAGGCGCGCGCGGTCGGCTACATCGAGCGGCTGTACGTTCGCGCGACGCTGGATGCCGTCAAACAGGGCCAACCTTTCGCCGAGCTGTACGTGCCCGACTGGGTGGCAGCGCAAGAGGAATACCTGTCGGTCAAGCGCATTGCTGCAGGCGACACCGCGCTGATCGATGCCGCGCGCCAGCGCATGCGGCTGCTGGGCATGAGCGAGGCGCAGATCGCGCGCGTGGACAGCGGCAACGCGGTGCAGCCGCGCATCACGCTGACCGCACCGAGCAGCGGTGTGGTCGCCGAACTGATCGCACGCGAAGGCATGTCGGTGACGCCGGGCATGACGCTCGCGCGCATCAACGGCCTGGCCACCGTGTGGGCGCTGGCCGAATTGCCGGAAAGCCAGGCGGCGCTGGTGCGGCCTGGCAGCGCGGTCGAGGCGCGCAGCCCCGGCGTGCCGGGCACGGTGTTCCGCGGCACGGTGCAGGCGCTGTTGCCGGAGGTCAACGCCGCGACGCGCACGCTGAAGGCACGGGTGCAGTTGGCGAACACCGGCGGGCAGCTCGTGCCGGGGCTGTTCGTGACGATGCAGTTCATGGACGAGCGGGCCGAGACGGCCTTGCTGATCCCGACCGAAGCGGTGATTCAAACCGGCCGCCGCGCGGTCGTGATGCTGGCTGAATCCGACGGCCGCTTCGCGCCGGTCGATGTCGAGACCGGGCTGGAATTCGGTGGGCAGACCGAGATCAAGCGCGGCCTGAAAGTCGGTCAGCGGGTCGTGGTCTCGTCGCAGTTCCTGATCGATTCTGAGGCCAGTTTGAAAGGCGTCGAAGCGCGGCTCAACAGCGAGCCGGTGCCGACCACCGAACTTCCCGCATCGGGAGCGCCGCGATGATTGCCCGGCTGATCCGCTGGTCGATTGCCAACCGCTTCCTGGTGCTGCTGGCCACAGCCATCGTCACCGCCTGGGGCGTGTGGGCGGTGCAGCGCACGCCGCTCGACGCATTGCCCGATTTGTCCGACGTGCAGGTCATCATCCGCACGCCGTACCCCGGCCAGGCGCCGCGCATCGTCGAGAACCAGGTGACGTACCCGCTGACGACGACGATGCTGTCGGTGCCTGGGGCGAAGGTCGTGCGCGGCTATTCCTTCTTCGGCGACAGCTTCGTTTACGTGCTGTTCGACGACGGAGTCGACCCGTACTGGGCGCGTTCGCGGGTGCTCGAATACCTGAGCCAGGTGCAGTCGCGATTGCCGCCGGCCGCCAAGCCCGCGCTCGGGCCTGATGCGACGGGCGTCGGCTGGATTTATCAATACGCGCTGATTGACCGCAGCGGCAAGATGGACGCGGGCCAGTTGCGCGCCTTGCAGGACTGGTTCTTGAAGTACGAGCTGAAGACGGTGCCGAATGTGGCCGAGGTCGCGTCGGTCGGCGGCATGGTGCGGCAGTACCAGGTGCTGCTCGACCCGGACAAGCTCGCGGCCTACGCCATCCCGCACACCAAGGTGATCGAGGCGATCCGCAACGCGAACCAGGAGGCCGGTGGCTCAGTGCTTGAGCTGGGAGAAGCCGAGTACGTGGTGCGCGCCTCGGGCTTGCTGGCGTCGCTGGACGACTTCCGCAACATTCCGCTCGCCAGCACCGATGCCGGCACCAGCGTGCGCTTAGGCGATGTGGCGCGCATCCAGATCGGCCCCGAGATGCGGCGCGGCATCGGCGAGCTCGACGGCGAGGGCGAGGCCACCGGCGGCGTGATCGTGATGCGATCGGGCAAGAACGCGCTGGAGACTATTCGCCAGGTCAAGGCCAAGATCGCGTCGCTGCAGGCCAGCTTGCCCGCAGGCGTCGAGATCGTGCCGACCTACGACCGCTCCGGCCTGATCGAGCGTGCGGTCGAGAACCTGAGCCACAAGCTGGTCGAGGAGTTCATCGTCGTCGCGCTGGTGTGCGTGCTGTTCCTGTTCCACCTGCGCTCGGCGTTTGTGGCCATCGTCACGCTGCCGCTGGGCATCCTCGCCAGCTTCATCGTGATGCACTACCAGGGCGTCAATGCCAACGTGATGTCGCTCGGCGGCATCGCGATCGCGATCGGTGCGATGGTCGATGCGGCGGTGGTGATGATCGAGAACGCGCACAAGCACATCGAGGCGTGGCATCGCGCGAACCCGGATCAGAAGCTGCAAGGCGACACCCAGTGGCGCGTGATCGGCGATGCGGCGGTCGAGGTCGGCCCGGCCTTGTTCTTCTCGCTGCTGATCATCACGCTCAGTTTCATCCCGGTGTTCACGCTCGAAGCTCAGGAGGGGCGGCTGTTCTCACCGATGGCCTTCACCAAGAGCTACGCGATGGCGGCCTCGGCCGGGCTTGCGGTCACGTTGGTGCCGGTGCTAATGGGCTACCTGATCCGCGGCCGCATTCCTGACGAGCGGCGCAACCCGTTGAACCGTGCGTTGATCGCGATCTACCGGCCGCTGCTCGATGCGGTGCTGGCATGGCCGAAGCTGACCGTGCTGGTGGCGGTGTTGGTACTTGCCAGCACCGCTTGGCCGATCGCGAAGATCGGCGGCGAATTCATGCCGCCGCTTGACGAGGGCGACCTGCTCTACATGCCGACCGCGCTGCCCGGCTTATCGGCGGGCAAGGCGGCACAACTGCTGCAGCAGACGGACCGGCTGATCCGCACGTTGCCCGAAGTCGAGTCGGTCTACGGCAAGGCCGGCCGCGCCGAAACGGCCACAGACCCAGCGCCGATGGAGATGTTCGAGACGACGATCCAGTTCAAGCCAAAAAGCGAATGGCGCGCTGGCATGACGAGCGACAAGCTGGTCGAAGAACTCGACCGGCTGGTGCAGGTGCCGGGCCTGTCGAACATCTGGGTGCCGCCGATCCGCAACCGCATCGACATGCTGGCCACCGGCATCAAGAGCCCGGTGGGCATCAAGGTGGCCGGCACCGACCTGGCCGAGATCGACCGCATCGCCGGAGAGATCGAACGCGCGGTGAAGAACGTGCCCGGTGTCAGCAGTGCGCTGGCCGAGCGCCTGACCGGCGGGCGCTACGTCGATGTGAACATCAACCGTGATGCGGCTGCGCGCTTCGGCATGAACATCAGCGACGTGCAGTCGGTGATCAGCACCGCGGTGGGCGGCGACAACGTCGGCGGGGTTGGCGGAGAACTGGTCGAAGGCCTGCAGCGCTTTCCGATCAATGTGCGCTACCCGCGGGAGTTGCGCGACTCGGTCAACAAGCTGCGCACGCTGCCCATCGTCACCGAGCGCGGCGC
>JANMXL010000165.1:0-6470 GCA_031380885.1 Burkholderiales bacterium | reverse complement strand
CCGAAGCGCGACATCTCCGAGCCAGTGTTCCGACACGGCACCGGCGGCAAGCGCGACATGGTGCATCCGGGCAACCAGGATTTCCTGCGTGGCGACCGCATTGCGCGGCCCAAGGGCGGCGGCGGCAGCGGGGGTGGGGGTCAGGCCAGCGATTCCGGCGAGGGTGACGACGACTTCGTCTTCCACCTGACCAAGGAAGAGTTCATGCAGGTCTTCTTCGACGACCTGGCCTTGCCCAACCTCGCCCGCACCACGCTGGCCGAGACGCCTGAATTCAAGACGCACCGCGCCGGCTACAGCAGCGACGGCAACCCGAGCAACCTGCATGTGGTGCGCTCGATGCGCGGCGCGATCGGCCGGCGCATCGCCGTTGGCAGCGAATCGCGGCGTGAATTGATGACGCTGCAAGAGCAACTGGATCACCTGCTGAGCCACCCCGACCCGAACCCGCACGAAGCAGAGATCGCACCGCTGCGGCTCGAAATCGAATCGCTGCGTGCGCGCTTGAAGCGCATCCCCTACCTCGACCCGATCGATCTGCGCTACCGCAGCCGCGTGCGTGTGCCGATGCCGACTTCGAAGGCGGTGATGTTCTGCCTGATGGATGTGTCTGGCTCGATGGACGAGGTGCGCAAGGACCTCGCCAAGCGCTTCTTCATCCTGCTGTATCTGTTTCTCACCCGGCATTACGAGAAGATCGACATCGTCTTCATCCGCCACCACACGCAGGCGCAGGAGGTCGACGAGCAGAACTTCTTCCACTCCACCGAGACCGGCGGCACGGTGGTGTCGAGCGCGCTGGTGCTGATGGACGAGATCGCCCGGGCGCGCTACCCGACGGCCGAATGGAACCTCTACGGCGCTCAGGCCAGCGACGGTGACAACTGGCACCACGACAGCGGCCGCTGCCGCGACATCCTGGCCAACAGGATCCTGCCGCTGTGCCGCTACTTCGCCTATGTGCAGGTGGCCGAGGAAGAGCAGAACCTGTGGGACGAGTACGCCGCGCTGGCTGAAGAAAGCAAGGCCTTCGCGGTGCGCAAGGCGACCGAAGCCTCGCAGATCTACCCGGTGTTCCGCGATCTGTTCAAGAAAGAAGGGGCACCGGCATGAGGCTGCCTGCAACGAACGACTGGTCGTTCGAATCGATCGACCAGTACCACACGGTGATCCGCGAAACGGCCGAGAGCTTCGGCCTCGACACCTACCCGAACCAGCTCGAGATCATCACTGCCGAGCAGATGATGGATGCCTATGCGTCGGTCGGCATGCCGGTGAACTACCGCCACTGGAGCTACGGCAAGGAGTTCATCTCGACCGAGAAGAACTACCGCCGCGGGCACATGGGCCTGGCCTACGAAATCGTCATCAACTCCAACCCCTGCATCAGCTACCTGATGGAGGAGAACACGATGGCGATGCAGGCGCTGGTGATCGCGCACGCCGCCTACGGCCACAACAGCTTCTTCAAGGGCAACTACCTGTTTCGCATGTGGACCGATGCGGGCTCGATCATCGACTACCTGGTCTATGCCAAGAACTACGTCACCGAGTGCGAGGAGCAGCACGGCCTCGACGCGGTCGAGACCCTGCTCGACAGCTGCCACGCGCTGATGAACCACGGCGTCGACCGCTACCGCCGCCCCAGCCGCAAGAGCCTCGCGCAGGAATTGGCTGACCGCAAGGACCGCGAAGCCTACGCGCAGAGACAGGTCAACGAGATGTGGCGCACGCTGCCACGCAAGGTGGGGCCCGCGGCTGAAGAGGCTGAGGCGCGTCGCTTTCCGGAAGAACCGCAGGAAAACCTGCTGTACTTCATCGAGAAGAACGCCCCGCTGCTCGAACCCTGGCAGCGCGAGGTGGTGCGCATCGTGCGCAAGGTCGCGCAGTATTTCTACCCGCAGCGGCAAACGCAGGTGATGAATGAAGGTTGGGCAACGTTCTGGCACCACCACCTGCTCAACACGATGTACGACCGCGGGCATCTGAGCGATGGCGTGATGATCGAATGGCTGAAGTCGCACACCAACGTGATCTACCAGCCGCCGGTCGACCACAAGGCCTACAGCGGCATCAACCCGTATGCGCTGGGCTTCGCGATGTTCACCGACATCAAGCGCATCTGTGAGGCGCCGACCGAGGAAGACCGGCAGTGGTTCCCGGCGATCGCCGGCGCTGACTGGCTGCAAACGCTCGACCACGCGATGCGCAACTTCAAGGACGAGAGCTTCATCGGCCAGTATCTGAGCCCCAAGCTGATGCGCGATTTCCGCCTGTTCGCGATCCACGACGACGAGAAGGAAAAGGACCTCGAGGTCTCGGCCATCCACGACGATGCCGGTTACCGCCGCCTGCGCGAAGCGCTGTCGCGCCAGTACGACCTGGGCGAGCGCGAGCCCAACATCCAGGTCTGGAGCGTCAACCTGCGCGGTGACCGCTCGCTGACGCTGCGCCACACGCAGCACAACGACCGGCCGCTGAACGACAGCGCGCAGGAAGTGCTGAAGCACGTGGCCCGGCTCTGGGGCTTCGGGGTGCACCTTGAAAGCGTCAAGGGCAGCGGCGAGGTCAGCAAGCGGTGGACTGTGAGTGCGCCGAGCGATTGATTGCGACTCAGCCAACGCGCCGCTGCGAAAGGAACTAGGCGCATAACGGCACGGGGTCAGAACGACGTGCATCCCCGTGCGATGAGGGGCAAGGTCAGTTTGTTCATAGCGGAAATGTGTTGTGACTGATCACGGTGTGACCGCGATGCGCAATCGGACGGAATGCAAGAAGCGTTGCTCGATTTTTCCAAACTCGCAGACTTTGTCTGATCGTGCCACGGCCCACTGTGGCAAGCTGCGTTTCTCGATACCTTGGGCGACTACGGAGGCGTGCATGACCACCACACTTGAAGCACTTCAACAACAGGTGCTCAACCTGCCCTCGGCTGATCGATCTCGCCTGCTCGATCGTCTGGTCGAGAGTCTCGATGACGAGCGTTCACTGCATGAGGAATGGGACGCCGAGGCAGCGAGACGCGACGCCGAGATCGAAGATGGCAGTTCAGTTCCTGTTGATGGAAAGACTGTCGTCGCAAGACTGAGAGCGATGATTCGGTGACCTACATCCTTCACCGGTTTGCCGAGCGCGATCTGGAAGAGGCCTTCGTGTTCTATTGCAAGACAGGTAGCGGCAGGGTTGCGCTTCGCTTTCTGGCCGAGTTTGAACGTGTTGCGGAATTGCTTGATGAGAGCCCTGAGATCGGAACACCCACCCTTGGAAACCGCAGAACATTCCCATTGCACAAGTATCCCTATTGGCTGATTTACAGACCCATCGACACAGGCATTCGAATCCTTGTTGTGCGCCACGAACGAAGGCATGTTGAATACGGCGCTGAACGCACATAGGCCATCAAATCACAGGTATGAGGGCCACATGTTGGTCGAAACCCCCACGCAAACACCTTCCCCAAATTTGCGCTCCACCCCGGCCGGTTGCAGCGTCCACACAAACAGGATTACGCCATGTCCCACCGACTCACACAGATCGCCACCCGCACCGGGGACGATGGCACCACCGGCCTGGGCGACGGCCATCGCGTCTCGAAAGACAGCTTGCGCGTGCATGCGATGGGCGATGTCGATGAGCTGAACTCGCAGCTCGGCGTGCTGCTGGCCGAGCCGCTGCCGGCTGATGTGCGCGAGCTGCTGGTGGTGATCCAGCACGAGCTGTTCAACCTGGGTGGTGAGCTGTCGATCCCGGGCTATGAGCTGCTGAAGACCGTCGCGGTGATCCAGCTTGATGAGGCCCTGGCGCACTACAACGACACGTTGCCGCGCCTGAAGGAATTCATCCTGCCGGCCGGCACGCGCAGCGCGGCGCTGGCCCACGTGGCGCGCACGATCGCGCGCCGTGCCGAGCGTGCGGTGGTGGCGCTGGCCGCGGGCGAGGCGGTGCGCGCCGAGCCGCGGCACTACCTGAACCGGCTGAGCGACCTGCTGTTCGTGCTGGCCCGCGTGCTCAACCGCGCCAACCTCGATGGCCTGGGTGGCGACGATGTGTACTGGAAAAGCGAGCGCCTGGCCCGCGATGCAGACTGAGCCTCGACGGCTCGGTCAGACCTGTCGGGTCGACGCCGTGTGCCGACCGTTTCGTTTTGATGCCCGTCCCTCCCCTCGAAAAGGACTGCCCCCATGACCTTCCCTTCGCCCCGCGCCACCCTGACCACTTCCACCGCCGCCATCGCTCTTGCCCTCTTCGGCCCCTTGCTCGCGGTGCCTGCCTGGGCCGAAACCGTCACCGGCGTGCCGCTGGATGCGAGCTTCAAGGCGGCCGACCGCGCCAGCTCGATGCTGAAGGTGATCGATGCTGACAAGACCGCCCTCAAGGGCATCCAGCGCGCGGCGATCAGCTCGTTTCAGGTCGAGTTCGTGACCAAGGGCGCGGCGAGTGCCAGCTCCTACGAGATCGGCCGCAGCGGGCGGGCCAGCACCAACACCGTCATCACGCTGGTCGGTGTCGGCGGCGCTGATTTCCAGGCCATCACCGAGCAATTGCACGGTGAGTTCGTGCGCGACTTGAAAGGCATGGGCATCGAGGTGGTTCCCACGGGCAAGATCCTGGCTGCCACTGCTTACAAGAAGATGGCCGCCAGTGGCAAGCCATCGCCCGCCGAAACGCGCACCAGCGACACCTGGTCCACGGTGTACGCCCCGGGCGGGCTGGGCATCTACGGCGTGGGCTCCAGCAGCAACGCCGTCGCCATCTTCTCCGGGTTCAGCGCGTTCAGCGACGTGACCAGCACCATGTTCGCCAACATCGAGCTGGCCAAGGAGCTGGACGCAGCCGTGGTGGTGGTGCGCATGGTAGTCAACTTCGTCAGCCTGAAAAGCAGCGATTCCAGCTGGTTCGGCCGCAGCTCGGGCACCGCCACGGTGCGCGGCGAAGTCAGCCCGTCGGTCGCAGGCACCTCGACGACGATGTTCGTTCAGCGGCCCACCACCAATGCCACGATGACCTTGCAGTCCCCGCTGCTGATCGACAGTGCAGCGATCAGCGAGGTCAAGGACACCAGCTCAGTGGTCGCCAACGTGGGCCTGGCTGTGCTGTCGCTGGCCATCGGCGGTGGCAACAGCAGCAGCGCGGTCGAGAAAGAAGCGGTGGCCGACGCGGCTCAGTACCGCACGCTGGTGAGCGCGGGCGTGGGCACGGTGCGCGAAATGTTCATGACCCGGCTGCGCGCTGGGCAGTGAGTGTGGGTGCGCGGCAGCCCAGGTGCCGCGCCCGCACGATTCAGCGTCGGCGTGCCTTGATCGCCTGACTGAGGGTGTCGAGCAGGCCCAGTGTGTCGTCCCAACCGATGCAGGCGTCGGTGATGCTCTGGCCGTAAGCCAGCTTCGCCGGGTTGTCCTTGCCCGGACTGAATTTCTGCGCGCCGGGGAACAGGTGGCTTTCGACCATCACGCCGAAGATGCGGCGGCTGCCGCTGGCCAGTTGCGCGGCGATATCGCGCGCCACATCGATCTGCTTGTCGTGCTGCTTGCTGCTGTTGGCGTGCGAGCAATCGACCATCAGCGTGGCGGGCAGCTTGGCGGCTTCCAGGTCTTTGCAGGCGGCTTCGACATGAGCCGCGTCGTAGTTCGGCGCCTTGCCGCCGCGCAGGATCAGGTGGCAGTCCGGGTTGCCGGTGGTTTCGACGATGGCGACCTGGCCGTTCTTGTGCACGCTCAGGAAGTGGTGCGGGCGAGCGGCGGCCTGGATCGCGTCGGTGGCGATGCGGATGTTGCCGTCGGTGCCATTTTTAAACCCAATCGGCGCTGACAAGCCCGACGACAGCTCGCGGTGCACCTGGCTTTCGGTGGTGCGCGCGCCGATCGCGCCCCAGGCGATCAAATCGCCCAAATACTGCGGCGAGATCACGTCGAGGAATTCGCTGCCAGCCGGCACACCGAGGCGGTTGATTTCCAGCAGCAGCTGGCGGCCCATGCGCAGGCCTTCGTCGATGCGGTAGCTCTCGTCGAGGTACGGGTCGTTGATCAGCCCCTTCCAGCCGACGGTGGTGCGTGGCTTTTCGAAGTAGACCCGCATCACGATTTCCAGCGTGTCGGCGTGGCGAGTGCGCTCGGCCTTCAGCTTGCGTGCGTAATCGAGTGCGGCCGCAGGGTCGTGGATCGAGCACGGCCCGACGACGACGAGCAGCCGGTCGTCTTCGCTCGACATGATCTTGCGGATGCGCTGCCGGGTGTGGGCCACCAGGGTCTCGACCGGTGTGCCGCGGATCGGGAAGAAGCGGATCAGGTGCTCGGGCGGCGGCAGCGGCGTGACGTCGCGGATGCGCTCGTTGTCGGTCTCGCTGGTCTTTTCGATGAGGCCGTAGCGGCCTTCGGCGGCGGCATTCTGGTGGGGCATGTGAGGTTCCAGGGTGCGGGTCGATCTGAGAAAGTTGACGGCCGACGTCAGGCGGTGCCGCCGACGGTCAGCCC
>JANMXL010000152.1:0-4774 GCA_031380885.1 Burkholderiales bacterium | reverse complement strand
CTGCGCCAGCCACTGATCACAGCGGTCTCAGCCTGAGACAAGCAAATGGCCCAAACCCACTTCGGCTTCACCGACCTCGACGAGTCCGAGAAGGCTGGGCGTGTGCGCGGCGTCTTTGATTCGGTTGCCAAGCGCTATGACGTGATGAATGACGTCATGTCGATGGGCCTGCACCGCGCCTGGAAGGCCTACACCATCGCGGTGGCGAACGCCCGGCCGGGGAACAGCGTGCTCGACATCGCCGGCGGCACCGGCGACCTCGCGGCGGCCTTCCACAAAAAGGTCGGCGCCAGCGGCACTGTCGTCCACACCGACATCAACGAAGCGATGCTGCGCCAGGGACGCGATCGCCTCACCGACACCGGCGTGATGCTGCCCACCGCGCTGTGCGATGCCGAGACGCTGCCCTTCGCCGCCAACACCTTCGATCTGGTGTCGGTCGCCTTCGGCCTGCGCAACATGACGCACAAGGACCGCGCGCTGGCCGAGATGAACCGCGTGCTGCGGCCTGGTGGCCGGCTGCTGGTGCTGGAATTCTCGAAGGTCGCGAAACCGCTGGAGAAGGTCTACGACTGGTATTCGTTCGAGGTGCTCCCGAAGATCGGTCAGTGGGTTGCCGACGATGCCGACAGCTACCGCTACCTGGCCGAGTCGATCCGCATGCACCCCGACCAGGCCGCGCTGAAGGCGCTGATGAAGGACGCCGGTTTCGGCCATGTCGATGTGCACAACCTCAGCGCCGGCATCGTCGCGCTGCATGTCGGCATCAAATGCTGAGTGGCAGCAGCGCGGCACTCATCAGCTGCTACATATTCACGTTTTCCTGCATTGCCATGCGTGGGCGCCCCGCGTTCGCGGGTGTCCGTAGTGTCATGCTCCACGGCTACACTCATTTGCGGTTTGCGGTCGAACGGTTGCCGTCTGACGTCGCGCGTTTATCAACCTGTTGGAGACACCCTGGATGATTTCGAGTCTTGATGGATGCGGCGCCTGCCGTGAAAGCCGATTCGGTGGTCGCACCACATTGATCGCATTGGCCGCCGCCCTCGCTTTGCTGGCGGGTTGCGGTGACAAGAAAGAGAAGGCCGCTTCACAGACAGCCGCCAAGGTCAACAAGGAAGAGATCACCGTTCACCAGATCAACTTCGTTTTGCAGCAACAGCGCGGCCTGCAGCCTGACCAGGCGGAAGTGGTCGGCAAGCAGATCCTGGAACGCCTGATCGACCAGGAACTCGCCGTTCAGAAAGCCGAAGACCTGAAGCTCGACCGCGATCCGCGTGTGGTGCAGCAGATGGAAGCTGCGCGGCGTGAAATCATCGCCCGGGCCTACGTTGAGAAAACCGGCGAGGCAGCATCCAAGCCCACCGACGCTGAGATCAAGGCTTACTACGACGCCAAGCCCGCGCTGTTCTCGGCCCGCCGCATCTACAGCCTGCAGGAAATCTCCATTGAGGCCAAGCCTGAACAGGTCGTGACGCTGCGCGAGCAACTCAGTGCTTCCAAGAGCATCAACGAGTTCGTCGAGTTTCTGAAAGCCAACAGCTATCGGTTCGCGGGCAACCAGGCGGTGCGCCCGGCCGAGCAGCTGCCGCTGAACCTGCTTGACACCTTTGCCAAGCTGAGCGACGGCCAGGCCGTGTTGATGCCCTCGGCCAATGGAGCACAGGTTGTGCTTCTTGTGGGGTCACGTTCCGAACCCGTCGATGAGGCGCGTGCCAAGCCGGCGATCGAGCAGTTCTTGTCGAACGACGCCAAACGCAAGCTTGTCGAGACCGACATCAAAGCGTTGCGCGCGGCCGCGAAGATTGAATACGAGGGCAAGTTCGCCCCACCGCCAGCAGGCGCGGCCTCGGCCACGCCTGCAAAGGCTGCAGCACCTGCAACCGCGCCTGTCGCCCCGCCGCCCCCGGCAGCATCCGAAGGCGGCTTGAGTGCCACTGACATCAGCAAAGGAATGGGCCTGAAGTGATGAAACACAACCTGCAATCCGCGCTGCTGACGGCTGTGGCTGCCGTGGCCTTTTGTTCCGTTTCGCCGCTGACGCAGGCGCAGGCACCGGCTGCGTCCAGCACGGCGCCGGCGGCGGCTGAATACAAACTCGGTTCGGGCGATGTGGTGCGCATCAGCGTCTATCAGAACCCCGACCTGACGCTCGAAACGCGAATCACCGAAGCCGGCATCGTCACTTACCCGTTGCTGGGCACCATCCGCTTGGGC
Source organism: Burkholderiales bacterium (assembly GCA_031380885.1). GTDB lineage: Bacteria > Pseudomonadota > Gammaproteobacteria > Burkholderiales > Burkholderiaceae_C > PBB1. Next base: position 2,557 of record JANMXL010000152.1, on the reverse strand, counting down.
GGCCTGGGTGTGACCGCGGCGGAAAAACTGATTGGCGATGGCCTGCGCAATGGCAACTTTGTCAAGCAGCCGCAAGTCACCATCGTCGTGCTCCAGGTTCGCGGCAACCAGGCCAGCGTGCTGGGGCAAGTCAACCGGCCCGGCCGATTTCCGATCGAAGTGGCCGACATGCGGCTGACCGACCTGCTGGCCAACGCAGGTGGCACGGCCGTCAATGGGGCCGATCTAGTGGTGCTGTCGGGTACGCGCGATGGCGCTCCATACCGAGTTGAAGTCGACCTGCCGACCTTGTTTGGCCCCGGTGGGCGCGCCAAGGATGTGCTGGTGCAAAACGGCGACACGTTGTGGGTCGATCGGCAACCCCTGATCTACATCTACGGCGAAGTGCAGCGCCCTGGCGCGGTGCGACTCGAACGCGGCATGTCAGTGATGCAGGCGCTTGCCACCGGCGGTGGCCTCAACTTGCGCGGCACGGAGCGAGGAATACGAGTTCACCGCAACGGCGCCGACGGCAAGGTACAGGTCTTGCTGCCCAAGATGGACGACACGCTGCTCGACGGCGATGTGGTTTTCGTTAAAGAGAGCTTGTTCTAAAGCTCTTCCGCCGCGAATTCCGCGCTTTTCACAGAGGTACCGAGCATGAGCTTCGGACAGTTTCTTTCCATTCTCAAGGCCCGCCGCTGGATTGCGCTGGCGGTGCTGCTTTCAACGGTCATCATCACGTTGGCTGTCAGCTTGCTGCTGCCCAAGCAATACACCGCCACGGCCTCGGTCGTGGTTGACTCCAAGCCCGATCCGGTGTCCGCTATCTTGTATTCCGGCACCGCGTCGCCGGGCTACATGGCTACGCAGGTCGACGTTCTTTTGAGCGACCGCGTCGCACTGCGCGTGGTGCGCGACCTCAAGCTCAACGAGAACGAGCAAGTTCGCCAGCAATGGTTGGGGCAAACAGAGGGCAAAGGCAGTGTCGAGACGTGGCTGTCACAAAATCTGCAGCGGCAGATGGACGTGAAGCCTTCGCGCGAGTCCAGCGTCATCAACGTGTCGTATAAGGCACCCGATCCACAGTTCGCGGCTGCACTGGCCAACGCCTTCGTGCAGGCTTACCTGAGAACCACCCTCGAGTTGAGAGTCGATCCCGCGAGGCAGTATTCGAGCTTCTTCGACACGCGCTCCAAGGAGGCCCGCGATGCGCTCGAAGCCTCCCAACGAAAGTTGTCGGCTTACCAAAAGGAAAAAGGCATCATCGCGAGCGACGAGCGGCTGGATGTCGAGACCGCGCGCTTGGCTGAGCTGTCGTCTCAGTCTGTCCTTTTGCAATCGCTGGCCTCCGAGTCGAGCAGCCGTCAGATGCAATCGCGCGGTGGCCAGGCCGAGCGCATGCAGGAAGTGTTGAGCAACCCAGTGATCAGCGGCCTGAAGGTCGACTTGTCGCGCGCCGAAGGCAGGTTGCAGGAATTGAGTTCGCGCCTCGGCGACAACAACCCGCAGGTGCAGGAAGTCAAAGCCACCATTTCGTCGCTGCGCAGCAAGATCGCCACTGAAGTCCAAAGCGTGACCGGCGGGGTCGGTGTCAGCAACAACATCAACCGGCAGCGCGAGGCCGATGTCCGGGCCGCACTGGAGTTGCAGCGGGCCAAAGTGCTTCGAATAAAAGCCGTGCGCGATGAAGGCGCGGTGTTGATGCGCGACGTCGAAAGCGCCCAGCGCGCTTTCGAGTCGATTACGCAACGCTTCACGCAAACGTCGCTCGAAAGTCAAACGACACAAAGCAACATCAATTTGCTGACTTCCGCCACGCCGCCAATAGAACCCTCATCGCCGAAAGTCGTTTTCAACTCTTTGCTGTCCATCTTCATCGGCGCGTTGCTTGCTGTGGGTGTTGCTCTGTTGCTCGAAATCTGGGACCGCCGTGTACGCAATGTCGAGGACGTTGTCGCCGCACTGGGTCTGCCCGTCATCGGCATCATGCCCAAGCCGAACGCCCGCAAATTGGGCCGCATGAGTAAGCCATCGCTGGCACAGCAACGCGTGGTAGGCCGCTTGGCCGCGCCTGGCAAAGGAGCCTGACCATGGCCAAATTTCGCGATTCAGCCGCCAAAGAATTCGCACAGACCTCGATCCCGGTCGGGGACTCGGATGAAGGCACCGTGGTCGACCGTTCCATCGGCGACATCATTGCCGAAACGCGCAACCTCAGTGCTGACCAGGTCGAGCAGATCCTCGCCCGCCAGCGCGAGCGAGGTGTGCGCTTCGGAGAAGCCGCCATCCAGCTGGGCTTTGCGAGCACCGATGACGTCCTGTTCGCCTTGGCGCAGCAGTTTCATTACCCCTACGCCCCCGAAGAGCAGCGCAAACTCAGCCCCGAACTGGTGGCCTTGAATCAGCCGTTTTCGGTGCAAGCCGAAGCATTCCGTGCCATCCGAAGCCAGGTGATGATGCGGGTGTTCAACGAACAGGCCGATGTCAATCGCGCGCTGGCCATCGTCAGCCCTGATTCTGGCGACGGCAAAACCTTCTTCGCCGCCAACCTGGCCGTCACGCTCGCTCAGTTGGG
>JANMXL010000138.1:0-12039 GCA_031380885.1 Burkholderiales bacterium | reverse complement strand
ATCGTGAAGCGCGGGTTCAGGCTCGCATACGGGTTCTGGAAAACGACTTGCAAGCGCCGCCGCATCGGCAGCATTTGGCCCTTGGTCAACGCCAGCAAATCCTCGCCGTCGAAGCGCACCTCGCCGCCGACCGGCCCGCCGCTCGCCTCGTGCAGCCGCAGCAGCGCCAGACCCATCGTCGTCTTGCCCGAGCCCGATTCGCCGACCACGCCCAATGTGTGGCCGCGCCGCAGCTGGAAGCTGACGCCGCGGCCCTCGCGGCCGACCGCCTTGAACTCGCGGCGGCCGAACAGGCCGCGCGGGATCCAGAAGCTCTTGGTCAGCGCGCGGGCTTCGAGGATCACCGGCGCGTTGGCGTCCTTGGCAACCGCCGTCTGGGGCTGGCGTTGGGCGCCAGCGCTCTTGCCCGCGATGTGCTCATCGATCACCATCAACCGCGGCCCGGTGCGCGCCAGCGTCGGCCGGCAGGCCAGCAGCGCGCGGGTGTAGGCGTCCTGCGGGTTGGCGAAGATCTCGGCCACCGGGCCGCGCTCGCGCACCGTGCCCTGGCGCATCACGACGACCTGGTCGGCGATCTCACCAACCACGCCCAGGTCGTGGCTGATGAACAGCATGCTCATCCGGTGCCGCGCCTTCACGGCCGCCAACAGCTCCATGATCTGCCGCTGGATCGTCACGTCGAGCGCGGTGGTCGGCTCGTCGGCAATCAGCAGCTTCGGCTCGCACGACAGCGCCATCGCGATCATCACGCGCTGCTGCTGGCCACCGGACAGCTCATGCGGGTAGGCGCCAAGGCGCCGCTTCGGCTCGGGCAAGCCGACCTCGGCGAGCAGCGCTTCGGCACGCGCCATCGCCTGCCGCGCACTCATACCGAGGTGCTTGATCAGCGGCTCGCACAGCTGCGCGCCGACGGTGAACACCGGGTTCAGCGACGACATCGGGTCCTGGAACACGCAGGCGATGTCCTTGCCGCGCAGCGCCTGCAATTCGCGCCGCGTGGCCGCGAGCAGGTCGCGGCCCTGGAAGGTGATCGCACCCTGCCGCTCGGCGTTGTCGGGCAGCAGGTTCAGGATCGCCATCGCGGTGACGCTTTTGCCTGAACCGGATTCGCCGACCAACGCCACCGTGGTGTGCTCGGGGATGTCGAAGCTGATGCCTTGCGCGATGCCATCCACCACGCACCCGACCGCCTGCGTGCGCTGCACCACGCCGCCGTGCCTGCCGGTGCGAAAGGACACCCGCAGGTTGTTCAGGCTCAACAGCGGCAGACTCAGCAGCACCGGCGGTGGCGCCATCATTCCAGCCCCCGCAGCTTCGGGTCGAGTGCGTCACGCAGCGCGTCGGTGAACAGCGAGAACGCGGTGACGAACACTGCCATGAAGACCGTCGCGGTCGCCAGCTGCCACCAGCAGCCGAGCAGCAGCTCGACCTGCGATTCGGCCAACATCGTGCCCCACGACACCTGATCGATCGACACGCCGAGGCCCAGGTAGCTCAGGATCACCTCCGCCTTGATGAAGCCCACCGTCAGAATCGACAACTGCACCAGCACCACATGGCTGACATTGGGCAGGATGTGGCGGAACATCCGCGAGGCGACGCTGGCGCCGATGGCTTCGGCCGCGCGCACGTAGTCGCGCACCGCATGCTTCAAAAATTCGGCGCGCACCAGCCGGTAGATGCCGGTCCAGCCGGTCAGGCCGAGGATCAGCACCACCGTGGTCGTGCCGCGCCCGAAGACAGCCGCGAACGCGAAGATCAGCAGGATGCCGGGGATGGAAGTGAACACGTTGTAGACCCACTCCAGCAGGTCGCCGATGCGCCCGCCAACGAAGCCGCTCACGGCACCGAGCGCGGTGCCGATCGCGGTGGCCAGCAGCGCGGCCAGCACGCCGACGAAGATCGAGATCTCGGCCCCTTTGATCGCCTTGGCCAGCACGTCGCGGCCGAGCCGGTCGCCGCCCAGCGGCAGCGTGTTGGCACGCACCTCTTCGTCAACCTTGAACTTCGCTGCCAGCTCGGCCCATTCGGCATAGCGCGGCGCCAGCGGATCCACCGCCGAGATGTCCACCGGCGGGCCCTTGCCCTCCTCGATCAGGGCCACCGGCGACGGTGGCGTGGGCCCGAGGAAGGTCGGGTTCGCATACGGTACGCCGACTTCACGCTGCCAGTGGCCGGCCACCAGACCGAGCGCCGACAGCGCGATCAGCACGAGGAACGCGATCACGATCGCCAGCGACACCAGCCCGACGCGATCGCCGCGAAAACGCCGCCAGGCCGACGACCACACGCCATCAGAGCGGTCTGTGGCGCGCAGCATCGACGACGACGGCAGCGTGGCGCTCATTTCAGTTGCTCCAGCGCGCGCGCCGGGGACACTGGGCACCTCCCTCCGCGAATGTCCCCCGGCTTCGCCTCCTCCCTTGTTTCGCTGCGTGAGATACCCAGCGTCCCCGGCACAGGCAACAGCGCCTTGTATTCGTCGAGCAGCCTCGGCGCTGACGGATCACGCTGACGGTGGGCTTTGCGGAGCGAAATAAAGGAGGAGGCCGCAGGCCGGAGGACATTCGCGGAGCAGAGCACACCGTCGGCGAGATCGCGCGCCTCATCTATCAGCAGGCAAGGAATTGGTGAGTTCAGGTTCACTTCAGCACCACCCGCGGATCGACGAGTTTGTAGAGCACGTCGGTCAGCACATTGATCAGCATCGTGATCGCCGCCAGGTACACCGTGACCGCCTGGATCACCGGGTAGTCGCTGCGGTTGACCGCCAGCAGCACCTCGCGCCCGAGCCCCGGGATCGAGAAGAAAACCTCGATCAGGAACGAGCCGACGAAGATGCCCGGCAGCCCGGTGCCGATGCTGGTCAGGATGGGGATCAGCGCATTGCGCAACACATGGCGCAGCAGGATCACCCGCTCGGTGAGGCCCTTGGCGCGCGCCGTGCGAACGTAGTCTTGCTCGATCTCGTCGAGAAAGAACGTGCGGTACAGCCGCGTCTGCGGCGCCAGGCTGACCGTCACCGCCAGCAGCACCGGCAGCGGCGCATACGTCACCAGATTCGTCCACACCGAAGGGCTCCAGCCCTGCACCGGAAACCAGCCGAGCTTGAAGCCGAACAGCCACTGGCCGACGATCACGTAGACCAGGAACGAGACCGCCAGCGCGACCGTGGTCAGCACCATCACCACGCGGTCGGTCAGCGAACCGCGCACCACGGCGACGGCCAGCGCCAGCGGGATCGCGAGAATCACTTCGAGCACCAGGATCGGCACCATCACCGTCAGCGTGTTCGGCAGGCGGTCGCGGAACAATCCCGCCACCGCCTCATTGGTCGCCCAGCTGCGGCCCCAGTCGAAGGTCAAGACCTGTTTGAAAAAGATCCAGAGCTGAATCCACCACGGTTGGTCGAGGCCGAGCTGCTGGCGGATCGCGGCGATCTGATCCGGCTTGGCGATCTGGCCGGCCAGGATTTCCGCTGGGTCGCCGCCGAAAAACCTGAACAACACGAACACCAGCAGGATCACGCCGGCCAGTGTCGGGATGGTTTGCCAGAGTCGTCTGAGCAGGTAGGCGGCCATGGACAGGGCAGGAACGAAGTGGGCGAAAGCGAAATCGTTGACGGCGACAACACCGCCTTGACGGTGAACGACGTTGTCGAGTCTATGGCCTGCACCGAATTCCCCCGGCGAGACAGGCGCTGAACAAAGTTCGCGTTCCTGAGATGGGGGGGCGAGACGAATCACGTCTGTAGCTGCGGGCCGAGCAGAAATGGCCATCCCTAGCTTGAGGTTCGGTCGCAATGAACCGGCACTTGTGCCGCCAACGGCTTGGTCATAAGCTGACTTCAGCCTGACCCCACCTAGGAGCAACCCATGAACGCTTTTCTGTCTGCCGCACTGCTCGGCCTGTTTGCCATAGTCGGTTCATCGCACGCAGCGACCACGCTGTATTCGCAGAATTTCGAGAACCCGACCGGCTTCGTAAACGACGGCGGAGACGTGAACATTTTCAGGTCGGTCAACCAGCTCTACGGCAACCAGCCACCGGGCTTCAGCTTTGCGCAGGATTTCACCGTCGAAACGCTGATCGTCGGCGGAACCCAGGCACACGGTCAGGGCTTCAAGGATCCTCAGGGCATCGGCGGCCAGTACGTTCTCGGGCTCCTTTCGAACGTACAAAATGATCTGCTCGGCCTGGCTTTCAACGTCGGCAGTAATCGATTCCTGAATCTGCGCGTCGATGTTTCGTCGATCGATTTGTCGACATTCGGCGGCCCGTTCGTTTCCGTCGGCGGTGCCGCCCCGGCGTTTCGTTTTTCGCTGTACGACAACCCGGGCGGCGGCAACGGCGTTGGCAGTGGAACGCCACTGTCGTTTGCCGATGCGGCTGGCGTGGCTGGCCCGAACAAGTTCACCTTCGATTGGCGCAACATCGTTGCCGGTCTCGATGCGACAGGCAACACCAATGGCAACGTGATCCTGCGGGTGGACCTGCTGTCCGGTGGCTATGCCGCCTTCGATAACCTGGTGGTCGCCTCTTCCGACATACAAGGCGAAGTACCCACGGTTCCCGAGCCGGGGACGTGGCTGCTAATGCTCGGCGGCCTGGCTGCTGTCGTCGGTGCGCGTCGGCGCAGCGAGCTGCTTGTCCGCGAACAAGGCGTGCCGTCCTGAGGTTGCACTCGCCTCGCGTTGCGTCGACTGTCGGGCGGTCGGGTCGGCTCCATGAACCGACCACGTCGGCCAGACCGTCACGCATGTTTCGGAGCGTCCCCTAGACTTCCCGTACGGGTCGATCGGCCGGTCGGGAGAATCGCAGATGAAGTCGGTGGCGTTGCATGCGGTGCTGGGGCTGCTGTGGGTGGCGACACACTGGTGTGGCGTCACCGGATGGCACTCGGCGCAAGCAGGCCCTCCCTCCGCAGCCCAGGCACCGAAAGTCTTGCGTTACGCCTTTCCGGTCGCCGAAACCGGCTTTGACCCGGTGCAGATCTCCGACCTGTACTCGGCCACCATCATCTCGAACATCATCGAGTCGCCGCTGACCTACGACTACCTCGCGCGGCCGGTCAAGCTGGTGCTGCAGACCGCGGCCGAGATGCCGCAGGTGTCGGCCGACTTCAAGACCTACACGGTGAAGATCCGCCCCGGCATCTACTTCGCGGACGACCCGGCGTTCCAGGGCAAAAAGCGCGAGCTGGTTGCGGCAGACTACGTTTTTTCGCTGAAGCGGGTTTTCGATCCGCGCTGGAAAAGTCCGAGCTACCCAGGCCTCGCCGACGAGAAAGTCATCGGCATCGATGCGCTGCGCGAGAAGGCCGTCAAGGACCGCACACCCTTCGACTACGACACCGAGATCGAAGGCCTGCGCACGCTCGACCGCTACACCTACCGCATCACGCTCGGCAAGCCCAGCCCGCGCTTCATCAACAACTTCACCAGCGCCTCCAGCGCCGGCGCGCTGGCACGCGAAGTGGTCGAGGCCTATGGCGACAAGATCATGGAGCACCCTGTCGGCACCGGGCCGTATGTGCTCAGCGAATGGCAGCGTTCATCTCGGATGGTGCTGACGCGCAACCCGAGTTTCCGCGAGCAGGTCTACATGGCCGATCCACCCGCCGACGACCCCCTGGCGCAGGCGACCTACCAAAAGCTCAAGGGCCGGCGGCTCCCGATGATTGACCGTGTCGAGGTGTCGGTCGTCGGGGAATCGCAGCCGCGCTGGCTGGCCTTCCTGAACGCCGAGCACGACATGATCGAAGGCCTGCCGGCCGAGTTCGCCAACATTGCGATCCCGAACAACCGCATCGCGCCCAACCTCGCGGCGCGCGGCATCCAGATGGTGCGCACGCCGGGCTCGGACATCTCGTTCACCTACTTCAACATGCAGGACCCGCTGGTCGGCGGCTACACGCCGGAGAAGGTGGCGCTGCGCCGGGCGATCGCGCTGGCCTACGACACCGCCACCGAGATCCGCCAGGTGCGTCGCAACCAGGCGGTGCCGGCCGAGGGCACGCTGCCGCCGATGACCTTCGGCTTCGACCCGACGTGGAAGTCGGAGATGAGCCTGTACGACCCGGCGCGCGCGAAGGCGCTGCTCGACCTCTACGGCTATGTCGACCACGATGGCGACGGCTGGCGCGACCTGCCCACTGGCCAGCCGCTCAAGCTCGTCTACGCCACATCGCCGGACCAGACCTCGCGCCAGCGGAGCGAACTGTGGAAGAAATACATGGACGCGATCCACATCAAGGTCGAGTTCAAGATCGGCCAGTGGCCCGAGCAGTTGAAGGCCGCACGCGCCGGCAAGGTGATGATGTGGGGGTTGGGCCAAAGCGCCACCTCACCCGATGCCGACGGCTTCCTGGCGCTGGCCTACGGGCCGCAGAAAGGCGAAGGCAACCTGGCCTTCTTCGACCTTCCCGCTTTCAACAACCTCTATGACGCGCAAACCGTGCTCGGCGACACACCCGAGCGCCTGGCGCTGATGCAAGACGCCAGCAAGCTGCTCGTGGCCTACATGCCGATGAAGGTGCACGCCCACCGCATCGCCACCGACCTGATGTTCCCCTGGGTGATCGGCTACCAGCGCCACCCGTTCATGCGCGAGTTCTGGCGCTACATCGACATCGATGCGGTCAGGGCGGCGGCGCGAAAGTAGACAGAGGCTGCATGAACCACTGCATCACCAGACTCTTCGCGGCGACACTGGCGGTCACGTCGCTCGCACTGGGCACCAGCGCACAGGCGCAGACCTTTCGCGAGGCGGTGCAAGAGCGCATCGCCTCGCGCCGGGCCGCACAGACCGAGGCCGCGCTGCCGCCAGGGGCCAGCGTGCAGCGCGACATCGCCTACGGAAGCGATGCAGCGCAACAACTCGATGTCTATCGGCCTGCCGATGCGAAGGATGCGCCGGTCATCGTGATGGTGCACGGCGGCGCCTGGATCACCGGCGACAAGGGCTTGGCGGGGGTGGTGAAGAACAAGGTCGCGCGCTGGGTGGCCCTAGGCTACGTGCTGGTCAGCATCAACCACCGGCTGGTGCCGCAGGCCGGGCCGATCGAGCAGGCCGAGGACGTGGCGCGGGCGCTGTCTTTTGTGCAATGCCACGCTGCTTCGTGGGGAGCCGATGCGGCGAAGCTGGTGCTGATGGGCCATTCGGCGGGCGCGCATCTGGTGGCGCTGGTGACAGCCGACCCGAGCTTTGCCGCACGAGCCGGTGCGCAGCCGTGGCGCGGCACCGTCGCCCTCGACAGTGCGGCTTTCGATGTCACGAAGATCATGAAGGATCGGCACCCCGGCTTCTACGACCAAGCCTTCGGTGCCGACCCGGGTTATTGGCGCGCGGCCTCGCCGCTGCTGCGCTTGAATGACAAGCTCGCCGCGCCGCTGCTGGCGGTGTGTTCCAGCCAGCGCAGCAATTCATGTGCGCAAGCTGATGCGTTCGCTGCCCGTGCCGCAACGCTGCACGGTGCACGCGTCAAAGTGCTGCCGGTAGACCTGCCGCACGGCGAGATCAACGATCTGCTGGGCGAGCCCAGCGCCTACACCGCCGACGTGCAGGCCTTCATCGAGTCGCTCGGGCTGCCTTGACGGCAGCCACACCTCAGCCCTGCACCAGCCGCCTGTTCTTCGCGATCGACATCAGGATGCCCAAGCCCAGCCCGAGGATCACCATCGCGGTGCCGCCGTAGCTGATGAACGGCAGCGGCACGCCCACCACCGGCAGGATGCCGCTGACCATGCCCATGTTGACGAATGCATAGGTGAAGAAGCTCATCGTGATGGCGCCGGCCAGCAGGCGGGTGAAGGCGTTCGGAGCATCGGCAGCAATCATCAAGCCGCGCAAGATCAGGCCCAGGAAGCCGAGCATCAAGCCGACGCAGCCGATCAGGCCGAACTCCTCCGAGTACGCGGCGAAGATGAAGTCGGTGGTGCGCTCGGGGATGAATTCCAGGTGCGTCTGCGTGCCCTTCATGAAGCCCTTGCCGGTGACGCCGCCGGAGCCGATCGCGATCATCCCCTGGATGATGTGGAAGCCCTTGCCCAGCGGGTCGGTGGTCGGGTCGAGCAGCGTGCAGACGCGGTTCTTTTGGTAGTCGCGCAACATCGGCCACTTCACATCGGGCTTGCAGATCGCGTCGCCCGACAGCACCAGCGCGGTGATGGCCACCGCGGCCACCACCACCACCGGCACGATCAGCCGCCAACTGAGCCCGGCGAAGAAGATCACGAACAGGCCTGCGGCCAGCACCAGGATCGCGGTGCCCAGGTCGGGCTGCTTGACGATCAAGCCGACCGGCACTGCCAGGATCAGCAGCGCGACGATGAAATCGAGCGCACGCACCTGGCCTTCGCGGCGCTGGAACCACCAGGCCAGCATCAGCGGCATGGCGATCTTCAGGATCTCGCTCGGCTGGATCACGATGCCCACATCCAGCCAGCGGGTGGCGCCTTTCTTGGTGACGCCGATCAGCGCGGTGGCCACCAGCAGCGCCACACCCACCGCGTACAGCGGCACGGCCAGCGCCATCAGCCGCTGCGGCGGCACCTGGGCGACGACGAACAGCAGGCAGGCGGCCAGCACCATGTTGCGCGCGTGATCGACGAAGCGCGAGCCGTGGTCGAAGCCGGCGGAATACATCGTCGTCAAGCCGATCGCTGACAGCACCAGCACCACCCCCAGCAAGGGCATGTCGAAACCACGGAACAGCGGCAGCACACGCTGCAGCACCGAAGGCTTCTCGAACGACGGCCTCATCGCTTGCTGGCCGGGTGACCGGAGGCGTTGGCTGCGGCCACGCCGGATGCCGCAGGGGCAGGTGCTGCCGCCAGCGCCGGCAGGTTGGGATTGCCGGGCAACACCAGATCCTGAAGGTGACGCAGCGTGCCGATCGGTGTGGCCGACGTGCCAGCCTGCGTGGCCACGATGTCCTCTTCGCTGGGCACCTGGCCCAGCAGCATGTAGTCGAACACCCGGCGCGCGATCGGCGCCGCGGCACCGGCGCCCCAGCCGGCGTTCTCGACGATGACGGCCACCGCGATCTGCGGGTTCTCCACCGGCGCGAAGGCGATGTACAGCGCGTGATCGCGCAGGTGCTCCTCGACCCGGTTCGCGCTGTACTTTTCGTTCCGCTTCAGGCCCACCGCCTGCGCGGTGCCGGTCTTGCCGCCGCTTTGGTAGACAGCGCCGGCAAACACCCGCGCCGAGGTGCCGGCGATCGTCACGCCGTTCATCGCCTGGCGGATCACCTCGACCTGCTCCGGCTTCAGGTCGATCGGTGCGATCGCCTGGGCCGAAATCTGCCGCTTGGCGCCGGTCAGCACATCGTCGATCTGGCGCACCAGCCGTGGCTCGTAGCGCTGGCCCCCGGACGACAGCGTGGCCACCGCGGTGGCCATCTGCAGCATCGTGAAGCTGTTGTAGCCCTGGCCGATGCCCAGCGAAATCGTCTCGCCGGCGTACCACTTCTGCTGGTCGGCGCGCTTGTAGGCCCGCCGCTTCCACGCGGTCGACGGCAGCAGGCCGGTGACCTCGCCCTGGACATCGATGCCGGTCTTGCGGCCGAAGCCGAACGGCGACAGCTGGTCGTGGATCAGGTCCACGCCCATCTCGTTGGCCAGTGTGTAGAAATAGACGTTGCTCGACTCGACGATGGCCCGGCGCATGTCCATGATGCCGCCGCGCTCGTTCTCCGGGCTGCCGTAGCGGTGGCCGCCAAACATGAAGAAGCCCGGGTCGTTGATCAGCGCGCTGGGCGAACGCTTGTTGGCATTCAGTGCGGCCATTGCCATGAAGGGCTTGAAGGTCGAGCCCGGCGGGTAGGTGCCGCGCAGTGCGCGGTTCAGCAGCGGCTTGTCGAGCGATTCGTTGAGCTCCTTCCAGCTCTCCGCATCGATGCCGTCGACAAACAGGTTGGGGTCGAAGGTCGGTTTGCTGACGAAGGCCAGCACCTCGCCGCTGCGCGGATCGATCGCCACCAGCGCACCGCGCCGATCGCCGAACAGCGTCTCGACCAGCGCCTGCAGCCGGATGTCGATCGACAGCACCACGGTGTGGCCCGGCGTCGCCGGGTTGCTGTGCAGGCGACGCACCGCCCGCCCCGACGCGGTGGTCTCGACCTCCTCGAAGCCGGTGGTGCCGTGCAGATCAGCTTCGTAACTCTGCTCGAGGCCGAGCTTGCCGGTGTACTCGGTGCCGCGGTAGTTGGCCGCGTCGTCGGAGTCGTCGATGACTTCCTTTTCAGCGGGGTTGATGCGCCCGATGTAGCCGAGCAAATGGCTGCCTACCTCGCCCAGCGGGTAGTTGCGAAACAGCCGCGCCTTCACCTCGACACCGGGGAAACGGTAGCGCTGCGCGGTGAAGCGAGCCACTTCCTCGTCGGTCAGCTTGGTGCGGATGGGCAGCGACTCGAAGTTCTTGCTCTCATCGAGCAGCCGCTTGAAACGCTTGCGGTCGCGCGGCAGGATGTCGACCACCTGGGCCAGCTGGTTGATTGTGGCGTCGAGGTCGTCGATGCGTGTCGGCATCAATTCCAGCGTGTAGGCCGAGTAGTTGTTGGCCAGCACCACACCATTGCGATCGACGATCAGCCCGCGATTCGGCACGATTGGCACCACCGAGATGCGGTTGTTCTCGGCGCGCACGCTCAACTCTTCGTGCTTGGCCACCTGCAGATGCGTCAGCCGAAAGGCCAGCAGGCCGAAGCACAGCAGAACGAACGCCGCCGCCGCGAACAGCCGCATGTGAAAACGGCGCAGCTCTTGCTCGGCGTTCTTTATTTCTGTCACAGCGGACGATTCTGGTCGCGGTCGGGAGCGCGGCGTTGGGGCGCCAGCAGCAGCCAGGTCGCGATCGGCCACAGCAGCGCCTCGAACACTGGCGCCAGCAGCGCGTGCCAGCCCGGCAGCATGCCGCCCGCGATCATCCGCACCGTGAACGACACCAGGTGCGCGGCGAGGAACAGCGGCAGGATCTGCAGCGCCTGCGACGACACCTCGAACCACAGCAGCCGGCGGTGGATGGTGGTGGCCGCGTAGGCGAGCAGCGTGTAGGCCAGCGCGTGCTGGCCGAGCAGCGCGCCGTCGTGCACGTCCATCAGCAGGCCGAACATGAACGCCACACCGACACCGACGCGGCGCGTCTGGTGCACGTTCCAGAACACCAGCACCAGCGCCAGCGCATCGGGTGCCGCCGGGTGACGGCCGAGTGGCACCAGGTTGATCGCCAGCGCGCCCAGCAGCGTGAACCACAGGAACAGCGGGTTGACCGGCAGCAGCAGCTGATCGGTGCGACGCGGCAGGATCATCGGCGTGCCGCTTTCCTGGTGTGGCCGCCCGAGGCGGCCGAGGCCGGCGCGGACGCCGAGGAGGCAGCCTCTGCGGCTGCCTCCGGGCGCGGCGGCAGCTGCAAGCCGATCGGCTCCAGCACCAGCACATGGCGCACCCCATCGGGCAGCGCCGCCGGCGCCAGCAGGATCTTGGCGAAGCCGGAATCGACCTTGCGATCGATGGTCACCACGGTGGCCACCGGCAGGCCGGGCGGGTAGACGCCATCGACGCCTGAAGTTTGCAGCAGGTCACCGACTTGCACATCGGCATTGCCCGCCATGAATCGCAATTCGAGCGCGTCGCCCGTGGCCGAGCCATAGGCCGCGCTGCGCGCCTCCGTGCGGGCGTTGAGCACCGGCACGGCAGCGTCCTTGTCGGTCAACAGCGTGACCTCCGACGACAGCGGATAAACCCGCGTCACCTGGCCGATCACCCCGGCTTCGCTGATCACCGGCGAGCCGACCACGATGCCTTGCGCCAGCCCGCGATCGACCACCACCTTGCGGGAGTAAGGGTCGGTCGACTCGTACAGCACCTCGGCCGCCTGCGACCGCACCTGCAGACCGGCTCGCAATTCAAGCAGCGCCCGCAGCCGCGCGTTCTCGGCCTGCAGCTGATCGACCCGGTTGACGCGCAAGGCTTGGTCGGCCAGCGCGCGGCGGGCGGCCGATTCGTTGGCGATCGCGGCGTCGAGTCCGGCTGCGTA
>JANMXL010000121.1:0-9835 GCA_031380885.1 Burkholderiales bacterium | reverse complement strand
ACGTCGCTCAGGTTCAAACATGCGGTATCGCTGCGCCTCGAACCTTCGGGTCCTCGGTGGGGCTTCTTGTGCCACAGCCTTTGCCGTTCACCTGTAGCCGAAGCGTGACAGCCAAATGGCTGGTGTTCAGGGCCTCTTTTTTGGTTACTTTTTCCTGGCCCCGCAGAAAAAAGTGACCCGCCCGCCGGGGCGGAACCCCGGCGCGGTCCCACGCAAGGGCGAACAACCGCGTTCAGTGCGCCTCGTCCCAGTTCGGGCCCACGCCCACTTCAGCCAGCAACGGCACCTTCAGCGCAGCCACCGATGCCATCGCGGCCGGCGCCGCGACCCGCGCCCATTCCAGCTCGGCCTCGGGCACCTCGAACACCAGTTCGTCGTGCACCTGCATCACGATGCGGGTGGCGCGGGCTTCGGCGTCGAGCAGCTTCTGCACCGCCAGCATGGCCAGCTTGATCAGGTCGGCCGCGGTGCCCTGCATCGGTGCGTTGATTGCCTGCCGTTCGGCACCGGCCTTGCGCGGGCCGTTGCCGCCGTTGATCTCGGGCAGGTAAATGCGGCGGCCGAACAGCGTCTCGACATAGCCTTTTTCCCGCGCTGAGGCCCGGGTGTCGTCCATGTAGCGCTTGACGCCGGCAAAGCGCTGGAAGTAGCGCTCGATGTACAGCGCCGCAGCGCTGCGCTCGATGCCCAGACTCTGCGCCAGGCCAAATGCGCCCATGCCGTAGATCAGGCCGAAGTTGATCGTCTTGGCGTAGCGCCGTTGCTCGGAGGTGACCGACGCCGGGTCGATCGCGAACACCTCGCCGGCGGTCGCGCGGTGCACGTCCATGCCCTCGGCGAAGGCTTTCAGCAGGCCCGGGTCCTCGCTGATGTGGGCCATGATGCGCAGCTCGATCTGCGAGTAGTCGGCGCTCAGGATCACATGGCCGGGCGGCGCGATGAACGCCTCGCGCACCTTGCGGCCTTCGGCGGTGCGAATCGGGATGTTCTGCAGGTTCGGCTCGTTGCTGGCGAGCCGCCCGGTCACCGCCACCGCCTGCGCGTAGTTGGTGTGCACGCGACCGGTGGCGGCATTGATCATCAGCGGCAGCTTGTCGGTGTAGGTGCCCTTCAGCTTCGACAGCGATCGGTGTTCGAGCAGCCGCGCAGGCAACGGGTAATCGGCGGCCAGTTCGGCCAGCACCTCCTCGTCGGTGCTCGGCGCGCCGGTGGCGGTTTTCTTCTTGACCGGCAGTCCCAGCTTTGTGAACAAGATCTCGCCGATCTGCTTCGGGCTGCCCATGTTGAACGGTTGCCCGGCCAGTAAATACGCCTCGGCTTCGAGTGCGACCATGCGCTCACCGAGCTGCTGACTTTGCGCCGCCAGCCTCGCCGGATCGATCAGCACGCCGGTGCGTTCGATGCGTTGCAGCAACAGCGCGGTCGGCAGCTCGATGCGTGCGTACACGTCGCGCAGGCCGGGTTCGGCGTCGATCTGCGGCCACAGCGTGCGGTGCACGTCCAGCGTCATGTCGCTGTCTTCGCAGGCGTACTCGGCCGACTTCGCGATGTCGACCTGACTGAACGCAATCTGGTGCGCGCCCTTGCCGCACAAATCCTCGTAGCTCAGCCCTTTGCGACCCAGGTGGCGCTGCGCCAGGCTTTCCAGGCTGTGTGGCTTGTGCGCTTCGAGCACATAACTCTGCAGCATCGTGTCGTGCACATAACCGCGGACGTGGATGCCGGCGTTCTGCAGCACATGCGTGTCGTACTTGATGTTCTGGCCGAGCTTGGGTGCCGCCGCGTCTTCCAGCCAGGGCTGCAGGCGCGCCAGCACCTCGCTGACCGGCAACTGCTCGGGCGCGCCAGCGTAGCCATGACGCAGCGGGATGTAAGCGGCTTCGTCCGGCGTCACGCTCAGTGAGATGCCGACGAGCTGCGCCTTCATCGCGTCGAGCGAATCGGTTTCGGTGTCGAGCGCGGTGACCTGTCCCGCGCGCGAGGCCGCTTCGATCTTCGCGACCCAGGCATCGAGCGCGTCGCGCGTCAGCACGGTGTCGTAGTGGTGCGAGACCGGGTCGGTGGACACCGGCACGGCATCGTCCTGGCCGACCTCCGCATCGACACTGAACAGGTCGGGCTCACCGGACGTTGCGCGCGGAGCGCGCTTGCGGGGCGCCACGGCAGGCGCAGCCGCCTCGGCGACGCCCAGCGACGCCTCGATCTCGCGCAGCCAGGTCTTGAAGCCGTAGCGCGCATAGAAGGCGCGCAAGGCTTCGCGGTCGGCCGGCTGCAAGGCCAGGGCATCGAGCCCCGGCCAGCCTGGCACGTGATCGGCCAGGTCGCAATCGAGTCGCACCGTCACCAGCCGCTGCGCCATCGGCAGCCAGTCCAGCGCGCGCCGCAGGTTCTCGCCGGCCGCGCCCTTGATGCTGTCGGCGGCCGCCACCACACCCTGCAGCGATCCGAATTCGGCGATCCACTTGGCAGCGGTCTTCGGGCCGACCTTCTCGACGCCGGGCACGTTGTCGACCGTGTCGCCCATCAGCGTCAGGTAGTCGACGATGCGCTCGGGCGGCACGCCAAACTTGGCGGTGACGCCGGGCACGTCGAGCCGCTCGTTGCTCATCGTGTTGATCAGCGTGACCTGCGCGTTGACGAGCTGCGCCAGGTCCTTGTCGCCGGTCGAGATCACGACTTGGTGGCCCGATTCGGCCGCAACCCGCGCCAGCGTGCCGATCGCATCGTCGGCCTCGATGCCGGGCACCACCAGCACCGGCCAGCCGAGCAGTTTCACGACCTCGTGGATCGGGGTGATCTGCTGCACCAGCGGCTCGGGCATCGGGCTGCGGTGGGCCTTGTAGGCGGGGTACCAGTCGTCGCGGAAGGTGGGGCCCTTGGCGTCGAACACGCACACCGCGTGCTCGGGGTTCACGTCTTTCAGCGCACGCTGCAGCATGGCCACCATGCCGTGGATCGCGCCGGTGGGCACCCCCTCGGGCCCGCGCAGGTCGGGCAGCGCGTGGTAGGCGCGGTACAGGTAGCTGGAACCATCGACCAGCAACATCACACGGGAAACGGGAGCAGGCGCTGAAGTCATCCGACCATTGTGCTGTCACGCCCCACCGGGATGCCTAAAATGGATTGATGAGCACCCGTCTGCGCGCGTCCACCTTTTTGTTCAGCCTGGGCTGCACCGTCGTCCTGTCAGCGGGCGGGCAAGCGATGGCAGCCAGCGCGGCGCCACCGCCGCCGGAGCTCAGCAAGTTGCCAGCCCCACCCCCCGCAACGCCCGTGCCTCCGAACACCGCCCAGCCGACGCCATCGCCGGAGCCGCAGGCCCAGGGTGCCACGGGCATCGACCCCGCCGTCCAGGAGTCGGTGATCGAAGACGACGGCGCGCGCATCGACGAACTGAAGGTGCGCGGACGCTCCAAACGCATCGTCGTGACGCCGAAGACCGGGCCGGCCTACGAGATCATCCCGCCGGGCAGCGGTTCCGACATCAGCCAAGGCGCACGCGGCAACAACGGCGCCGTCGGCAAGCGGGTCTGGCCCGTGCTGTCGTTCTGAGCGCGCTGTTTTTCACACGGCCTGCAACTTTCCACTCCCTTCTTCTTTCTTTCCGCTGCTGCTGAGATGGCTGTCTACACCGAAGTGCCGTTTGACACGGCCGCTGAACTAGTCTCGTGCCTGAACATCGGCCGCCTGACGGCGCTCGAAGGCTGCGCGGGCGGCATCGAAAACACCAACTACTTCGCCGACACCACGCAGGGCCGCTACGTGCTCACGCTGTTCGAGCGCCTGACTGCCGATCAACTGCCGTTCTATTTGCGGCTGATGAAGCACCTGGCGCGCGGCGGCATCCCGGTGCCCGACCCCCGCGCCGACGCGAACGGCGAGATCCTGCACACGCTGTGCGGCAAGCCGGCGGCGGTGGTCGATCGACTCAAGGGCAGCAGCCGCCTGGCGCCCGACGTCGCACATTGCCAGCAGGTGGGCAGCATGCTCGCGCGCATGCACCTGGTGGGTGTCGATTTCGAACTCCAGCAACCGAATCTGCGCGGGCTGTATTGGTGGATCGACACGGTGTTGGAGGTGATGCCGTTTCTGGCGACGGCGCAACGCGGATTCATCGAAGCCGAGCTCGGCTTCCAGGAGCGCCTGGCTGCGTCGCTGGCCTACGCCCACCTGCCGCGCGGCCCCATCCACGCCGATCTGTTCCGTGACAACGTGATGTTCGATGACGCACCTGCGGACGCTGCTGCAACCGGCGACCGGCTCAGCGGCCTGTTCGATTTCTATTTCGCCGGCGTCGACACCTTCCTGTTCGACATCGCGGTGTGCGTCAACGACTGGTGCATCGACCTGGACAGCGGCCGCCTCGACGAGGACCGCGCATCAGCGCTGGTCGCTGCTTACCACGCAGTGCGCCCGCTCAACGGCGACGAGCAGCGGATGTTCCCGTCATTTCTGCGCGGCGCCGCCCTGCGTTTCTGGATCTCCCGTCTATGGGACCTGCACCTGCCGCGCGACGCGACGATGTTGACCGCACACGACCCCACCCATTTCGAGCGCGTGCTGCGGCAGCGCGCCCAAAGCCCGTGGCGCCCGATGCTGCCCGCGGCCTCACCACGAGACGCCACGCCGGACGCCCGATGAAGTTGTTGACCGTTCCCGCTGGCCGCGGTGTGTTGTGGGTGCGCAGCGGGTTTCGCGTCTTCTTCGCCAAGCCGCTGGCCTTCTCCGCGCTGTTCGCCGCCTTCCTGTTCGGCGCGCTGCTGCTGTTGCTGGTGCCACTCGTCGGGGCGCTGCTGATGCTGGCGGCGCTGCCGCTGGTCTCGCAGGCTTTCATGCTCGCCACCAAGGGGGCGCTGGCCGGCCAGACACCATTGGTCAGCGTGTTCCTCGAACCGGTGCGCGGGCGGCGACCGCAGGCGATC
Source organism: Burkholderiales bacterium (assembly GCA_031380885.1). Classification (GTDB taxonomy): domain Bacteria; phylum Pseudomonadota; class Gammaproteobacteria; order Burkholderiales; family Burkholderiaceae_C; genus PBB1. The sequence continues at coordinate 4,913 of JANMXL010000121.1, read as the reverse complement.
GTGATGCTGAAGATCGGCCTGATCTACGCGGCCTCCAGCCTGTTCATCATGTGGCTCAGCGACTGGGTCGATGGCGGCACGTTCAACGCCTTGCAGGAGGCGATGACCAGCGCGCCCGCCGACACCGAGCGCCTGGACGCGCTGCTCACCGACCCGCGCCTGTCGACCGGGATGCTGCTGCGCCTGACCCTGGCCAGCTGCCTCGCGCTGCCGTTCTGGCATGCGCCGGCGCTGGTGCACTGGGCCGGCCAGGGCCCGGCGCAGGCGCTGTTCTCCAGCGCGATCGCCTGCTGGCGCAACAAGGGCGCGTTCGCCGTCTACGCGCTGACCTGGTCGGTGCTGATCGTGGCGTTCGGTGTGCTGGTCAACAGCGTGTTCATCTTGCTCGGCGCGCCGAAGCTGGTGCCTATCGCCGCGATGGCGGGCGGCCTGATGTTCTCGACGGTGTTCTACGCCTCGCTGTATTTCACCTTCGCCGACTGCTTCGAACAGCGCCCGGCGAACGAGGTCGGGGCCGACGCGCCCCCGGTGGCATGACCCTGGCCGCGGCTGAGCTGCCCGAGCCCGTCAGTTCACTGGCACCACCGATTCGAACAGCCTCGACGCTTCCAGGCGGCTGACCACGCTGTCGCGCGCACCGGCCGATTCGGCCTCGACGGTTTCGATCGAAAACGTCAGGTCGTGGACGCGCATTTCGACAATCCGCGCGCCCACGTTCGACAGCGCCCGGTTGACCTCACCCACGGTCACGTTGGGCAGCGCAGTGACGGTCAAGCGCACGGCGGACGGTGGCGCGCTGGCTGCAGCCGCCGCCGACCCCGGCACGCCGTGGTCGCGCAGGTTCGACACCAGCAACAGGCCCGGCGGGGCGTCCAGTACCAGCGGGTTGGCGCGCTTGAGGGCCACAGATGCACCGTCGTGGGAGACGACGGTGCCAGCCCCACCGGCTTCGCCCCCCGCAGCTCGACGGGCCGAGTCTGGCGTGACCGACAGCGGCGCGGCCCCCACACCCGGCGGCAGAGAATCACCCCCGCCGCAGGCCCCAAGAATCACCCCCACCGACAGCAGCACCGCGCCAGCGAGGGTGCGGCCTGGCCAGACAATCGGCATCGGCACACGCGAGCCCATCAGGTCATCGGCTGGGCTGGATCGAAGCCAATCACACCGCCATCGTTGCGGGTGAGCACCACCGTCGCCGATCGCGGGCGGGCGCCGGCACCGCCAGGGCCGTAGCCTGCGTTGCCCGGCCAGTTGCTCTCGAACGGGCCATTCGGTGTGGCGGGTGTCAACGCCACCGATGCAGGCACTGCGCCAGAGCGCCCGGTGTTTTCGCCAGGGTGCTGCACGTTGATGAACAGTGTCTTGCCGTCTGGTGACTCCGTCAGCCCGGTGATTTCGCTACCGAGCGGACCGACGAATAAGCGCTTGAGCGTGGCATCGGTCACCTTGCGCCCAGCGTAGGTGCGCTGTGTCTGCGATACCCCGGCGGCGCGCACGGCAGCGTCCGGACTGCCACTCGCCAAATTGACCACATCGACCGCGCCGCCATCACCGTAGCGGCCGGGAATGGCCGCCAGCAGTTGCGCGTTGGTCTGGTCGGTGAACGTGTTGTCGTCAGTCTGGATATAAAGAATGCCGCTGGTCGGGCTGAACCAGCAGCCATCCGGTTTGGACAAATCGTTGACCGCGCTGACGCCTGAGAGGTTGACGTTGGCTTGGTAGTTGACGTTGTCGAAACCAGCGTCGGCAGTGGCTTGCGCACCGAAGAGAAAGATGTCCCAACGGAAAGTCTTCGCATCGGCGTTGTCGCCGTCTTCACGGATGCGCACGATGTGGCCGTTGACGTTCCCGCGCTGGTTGGCGACGGCGGGACCTTGGCTGGTTGCTCCTTTTGGATCAGCCCAGGCACGCGGGTTGGCGGCATCAATCGGCGGGTTCGGCACGTTGTTACTGCTCAGGCCGGTGTTGCCGCGGTCGGGGTTCTCGGTCATGGTGATGTAGATCTCGCCGTTGGCCGGGTTCACCGCCGTCCACTCGGGGCGATCCATGCGGGTCGCGCCAACGGCCGAGCCTGCTAAGCGGGTGTTGACGCAGATGTCGGCCAGGTCCTGGAACTGGTAGCCCTCGGGGTTGTAAGCCGACACCGGCACACCGGCGGCGACCTTCGGGTTGGCGAGCGTTAACGGCTCCCAGCGACCGGTACCGTCGGCGTTGAACACGGCAGCGTGGATGGTGCCGCGGTCCATGTACTTGTCACCAACAGCCAAGCCGCCGCGTTGGGCATCGATCGGATTCCAGTTCTCGGCGCTCACATATTTGTAGACGTACTCGTTGCGTGAATCGCAACCGATATAAAACGCAATCGGCCGACCCGACTTGGGCAGGCTGCTCCACGCCCCTTCGTTGGCACGGCGGCCGAGCGCGGTGCGCTTCTTAGGTCGCGAGAGCGGGCTGTAGGGGTCGATCTCGACGATGTAGCCAAAGGTGTTGTGCTCGTTGCGGAAGTCGTCGGTGGCAGTCGCGCCGATGACGCTGCAGTTGAAGCGCGAATACTCGGTCGAGGTGGGGTCAGAAGGCAGCACGCTGGACCAGCGGCGCGAGGCGAAACCGGCGCTGTTCGGGCGCAGGCCATTGCGCAGCAGTTGGGTGTTCTCACGCTGTGGACGCGCGGCGCCGTCACCCGCATTGCGAACGAAATAGCCGGCCCAGTTCTCTTCGCAGGCGAGGTAAGTGCCCCACGGCGTGACGCCGTGGCCGCAGTTGTTCAACGTGCCGCGGCAAATTGATCCGGTCGGCGAGTACTTCGTCTTCACGAAGCCCGTGCCACGCACCGGTCCCGCGATGTCCATCACCGTGCGGCCGGTGACGCGGCGGTTGTAGCGCGACGGCTTGTGGGTGGCGAACTGGCCGCCAGCCTTGCGCAGCTCGACCACCGAGACGCCGTGCGCGTCCATTTCCTTGACGACTTCAGACTCTGGGCGCGGCGCGGTGGAGGCGCCGAGGTTGGTCTCGCCTTGCGGGTGGAGGAACTGCGCTGTGCCGGTGATGTTCTCGTGGTTGACCGCGAGCAAGCCGCGCTGCGCGCCGTTCGGGTCGCGCACGTCGGCGCTGGCGTGCAGGCCGAAGTAGTTCATGCCGTCGTGGTGGTCGCCCGCGCGGCGCGCGTAGTTGCTTTCGCTGCCGTCGCCAACGTAAGCCGGCACCAGCGGGTCGAGCGAGTCGCCGGTGGCGTAGATCACCGTGGCGGTGTAGCCCGCTGCCACGCTGATGCTGTCGGCAAGCGACTTCGCCACCGGCTGGAAGTCAAGGGTGATCGTCGGGCCAGCGCTGCCGGGGATGATGGCCTGCGCGTCGTCGCTGCCGAGGGCCAGCGAGCCGAAACCGGCGACAGCCATTGCGCCGACGCCGCTCTTCATCACCTGACGACGGCTCAGCCGGGCTGAGACCAGTTCGCTGAAGTGGGTGGCGCTGCTCGGGTTGTTGTCCTGATCGTCGGGGTCGGCGAATGGGATCGGGTTGTTGGTGTTCATGTCCATGTCGTGGCCTTCTGAATGTGTGGGGTTGAGATGGAGCGGGGGTTCAGTCGCGCGACTGGCGGCGCACGGCGACGAAGCCCATCATGAGCAGGCCGGCAAGCAGCATCGCGTAGGTGCCGGGCTCGGGGATCGGTGCCAGCGCCGAGGCGGAGTACACGCCGACGCCGCTGTCGAGGTAGGTGGTGAGCGCGGTGCTGCCGGTGTTGGTGTAGCTCAGAGTCACCGGGCCCGCGTTGGTCAGGTTGTAGATGCCGATGCCGCCCGCTGCGGCCGGGCCGCCGATCTCGTTGTCGCGGGAACCGCCACCGTCCACCGCAAGCAGCCCAGATGCATAGCCATAGAAGTCGGACACGTTGTAGTTGGCCGGGGCCGCGGGGTTCGATCCGTTGACGGCCAGCACCAGCGCACCCTGAAAGGTGACGGTGGCGCCGGCGGCCAGGGTGAAGTAAGAGCGGCTGAAGGCATTGGCCGACGCCGTGCCCGAAGTCGGCACCAGGGCAAAGGCCGACAGGCTGGACAAGACCTGAGTCGAGTTGGAAAAAGTCTGTGCCGTCGCCCCCGTGGTCGGGCCGTTGGTGACCGCGACCGACGCGGGCACCGCAATGCCCACCGCCAGGTCGCTCACCGTGCTGGCCGGGCCGTACGCGGGTGTGAACACCCCGGCCGACTCAGCGTAGCCGGTCAGATCGGCCGACACGACGTCGCTTGTGGCGTAGGACGGCTGTGAAGGATCGCCCGACCACGCGAAGCCGCCGGTGGACAGCACCGAGAACGACAGGAAGGCCGAGGCCGAACTCGCAGCGTTTGCCGAACCACTGGCAAGCGAGATGGCAAGCGACAGCGCACCGTACAGAAGCGTTGGGGAGAGTTTCACGTTAAGCACCCTGCAGTAGAAGTGATGAAAAGTGGACGCCCTGAGCACAGCACGGGCATCCCACACGCGACGGTGGTGAGGCGCCGAGCGAGCTGAACAAGGCGCTCGTGCTCGGGTTCACCCATCAGCGATGATGTTGACCACGCTTCTTGACAGCGCCATGTCTGCACTCGTAGGTCGAACGGTGGCCCCACGCGTCATCAAGACGTCATCAGCCCTTCAATCAAATCATCGCAGGAGGCCACGTGCCGCATCTGTTTCCTGACCGCCGTCAGTTCTTGCACACCGTCGGCAAGGCCGTCATGGTGCCTGCTTGTACCGTGCTGGGCCAGGCCCATGCGACTGCGTCTGTGGTGCCTCGTTTCGATCTCGGCGTCGCCTCCGGCAGCCCCACCGCGCGCAGCGTCGTGCTGTGGACGCGGCTCACCGGTGACGATCTGCCACCGCGGGTCGAGGTGCGCTGGGAGCTGGCGCATGACGAGGCTTTCAAGCACATCGTCGCC
>JANMXL010000111.1:0-6364 GCA_031380885.1 Burkholderiales bacterium | reverse complement strand
GCGATCCAGCCTTTTTCCTCCGCCGTGGGCGCGTCGAGGTCGACCCACACCGGCTGCACGTTGGACAGCGCGTCGCGGCTTTCGATCTCTTCCTGGAACAGCCGACCATGGGCCAGCGAAAAGACATTGAGCATGCAAGCTCCAGCGAAGCGACAGCAAAAATTATCGCATCGGGGACTGGCGGGCAAAGCGCACGCAATTCGATACCAGTGAATGGCTTTCCGCCTTGCCCGATTCGCCGATCAGGCGCAAGATAACTTCAGGTCGGGTCGTGCCAGCCGCTGTTGGCAACAGGGCCCACCGTCGTGCCTTCTGTCTTTCATCTGTGCGAAAGGGGTTTTCATGAACTTGACGATCAGCGGCCATCACCTCGATATCACGCCTTCTTTGCGAGAGTACGTGCTCACCAAGCTGGAGCGGGTTACGCGTCACTTCGACCAAGTGGTCGACATCACTGTCTTGTTGTCGGTCGAGAAGCTGAAGGAAAAGCAGCGCCGGCAAAAGGCTGAAGTCACCCTGCACGTCAAAGGCAAGGACATCTTCGTTGAGCAGTCGTGCGAGGACATGTACGCTGCCATCGATCAGTTGATGGACAAGCTCGACCGCCAGGTGTGTCGCCACAAAGGCCGGTTGCAAGACCACCACCACGTGGCGGCAAAACGACTGGACGCCCAGGCGGCTTGACGGCGTTTTCTGCCACTACGATCATGGAAACAGCGGCCTGAGGGCCGCTGTTTCGCCTTTGGCGCCCCCCCCGATACCGGGAATTCACCGACATTGCTGCAACGCAACATCATGGGCACAATGCATGTCGGTCACTGGTCGCTGCCTCTCGATCTGAGTCCCGCCTCCTTTGTTACCCCTACGGCAGTGCGCGACGAGGCCCTAGCCGAAGTTGCCGCTTGGACCCTCTGATGAACCGTCTCGCTGCCATCCTGCCCGCCAGCAATGTGCTGGTCGATGTGGACGCCACCAGCAAAAAGCGGGTGTTCGAATACGTCGGCTTGCTGTTCGAAAATCAACACGCGATCGCGCGCGCGACCGTCACCGACAACCTGTTTGCGCGAGAGCGGCTGGGCTCGACCGGCCTCGGCCATGGTGTGGCCATCCCGCATGGACGCATCAAGGGCCTCAAAAACCCGCTGGCCGCCGTGATCCGGGTGCAGCAGGCCATTCCATTCGATGCACCCGACGACGAACCGGTCACGCTGATGATCTTCCTGCTGGTGCCTGAAGCGGCGACGCAACGGCATCTCGAAATCCTGTCGGAGATCGCCGAGATGCTGAGCGACCGGGAGTTGCGCGAACGCCTGAAGGCAGAAAGCCCGGCGGCCAAGGTGCACGAACTGATCGCAAACTGGGAACCGCTGAAGTCGGTGGCCTGACGCTGCAACCCACCCACTCTGTATTTGGTCACACCGTGGTCGCCAGCCGACAGCGGTGGCACACCTCTGCGACATGAAGCCCATCGTCATCAGCGCTGAAGCGCTGTTCGAACACCACCGCGTCGCGCTGCACTGGGAGTGGGTGGCCGGCCACGAGCACCCGGAACGCCGCTTCGACGAGGCGGCCGTGCGCAATGCGCAATCGGCGGCCGACCTGGTCGGCTATCTCAACTACATCCACCCGTACCGGGTGCAGCTGGTCGGCCGCCGCGAGGTGGCGTACCTGCTCGAGGCGTCGCCAGAAGACCAGGAGCGGCGCATCCAGCGCATCGTCACGCTGGAGCCGCCGGTGGTCATCGTTGCCGACGGGCAGGTGCCACCCGACCGGCTGGTTGCCATGTGCGATCGCGCAGCGATCCCGCTGTTCGTCACAGCAGAGTCGGCTGGCCAGGTCATCGACATGGTGCGCGGCTACCTGAGCCAGCTGTTCGCAGAACGCACGACGCGCCACGGTGTCTTCATGGACATCCTTGGGCTGGGCGTGCTGCTGACCGGCGAGTCGGGGCTGGGCAAGAGCGAACTGGGCCTGGAGTTGATCTCTCGCGGTCATGGCCTGGTGGCCGACGACGCGGTCGACATCTACCGGATGTCGCAGAGCGCCCTCGAAGGGCGCTGCCCGGAACTGCTGATGAACCTGCTCGAAGTCCGTGGCATTGGGCTGCTCGACATCAAGGCCATCTTCGGCGAGACGGCGGTGCGCCGCAAGATGCGCGTCAAGCTGATCGTGCACCTGGTGCGCAAAGAGACGATGGAGCGCGAGTTCGAACGGCTGCCCTATGAGCCGCTGTACGAAAACATCCTCGACGTGCCGGTGCGCAAGGCGGTGATCGCGGTCGATGCGGGTCGCAACCTCGCGGTGCTGGTTGAAGCAGCGGTGCGCAACACCATCTTGCAGCTGCGCGGCATCGACACCTACAAGGAATTCATCGAGCGGCACCAGCGCGCGCTCGAACGCGGCACCGAATGAGGCGCTGAGCGACGGCCCTCTCTCAGGCGTCGCGCGGACTCAGCGTGTTTTGTGCGGGCAGTTCTTCTTGGCGCAGACCGCGTAGAGCGACAAGGCATGCTCCTGCAACTCGAAGCCGCGCGACTGCGCGACTGCGCGCTGCCGTTTTTCGATTTCGGCATCGAAGAACTCCTCCACGCGTCCGCAGTCGATGCACACCAAGTGATCGTGGTGCTTGCCTTCGTTGAGTTCGAACACCGATTTGCCGGACTCGAAATGGTTGCGCGACAGGATGCCGGCCTGCTCGAATTGCATCAAAACGCGGTACACCGTGGCCAGCCCGACATCAGAGCCCTCAGCGAGCAGCACCTTGTACACATCCTCTGCGGTCAGGTGCCTCTGAACGGTCTGCTGGAAGACCTCCAGGATCTTGATGCGCGGCAAGGTGGCTTTCAAGCCGCTGCTTTTCAGTTCTTCAGCGTTCGACATGGTGGCTCCCGTGGGGCGATCGGGTCACAGTCCCTCCCGCTAGAATGATTCGATCATATCGAGTCGGGTTTGCGCTGAGTGAATCCTTGAATCTTCCATGCCACTGATTTCAACGGTTCGCTCCGGTCTGCTGCTGCTTGGCGCTGTCGTGGCAATTGCCGGGCTGGCCGGATGCGAGATGCTGGTCTCGAAAGAGAAACTCACCAGCTTCGTGAGGCCTTACAGCGTCGAGGTCGTGCAGGGCAATGTGCTGACGAAAGAGCTGATCGCGCGGGTGCAGATCGGCATGCCCAGAGCACAGGTGCGCGACCTGCTCGGCTCGCCGCTGCTGACCGACGTGTTCCACGGCGACCGCTGGGACTACGTGTTCACGATACGCCGCCGTGGCACCGAGCCGCAGCGCCGCAGCGTGGTGCTGATGTTCGACGGTGACCGCCTGATCAGCATCGACACCGGCGGCGAGCTGCCCGCCGAAGAAGCCTTCGTGGCATCGATCGACACGGCATCGTCGGACAGAAAACCGCCACCACTGGCGCTGAGTGCCGATGAGTTGCAGTCACTGAAGCCGCCCCCGAAGCAGGCTGTGGTCGAGTCGCCGACCGTGCCACCGGGGCGTGTCTATCCGCCGCTGGAGCCGCCGCGCTGATGGGTGTGCCAGCGGAAGCCTCCGCGGCCGACACGCTCCCGTTGAGAGTTGCCATCGCTGGCGCCTCGGGTCGCATGGGCCGCATGCTGATCGAAGCGGTCATTGCCGCTGGCGACGACATGGTGCTCAGTGGTGCGCTGGATCTGGCTGACAGCCCAGCGCTCGGCCAGGATGCTGCAGCCTTCACTGGTCACACCAGCGGCGTGACCATCACCGCCGACCTGCGTGCCGGGCTGGCCAACGCCCAGGTGCTGATCGACTTCACGCGCCCCGCCGGAACACTGGCGCATCTGGCCGTGTGCCGTGAGCTGGGCGTCAAGGCGGTGATCGGCACCACCGGCTTCACAGAGGCACAGAATGCCGAGCTCGCTGACCACGCCCGCCACATCGCCATCATGATGGCGCCCAATATGAGCGTCGGCGTGAATGTGGTGCTCAAGCTGCTGGACAGCGCGGCGCGGATGCTCAGCAGCGGCTACGACATCGAGATCATCGAGGCCCATCACCGGCACAAGGTCGATGCGCCCAGTGGCACCGCGCTGAAGATGGGTGAGGTGGTCGCTGAGGCACTCGGGCGCAATCTGAAGGACTGTGCGGTGTACGGCCGCGAAGGCGTGACCGGTGAGCGCGATCCATCGACCATCGGCTTCGCCACGATCCGTGGTGGCGATGTGGTCGGCGACCACACGGTGCTGTTCGCAGGCACCGGCGAGCGCATCGAGATCAGCCACAAGAGTTCGAGCCGCGCCACCTATGCGCAGGGCAGCCTGCGTGCCGCGCGCTTCCTCGCCGGGCGGGCCCGCGGCCTGTTCGACATGAACGACGTGCTGGGGCTGGCGTGATCCACGCCGTCGTCACGCCTGCGGAGACTGACCACCAATGAGCGGCTTCAACCAGTTCTGGGAGCAAGGCGACCTCATCACGCGCAGCGTTGCGTTGCTGCTGCTGTTGATGTCGATCAGCGCCTGGGTGCTGATCTTCTGGAAGGGCTGGCTGCTGCGCCGCGTGCGCAGCGACATCGCCCGGGCGGTGCCGGCGTTCTGGGCCGCCGCCGATCTGCAAGCCGCCCGCACACAGCTCGCCGCCTTCGACCGCGAGCAGGTGCTGGCGCCCTTGCTGTTGGCCGCCACCGCGCAGCCGAATGCACGCACGCTCGAAGCCCACGGCCAGCGCATTTCGCAACTGACGCGCCGCCTGCGAGACGCCTTGCATGCGGTGCTGCGCCAGCTGCAGTTCGGCCAGGTGGTGCTCGCGTCGATCGGCAGCACGGCGCCGTTCATCGGCCTGTTCGGCACGGTGTGGGGCATCTATCACGCGCTGGTCAGCATCTCCTCTGCTGGCACGATCACCATTGAGCGCGTGTCCGGCCCGGTCGGCGAAGCGCTGGTGATGACGGCCGCGGGCCTGGCTGTGGCGATTCCGGCGGTGCTGGCGTTCAACATCTTCGGCAAGATGGTGGGTGCCTGCGAGGCCGAGCTCGAAGGCTTCGCCCACGATCTGCGCGAGATGCAGGCCGACACCGAGATCAGCGCGACGCCAACTCGGCGGGATTGACGATGGCCTTCGGACGCCTCGAACGCACCCCCGGCCCGCAGCCGATGAGCGACATCAACATGACGCCGTTGATCGACGTGATGTTGGTGCTGCTGGTGATCTTCATGATCACCGCACCGTTGATGACCAGCAGCCTCAAGCTGAACTTGCCCCAGTCCGATGCCGCGCAGCCCAGCGACACGCCGACCTTCATCGCGGTGTCGATCGACGCCAGCGGTCGCCTCTTCCTCGCCGACAAGGAAATCGACGCCGCCGCGCTGGCGCAGCGGGTCGCGGAACTGGCACAGGCCAACCCGCAGACCGAAGTGCAGCTGCGCGCCGATCAGGCGGTGCCGTACGGCCGCGTGGCGGAACTGATCGGCATCGTCCAGAAGGGCGGGCTGACGCGCATCGGCTTTGTGGCGGTTCCGCCGTCCACCACGCCCTGACACCAGATCAGTCTTCCTTGAGGTGCCCCGCCCGCTGCTGCTTGGTTTCGATGTAGCGCGCGTTGTAGGGGTTGACCGGGCCGTACAGGGCCAGCCGCTCGACCACCTCGATGCCGCCGGCTTCGATCGCGGCGATCTTCTTCGGGTTGTTGGTCAGCAGGCGCACCTTCGTGATGCCCAATGACTTCAGCATCGCCAACGCCGGTGTGTAGTCGCGCTCGTCGGCCATGAAGCCCAGGCAGCGGTCGGCGTCGATGGTGTCGAGGCCTTCGTCCTGCAGGCGATAGGCGCGCAGCTTGTTCGCCAGGCCGATCGAGCGGCCTTCCTGCTGCAGGTACAGCAGCACGCCGCCGTGATCCGCCAGCCGGGTGATCGCGCGGCGCAACTGGTCGCCGCAGTCGCAGCGCAGGCTGCCGAGCAGATCGCCGGTCAGGCAGGCCGAGTGCAGCCGCAGCGGCACCGGCTGGCTGAAGTCGGGCTGGCCGACGACGATGGCCAGGTGCTCGGCACCGCCCGCGTCCTCGCGAAACAGCACCACCTCGCAGTCCTCGTGCGCCTCGATGGCTACTTGGGCGTCGCTGATGCGGCGCAAGCTGCGCTCACCACGGGCTGGTGCGCGCTGCACATCGACAGTCGAAACCGACAACAACTGCGCCGCGGTCAGGCGCGCAGCAGCGTCTGCCTGCAGCTCGACGACAAGTAAGGCTGGCATCAGGCGACCGTTCTTGGCCAGCGCCAGGGCGCTGTCAAGCACCCGTTGCTGCGCCGACGACGGCTTCGCGACCGACAGGAATGCCGTTGGCGCCGACGACGCCGATGCGGGAGTCACCGCCGCCCATTCCAGCAACGTGTCCAG
>JANMXL010000085.1:0-11427 GCA_031380885.1 Burkholderiales bacterium | reverse complement strand
CCGCCAGATCGGCTGGATGAGCCGCCACGGCGAGCCCCTGGCCTTGCCGCTGAAGGGCGACGGCATCGCCACCTGCCCGGCGACAGGCGAACGTTACGTGTTGCGCGATGGGGTGTGCGGGCTGGCGACGGAAGTGCTGGCGTGAAGGGGCTCGCCAGTCGCCCAATTGGCTCTGCAAGTCCGGCCTGTTGGAGTGCTTGAGGCGGGTTCGGGAACCCTACACTCGACCATCCTGTCTTCATCTGCGCTTGTCGCGACCGTTTCGATCCCATGCAAACCGTCACCCGATTGCCCATCCTCGACAGGCGCATCCGTTTTGCGGTAGTCGGTTGTGGCCGCATCTCGAAGAACCATCTTTCAGCGCTCGCTGAACACGGTGAGCGCGCTGAAATTGTGGCGCTGTGCGACAGCAACCCGACTGCCTTGGAGGCGGCAGCGCCTGGACTGGATTGCGCACGCTTCGCCTCACTTACGCAGATGCTCGCGAATGCAGACCTCGACATCGTCACGCTGGCCACCCCCAGCGGCCTGCATCCGCAGCAGGCGATCGAGGCGGCTCGTGCCGGTCGCCATGTGCTCAGCGAGAAGCCGATGGCCACCAAGTGGGATGAAGGCATGGCCATGGTGCGAGCCTGTCGTGATGCGCAGGTCAAGCTCTTCGTTGTCAAGCAGAACCGGCTCAACCCCACGATGCAGCTGCTCAAACGCGCGGTCGACAGCGGCCGGTTCGGCCGAATCTTCATGGTCAACGTCAATGTGTTCTGGACCCGACCGCAGAGCTATTACGACGACGCGCCCTGGCGCGGGCGCTGGGATCTCGACGGCGGGGCCTTCATGAACCAGGCGAGCCACTATGTCGACATGGTCGACTGGCTGGTCGGCCCGGTTGACAGCGTGCACGCTTACACAGCCACGCTGGCGCGCGACATCGAAGCCGAAGACACCGGGGTGATGTCCTTGCGCTTGCGCAAGGGCGGGCTGGCCTCGATCAACGTCACAATGCTCACGCATGGCAGCAACTTCGAGGGCAGCATCACGCTGATCGGAGAACGCGGCACGGTGCGCATCGGCGGTGTGGCGGTCAACCGGATCGAACACTGGGAGTTCGACCAAACCTTGCCCGAAGACGCCACCGTCAAGGACGCCAGCTATGCCACCCCGTCGGTCTACGGATTCGGCCACCCGCTTTACTACGACAACGTGATCTCGACACTGCGCGGCGAAAAGCACGCCGAAGTCGATGGTTACGAAGGCCTGCGCTCACTCGAGGTCGTCATTGCTGCTTACCGCAGCGCACGCGACGGTGTGCGAGTGGGCTTGCCGCTGGTGTTTTGACGATGGCCGTTGTAGTGCATCCCAGCGCCTATGTCGACGACGGGGCCCAGCTCGGAGACGGCACGCGGGTCTGGCATTTCGCGCACGTTTGCACCGGCGCGCGCATCGGTACCGGGTGTTCGCTGGGCCAGGGCGTGTATGTGGGCAACGAAGTCGTTATCGGCGACAACGTGAAGATCCAAAACAACGTGTCGGTGTACGACGCGGTGACGCTGGAAGACGACGTGTTCTGCGGCCCCAGCGTGGTGTTCACCAACGTGCACAACCCGCGATCGGCTGTGTCCCGCAAGAACGAATATCGACGCACCCAGGTCCGCCGTGGTGCGACCCTGGGCGCCAACTGCACCATCGTCTGCGGCACCACCATCGGCGAGCATGCGTTCGTCGGTGCCGGGGCGGTGGTCAGCCGTGACGTGCCGGCCTACTCGCTGGTGGTGGGTGTGCCAGCGCGCCGAATCGGCTGGATGAGCCGCCATGGTGAGCGGCTTGAATTGCCCACCAGCGGCCACGCCGAAGCGGTTTGCCCGGCCACTGGCGAGCGCTATCTCCTCGAGGGCGACACACTCACGCCATGCAGTTCACTGACCTGAAGACGCAGTACGCGGCGCTGAAGCCCCGTATCAATGAACGCATACAGCGTGTGCTCGATCACGGGCAGTACATCATGGGCCCCGAGGTCGGCGAACTCGAAGCCGCACTCGCCACCTACACCGGCGCCAAACATTGCATCACTGTTTCCAGTGGCACCGAGGCACTGTTGATTTCTTTGATGGCACTTGCTTTAAAGCCAGGTGATGAGGTGATCACCACGCCATTTACTTTTGCAGCAACTGCCGAAGTGATCGTGCTGCTCGGCGGCAAGCCGGTGTTCGTCGACATCGAGCCCGACACCTGCAACATCGATGCGTCGTTGATCGAGGCGAAGATCACGCCGCGTACCCGCGCCATCATGCCGGTCAGCCTGTACGGCCAAGTGGCCGACATGGACGCGATCAACGCGATCGCGCAACGCCATGGCCTGCCGGTGATCGAAGATGCGGCGCAGAGCCTGGGGGCCACCTACAAGGGCCGCCAAAGCGGCAACCTGAGCACCTTCGGCTGCACCAGCTTCTTCCCCAGCAAGCCACTCGGTTGTTACGGCGACGGCGGCGCGATCTTCACCAGCGACGATGCCCTCGCGCAGGCCTGCCGCGAGATCCGCGTGCATGGCCAGAGCGCGCGCTACACCCACACCCGCGTCGGCTTGGGCGGACGGATGGACACGCTGCAATGCGCGATCGTGCTGGCGAAGCTGGAGCGCTTCGAGTGGGAGGTCGCGCAGCGTCAGGCGCTGGGGGGGCGCTACAACGAACTGCTGGCCGGCCACTTGCCTGTGATCGCTCAGAGGACGCGTCGCACCAGCGTGTACGCGCAGTACACCGTGTTTGTGGAAGACCGGCCCGCGATGCAGGCGGCGCTTTCTGCGCAGGGCATCCCGACGGCTGTTCACTACCCGAAACCGATGAACCAGCAACCGGCCTACGCGGCGTTGTGCTGTCCTGATTGCTGCCCGGAAAGCACCCGTGCGGCGCAGCGCGTGCTGAGTTTGCCGATGAGTGCGGATCTCTCATACGACGACCAAGACCGTGTCGTGCAGGTGCTGCACGAGGCCATGGCTGCGGCGCCTGCGGCCGCGTGATGCCTGGCCCCGTCGTTCACCAGCACCGGCACACCGACACCCTCGCCCGTATGGGCGCGGCCTGGGTGGGTCGCTGGTTGGGTCGGCGCGCGCGCCGCCACCTCGACGACGGCTTGCCGCAGCTGGCCCACTTCGGCTTCGAGCACGTGGGCCGCGCCGTCACGGTGTGGGGAAGCTACGAGCGCGACGAACTTGAGCTGCTGCGCGACGCGTTGCAGGCCCGCGGCCTGCTGACGGCTGATGGCCTGTGCCTGGACATCGGCGCCAATATCGGCAACCACGCGATGTTCTTTGCACCGCTGTACCGCGAGGTCTGGGCCTTCGAGCCCAACCCGCGCACCTTCACGCTGCTGCAGCTGAACGCCACGCTGGCGCCCAACCTGCGCTGCTTCAACATCGGCCTCAGCGATGCTCCGGGCAGCGCCATGCTCAGCGTGCCCACAGACAACATCGGCATGGCCACGCTGCGAGCCGGCGCGCCGGGCGCGGCGGTGGCCTGCGCGCTGCAGCGCCTGGACGACTTGCCCGGGCTGGCGGCGCAGCGTGTGGCGCTGGTGAAGATCGACGTCGAAGGCCACGAGCCCGCGGCCCTGCGCGGCGCACTGGACATGCTGCGCCGTGACCGCCCGGTGGTGGTCTTCGAGCAGCTGCCAGAGGAGATCGACGCCCAGGGTTCGTCGCCGACCATGGACGTGCTGCGCCAGGCCGGCTATGCGCAGTGGTGGACACTGGAAACTCTGCCCGCGGGCGCTTCGCGCCTGCTGAACCTGCTGCGCCGCCTGTGCTTCGGCGAGGTGCAACGTTTTGTCGAGTGTGATCGTCTGGCGCGGCGCTTCCATTCGATGGTCGTCGCGCTGCCGGGCGGACGCTGAGGCCGCGGGCTCGCGCCCTGCCATGACCCTGCCATGAACGTCTTTGTCCTGCCTTCCTGGTACCCCAGCACCCGCCAGCCTATGGCCGGGCTGTTCGCGCGCGACCAGGCGCTGGCGCTGGCGCTGGCGCGGCCCGCCTGGCACGTGGCCGTGGGCCTGTGGGGCCACCACGACGGCGCACTGAACCTGCGCAGCCCGAGCGATTCGCTGCGGGCGCTGGCCTGGCGCCTGCGCGCTCTGCCGGGCTGGCGCGCACCCAATGCGCCGCTGCACGAGGTGTTAACGCCGCGCCTGAGCTGGACGCTGGCCTGGGCCGGCGGTGGTGTGCGCGGGCTCTTGTCGGCCAGCCGGCGCAACCTGGCGCAGGCCGAGGCGTACCTGGGGCCGATGCAGATCATCCACGCCCACGCCGGCTTCCCGGCCGGGTGGATTGCCGCGCAACTTTCGGCCGAACGTGGCCTGCCCTATGTGCTGACCGAGCACATGAGCCCCTTTCCCTTTCCGGCCTTGGTCGATGCACAAGGCCAGCCGCTGCCTGCGCTGCGCCAGGCTTTCGACCGTGCCGCCGCCACGGTGGCTGTGAGCAGTGCGCTGGCTGAGCGCTTGCGGGCCTGTGGCCTGCGCTGCGATGCCGTCATCCCCAACGTTGTCGACGAGACCCGCTTCGCGAGTGCGGCTACCGACCCGGCGCGCCGGGTTCTTTTCACGCTGGGCACGCTGGTGCCACAGAAGGGCATGGATGTGCTGCTGCATGCCTTCGCGCAACTACCGCTGCTGGCGCAGCCTGTCGAACTCCACATCGGTGGGGACGGCCCCGAGCGCGCCGCACTAAAGGCGCTGGCGGCGTCTTTGGGGGTGACCGACCGCGTGCGATTCCTGGGCGCGCTGCGGCCAGACGAGACGCCGACGCACTTTTCCGCCTGCGACGCTTTCGTGCTGGCCTCGCACCACGAAACCTTCGGTGTCGTGCTGGCCGAGGCGCTAATGAGCGGCAAGCCTGTTGTCGCCACACGCTGCGGCGGGCCCGAGGACATCGTCACGCTAGCCAATGGCCGCCTGGTGCCACCTGGAGACCCGGCCGCCCTGGCCGCGGCGCTGCAAGAGGTGTTACAGGCGCCGCAGGACTTCGATGCCTTCGCGCTGCGTGCCGACGCCATGACGCGATTCGGCCTGTACGCGGTGGGTGAGCGTCTGGCTGCCGTATGCGAGCAGGTCGTGTCGGCATGACGGCGGCCAGCGCGCCGACGCGCGGCTTCGCTCGCGATACGCTGTCGCTGGCCGCGGGCCTGGGCGGCGCGCAAGCTCTTGGCTGGGCAGTGCTGCCGCTGTGGTCGCGCCTATTTAGCCCCGGCGAGTTCGCCGTCTGGGGCTTGTGGCTCAGCGTCGTGGCGGTAGTGTCCACCGTGCTGCTGTTGCGTTACGACACCTGCATCGTCATCTCCCGCGACGACGCGGAGGCGCGCGCCGTGCTGCGCCTGTGCCTGCGCTTGGCGCTGTGGGGCGGCATCGCGCTGGCCTTGCTGGCCTGGGCGCTACCCGAGGCCGCGCTGCAAGCGCTGGGCCTGTCGGCGCTGGCGGCCTGGCTGCCGCTGGCCGTGCTGGGCGGCGCCGTTGCCGCCGCCACCGCGGCGTGGCTGGCCTGGGCCAACCGGCAGCGCGCCTATGCCCGCGTGACAGCTGCGCGCCTAGTGCTGGCCGGTGTAGCCGCGGCCGCCGGCAGCGTGTTCGGTTTATGGGGTGTGGCGGGCGGCCTGCTGCTGGGCCAACTGGCCGGTGGTGTTGCCGCCGCGCTGCTGCTGGCGCGTGAACGCGGCAGCGCAGAAGGTGTGGCCGCCGCGGCGCGCCGCCACGTGCAGGCGCCGCGTTACCTGTGGCCCTCGGCCCTGCTGGACACGGTGACGCAGCAGCTGCCCATGGCTCTGGCCGTGGCCTGGTTCAGCGTGCCGGTGGCCGGGCAGTTCAGCCTCGCCTGGCGCGTGGCGGCTATTCCGGTGCTGACCTTGGCCGGCGCCGCGGGCACGGTGTTCTATGAACGTTTTGCCAATGTGGCGTCCGGCGATCGCGCCGCCGCGCGCACGCTGCTGCTGCGCACCTGGCGTGCCTTCGCGCTGATCGGCGTGCTCCCCACCGCGCTGCTGCTGTTGTGGGGCGAGCCGCTGTTCGCGGCGCTGTTCGGCGATCGCTGGGCGCCCGCGGGCGCGCTGGCGGCGGTGCTGATGCCCATGCTGTGGGCCATGCTGGTGAGCTCACCTACCTCGGGCGCGCTCATCGTGCTGGGTTTGCAGAAGTGGTCGCTGGTGTTTGGCATCGCTATGCTCCTGTATCGCCCGGTGGCGCTGTGGTGGGGCGCGCAGCAAGGCAGCCTGGCAATGGGCCTGGCGTTGTGGGCGGCGGCCGAGATCGTGGCCATCGTGCTCTACAACCGCCTGCTGTTGCGTGCGCTGCGCCCGGCCTGAACCCTTGATGCCCTGACACTCCATGTGCGGCCTCGTCCTCGCCTTCACCCCGCGCCAGCCCACCACGGCCGCGACCATCGCCGCCATGGCCGGTGCCTTGCGCCACCGCGGGCCCGACGACGAAGGCTTCCTGCTATGGGACATGCAGACCGCCCCGCGCCTGCTGGGCGGCGCCGACACCCCGGCCGAGGTGATGACCATGCCCACTGCATGGCAGCCGCAAGGCCGCGTAGCCGACGAGCCGCAACGCGCCGCACCCCTGGCCATGGGCCACCGCCGCCTGGCCATCGTCGACCTCTCGCCTGGCGGCCACCAACCCATGGTGCGCGACCAGCGCTGGCACGTCGTCTACAACGGCGAGATCTACAACCATGTTGAACTGCGCACCGAGCTGGAAGCGCTGGGCCAGCGCTTCAGCACCCACAGCGACACCGAGGTGCTGCTGGCCGCCATCGCCACCTGGGGGCCGCAGCAGGCGCTGGCGCGCTGCAACGGCATGTGGGCCTTCGCGCTGCTGGACACGCAGCAGCGCCGGCTGCTCATCGCGCGCGACCGTTTCGGCATCAAGCCGTTGTACGTCTGGCGCGGCGAAGGTGGCGCGCTGCTGCTGGCCAGCGAGATCAAGGCCTTGCTGCTGCACCCCGCGGTGCGCGCGGCGGCGTCGCTGGGCCGCTGCGCCGAGTTCGTGACGTGCGGCCCCAGCGCCTGGCGTGCCGAGACCGAGTTCGGGGGCATCACGCGCTTTCCCGCCGGGCACTGGGCGGAGCTGATGCTGGACGCCCCTGGCGCGTTGCGGCCGCAACCCTTCTGGCAGCGCCCGCCGCTCCCAGATGCGGCCGAGCCCTTCGACGGCACCCGCGCGCAGCAGCACACGGCGCGCTACGCCGAACTGCTGGACGACGCCGTGCGGCTGCGGCTGCGTGCCGACGTGCGCCTGGGCACGGCCTTGTCGGGCGGGTTGGACAGCAGCAGCATCGCCGCGCTGGTGAATGCGCAGCTGCGCGCGCGTGGCCGCGACGAGCAGCAGGAGACCTTCTCCAGCATCTACCGCGGCGAGGCGGTTCGCAGTGCCGACGAGAGCGCCTTCGTCGAGCGCGTCGTCGCGCAACTGGGCGTGCGCAGTAACCTCATCGAGCCGCAGGCCACCAACGTGCCCGCCGCGCACGAACACATGGTGTGGGCGCTGGACACGCCGCCGGCCAACACGCTGATGAGCAGCTGGCACACCTTCGCGCTGGTGGCGCGCCGCGGCGTGGTGGTGACGCTGGACGGGCAGGGCGCCGACGAACAGCTCGCCGGCTACACGCGCTACGTGCGCAACGCGCTGGTGCACGCGCCGTTGGCGACCCTGGCGGGCGAGGTGAGGGCGCTGTCGGCCCTGCCGGGTTTCGGCAGCGCCATCGCCATCGGCCTGGGCGGGCAGGCTCTGCGCCGCCTGGTCGGCCGTGGTGCGCTGGCCGCGCTGGCCCGGCGCCTGGGCATGGGCGGCGACCCCTCGCGCACGGTCGACGAGGCGCTGGCCGAAGACTTCCACACCCACCTGCAGAATCTGCTGCTCTACGGCGACAAGACCGCCATGGCCTGGAGCGTGGAGTCGCGCATGCCCTTTATGGACTATCGCCTGGTCGAGTTTCTGGCCACCGTGCCGCCCGCCTACAAGCTGCACGCCGGCTGGACCAAGTGGCTGGCGCGCGAGGCCATGGCCGAGCGTCTGCCTGCCGAGGTGAGCTGGCGGCGCGACAAGATGGGCTGGGCCATCCCCGAGCCGGCCTGGTTCAACGGGCCGCTGCGCGGCTGGCTGGCGGCGCAAGTGAGCGGCAGTGACTTCGTGCGTGAGGTCGCTGCGCTGGCAGGGATCGACGCCGACTCGGCAGCGCTCGCCACCCGCCTGCGCCTGCTGAACCTGGCGGTGTGGCACCGGCTGTTCTTCGAGGAGGCCGGCCGCCCCGGCCGCACGCTGGGCCGCAGCATGGCGCTGGGAGCCGCGTGATGGACGGCGCCGTGAAGACCCGCGTCGTGCACGTCACCACCGTGCACCCGCGCGACGACATCCGCATCTTCCGCAAGGAGTGTGTGTCGCTGGCGCAAGCGGGCTACGACGTCGTGCAGGTGGTGGGTGACGGCCTGGGCGAGGCTGTGGTCGACGGCGTGCGCATCGTCGACTTCGGCGCGCGCCCGGCCGGCCGGCTGGCGCGCATGCGGCGGCAGCCGCGCGCGGCGTTGGCGGTCGTTCGCGCGTTGCAGCCGCAGCTGGTGCACCTGCACGACCCCGAACTGCTGCCGCTGGGCGTGGCGCTGGCGCGCGAGGGCGTGTCCGTCATCTACGACGCGCACGAAGACGTGCCGCGGCAGATCCTCACCAAGCAGTGGATTCCGCGGGCGCTGCGCGGCGTGGTCTCGCGCGTCTTCGAGTGGTACGAGAACCGGCAGGTCGCCAAGCTGGCCGCGGTGAGCGCGGCCACACCGCACATCGCCGAGCGCTTTGCGCGTGTGGCGCCGATGAGCGTCAACGTCAGCAACTTTCCCTTCCTGTCCGAGCTGGCGCCGCCGGTCCAGCCGGTGCTGCGTGAACGCGCCGTGTGCTACGTCGGCGGACTCATGCGCACACGCGGGCTGTTGCAGATGGTGCAGGCCCTGACGCTGGCACCGGGCGTTCGCTTGCTGCTGTGCGGCAGCTTCGAGGACGCATCTTTTGAAGCCGAACTGCGCGCCGAACCCGGCTGGGCGCAGGTCGACTACCTGGGCCAGGTGGGCCGCGACGCGGTGCGCCAGGTGCTGGCACGCAGCAGCGCCGGGCTGGTGACGCTGCTGCCCATGCCCAGCTACCTGGACGCGCTGCCGATCAAGATGTTCGAGTACATGTCGGCCGAGCTGCCGGTGATCGCGTCGGACTTCCCGCTGTGGCAGGAGATCGTGTTGCGCACCTTGTGCGGCACCTGCGTCGACCCCACCGACCCGCGCGCCATCGCCGAGGCCATGCTGGCTTTCGTCGACCACCCTGCGCGGGTGCGTGGCGCCGGCCGCGCTGGCCGCCAGGCCGTGCTGTCCACCTACAACTGGCCGATGGCCGAACGCGAACTGCTGGCGCTGTACCGACGCCTGCTGGTCAATGCCACAGTGGCCGTGGCGCCATGAACATCCTGCTCATCAATCACTATGCAGGCAGCCCTGCGTTGGGCATGGAGTACCGCCCGTACTACCTGGCGCGTGAGTGGGTGCGGGCCGGGCACCAGGTGCAGATCGTCGCGGCGTCCTACTCGCATGTGCGCAGCCACCAGCCCGAAATGGGATCGCAGCCGCTCGACGAAACACTGGACGGTGTTCGGTACCGCTGGCTCCCGGTCCCCGGCTACCTTGGCAATGGCATCGGTCGGGTGAAGAACATCTGGGCCTTCCTGAGCCGGTTGTGGCGCGACTCACCGCGCATCGTGCGCGAGTTCAAGCCGAGTGTGGTGATCGCGTCCAGCACGTACCCGATGGATATCTGGGTCGCCCGCCGCATCGCCCACCTGGCCGGAGCGAAGCTGGTCTATGAGGTGCATGACCTGTGGCCCGCGTCGCCGATCGAAGTGTCCGGAATGTCGAAGTGGCACCCATTCATCCTGTTGTGCCAGAAGGCGGAGAACGATGCGTATCGCGATGCGGACGTGGTCGTCTCGATGCTGCCCAAGGTGGCGGGGCACATGGCGGCGCATGGGCTGGATCTGCGCAAGCTGCACATCGTGCCCAACGGCATCGCGCTGGACGAATGGCGAGGCGGGCCGACGCCGCTGGAGCCTGGTCTGGCCGCCCAACTCGCCGCGTTGAAGGCCGTGGGTCGCCGCATCGTCGGCTACGCCGGCTCGCACGGTCTGCCGAACGCGCTCGATGTGCTGCTCGACGCCGCCGCGCTGCTGCGCGATCGGCCGATCAGCGTCGTGCTGGTCGGCGCTGGTCACGAGAAGGCCCGCCTCGCGCAGCGTGTGCGCGACGAGGGGCTGGACCACGTCGTGATGCTGCCGCCGATCCCGAAGGCGCAGATTCCTGCGTTGCTGAGCACTTTCGACATCGCCTACATCGGCTGGCAGCGGGTGCCGATCTACCGCTTCGGCATCGCGCCGAACAAGCTGATGGATTACATGATGGCGGGTTGTACGGTGTTGCACTCGGTCGAGGCGGGCAACGATCCGGTGGCCGAAGCAGGATGCGGACTGACGGTGGTTCCGGAATCGGCCGCCGCAGTGGCCGCCGGGGTTCAGACGTTGCTCGCGTGTACGTCGGCCGAGCGCGCTTCGATGGGTGAACGTGGGCGTGCCTTCGTGCTCACCCACCACACCTATGCGGTGCTTGCGCAGCGGTTCATCGATGCGGTGTCACAGCCGGTCGATCGATGAGCGACAGCGAGCGCGAACCGGATGCCGTCGCCCGGCGCTACGCGCGCCGCGCCGTGACCAATCGTTACAGCCTGCTCAGGCCCGAGGTGTGGCAGACCGTGCAGGAGCGGCAGCGCGCGATGCTCAAGCTGTTCGTTTGCCTCGGCTATACCGACCTTGCCGCACTGCGTTTGCTCGAAGTCGGCTGCGGCAGCGGCGGCAATTTGCAGGAACTGCTGCGGCTCGGATTCGAGCCGCAGCATCTGACGGGTGCCGAACTGCTGCCCGAGCGCCTCGAACAGGCCCGCGCGGGGTTGCCGGCGGCCGTCACCTTGCACCAAGGCGATGCGACGCGCCTGCAAATCGCAGCCGATACACAAGACGTCGTGTTCGTGTCCACCGTGTTCTCGTCGCTGCTCGACGACGCGTTCCAGCAGCGCCTGGCCGACGCGATGTGGCGCTGGGTCAAGCCTGGTGGCGGCGTGCTGTGGTACGACTTCACTGTCGACAACCCGCGCAACCCCGATGTGCGTGGCATGCCGCTGGCGCGGGTACACGCTCTGTTTCCGAGTGCCCGCATCGATGCGCGGCGTGTCACGCTGGCACCACCGATCAGTCGCCGCGTCTGCCGCATCAGCCCGTTGGCCTATGGGGTGTTCAACGCGCTGCCGTTTCTGCGCACGCATCTGTTGTGCTGGATTGCAAAGCCATCATTCGAGCCGTTTGCAACCAAG
>JANMXL010000269.1:0-1608 GCA_031380885.1 Burkholderiales bacterium | reverse complement strand
GATGGTCGGCGCCGGCGCGGTGGCCAAGAAATGGCTGCGCGAGCATTACAGCGTGAGCTTCACCGGGCACATGTCGCAGCTGGGTGACATCGCGATCCCGTTCGAATCGCTCGAACACGGGCAGACCAATCCGTTTTTCGCCGCCAACGTCAGCGACATCCCGCGCCTTGAAGCCTACATGGACGAGTTGCGCCGCGCGGGTGACTCCTGCGGCGCGCGCATCGAGGTGGCGGCACGCGGCGTGCCGGTGGGCTGGGGCGAGCCGCTGTTCGACAAGCTCGACGCCGACATCGCCCACGCGATGATGGGCATCAACGCCGTCAAGGGCGTCGAGATCGGTGCCGGCTTTGCCAGCGTGAGCCAACGTGGCACCACCCACGGCGACGAGCTGACGCCCTCGGGTTTCCGCGGCAACAACGCCGGTGGTGTGCTCGGGGGCATCTCCACTGGGCAGGACATCACCGTGTCCATCGCGATCAAGCCGACCAGTTCGATCCGCAGCCCACGGCAATCGATCGACCTCGACGGTCACCCAGCGACGGTGGAAACCTTCGGCCGCCACGACCCTTGTGTCGGCATCCGGGCGACCCCGATCGCCGAGGCGATGCTGGCCCTGGTGCTGATGGATCACGCCTTGCGCCATCGCGCGCAGTGCGGCGATGTGCACGTCGCCAGCGCGGCGATTGCGGGCGCTGCTGCGGAGGACTGATCCTCCGCGCTGCGGCGGGCCACTGTGTTGCGCTCGTGTCCCCCGGGCCTGAAAAGACAGGCCCTCCTCCTTGACCTCGCTCCACACAGCGACCCACCGCAGCGCTCCAACAACCGCCGAAGCAGTCGAAGTTGAATTCCTTCGCATGCGACAACAGTGCCGGTCACCCCATGCCCTCGGCAGCAACGCGCACCATCAAGCCCGCACGCGATGCAATCAGAGCGACGCCTGGGCCGTGTAGATCGACTCGCGCACCATCGGGTCGATGGTGCTGTTCCAGCGTCGGCCGCTGAACACACCGTAGTGTCCGACACCCGGCTGCACACAGTGGGTTTTCAGGTGGTCGCGCAGGCCAGTGCACGGATCGTGAGCCGCCAGGGTTTGGCCGACCGCACAGATGCCATCGCGCTAGCCCTCGACCGTCAGCAGCGCGGTGCGGCGGATCGCCGAGGGCTTGACGACGCGGTTTTTGTGCATCAGCTCACCCTCAGGCAAGGCGCAGTCTTGAAAAACTGCTTTTACCGTTTCCAGATAGAACTCGGCAGGCAGGTCGGCCACCGCGAAGTACTCCTCGTAAAAGCTGCGGGTGGCCTTGGCCTTTTGAAGGCCCTCGGCTTCTTGCTTCTGCAGAGGCTGGTACAGCTCCTTGAAAGAGTTGACGTCCCTGTCCTTGTTCATGCTCATGACGGCGGTCAGCTGCACGAAGCCGGGGTAGGCGCGCCGCCCGCCGCCGGAGGAGCGCATCGGCACCCGGCCGATTCGAACCATTCGATCGGCTTGGTGACCGCGAGCTGGTTGACCGACGTCGGGCTGATGCGGCAATCGATCGGCCCGGCCCTCAACGTCAGGCTGGCGGGGGTGGCAGGGTGATGGTCGTCCGACATCAGCGCGGTGGCCGC
>JANMXL010000252.1:0-4329 GCA_031380885.1 Burkholderiales bacterium | reverse complement strand
ATCGTGCTTGATTTTTTCGACAAGCTCAAATCGGTGTCGCGAGGTTATGCGTCGATGGACTACACCTTCAAGGAGTTTCGCGCCTCCGACGTGGTGAAAGTCGATATCCTGCTCAACGGCGAGAAGGTCGACGCGCTGTCCATCATCGTCCACCGCAGCCAGTCGGCGTATCGGGGTCGAGCCGTCGTCGCCAAAATGCGGGAGATCATTTCCCGGCAACAGTTCGACGTCGCGATCCAGGCTGCCATCGGTGCCAACATCATTGCCCGTGAGACAATCAAGGCTTTGCGCAAGAACGTCATTGCCAAGTGCTATGGCGGCGATATTTCGCGCAAACGCAAGCTTCTCGAAAAACAAAAAGCAGGTAAAAAACGCATGAAACAGATCGGTTCAGTAGAGGTTCCTCAAGAGGCGTTCCTGGCCATCTTGCAGGTGGAAGACTGATGCTCGGTGCCATGAGTTCGATCACCGGGCTGGTGCTGGCAATTTTTGTAGGGTACGGTGCAGCCTGGTACCTGGGTGTCGTTGAAGGCAACTTCTCGGTGCTGCTTTTTCTGGCGGCTGTTGTCACTGGTATTTACTGGGTCGCCGAGCGCCTTTATTTTTTGCCGCAACGCCGCAAAACAGTGTCAGCGCTGGAACATAACAACGCGCAGCGGCGCGCCGAGTTGGAAAAAATGGGCATCAACCAGGTCGACGACAACCTGGCCGATGCCAGGGTGCGGCTCATCATGCAGCCTTGGTGGCTGGACTGGACTGCCGGGTTGTTCCCGGTGATTCTTGCGGTGTTCCTGCTGCGTTCTTTCTTGTTTGAGCCGTTCAAAATTCCATCCGGTTCGATGATTCCCACGCTGCTGGTCAATGACCTTATTTTGGTCAACAAATTTCATTACGGTGTGCGCCTGCCGGTCATCAACGTCAAGATTTTTGACAATAACAGTCCCCAGCGCGGCGATGTGATGGTGTTTCGCTATCCGCCCAAACCGAGCCTCGACTACATCAAGCGTGTTGTGGGCGTGCCAGGTGACGAGGTGGCTTACCTGAACAAGACACTGACGGTAAACGGTAAACCGTGGCCCAAATCGCCGTTGCCGGATTTTTTAGACAGCGACTCCATGCGCTATTCCAAGCAGTTCGATGAAAATAATGGAAGCAAGTCCTACCGCTTGCTGAACGACGACGACCGGCCAGCCTTCGTTCCCGGTGCCGATGACTTTCCGTTCAAGGAGAATTGCCGCTACAGCAATCAGGGTGTGGTTTGCAAGGTTCCCGAGGGGCACTATTTCATGATGGGCGACAACCGCGACAATTCACAAGACTCGCGCTTCTGGGGTTTCGTGCCAGACGAGAACATCGTCGGCAAGGCATTCTTCGTATGGATGAACTTCAGCAACATCGGCCGCATCGGCGCGTTCAAGTGAACGTGTACCAGTGGCCAGGAGACGGCAGCCCATGACCGCAATGAAGGCAACAAAAATACAGACACGCATGCAGCGCCGCGGGCCGGCTTGGCAACGCGGCGTGACGCTTTTCGGGCTGATGTTCTGGGCCCTGCTGATCGGCTTCGTGGCCTACCTGACGATCCGCGTCTTGCCCACCGTAAATGAATACCTGACCATCCAAAGCTCGGTGGAGAAGATCGCCAAGGCCCAGCCGGCCACCGTGGCCGAAGCCCGCCAGGCTTTCGACCGCCAACGCGACCTTGAATACTCGATCAGTTCCATCACCAGCAAGGACCTCATCATCACCAAGGAAAACGACAAGGTGGTGATCGGCTTCGCCTACGACAAGTTCATTCCGATCTACGGCGCGGTGTTCGTCCTCATCAAGTACGAAGGCCGTTCCAAGTGACGGCCTGCCGCAGCGCCACTGCTTGACACGATGGAAAGCCGCCTTGGTCCGGCCCTGCAAGCGCTGCAACAACGCCTGGGCCACGGCTTCGCGCAGCCTGAGCTGTTGCGTCGCGCGCTCACCCACCGCAGCTGGGGGGCCGAGCACAACGAACGGCTGGAATTTTTGGGCGACGCGGTACTGAGCCTGGCCGTGTCCAGCCTGTTGTACGAACGCCATGGCGGCAGTGACGAAGGCGACCTCACACGCGTGCGTGCCCACCTGGTGCGCGAAGACAGCCTGCACAAGGTGGCGTTGCTGCAAGGCCTGCCCGAGGTGCTGCGGCTGAGCGACGGCGAGGCCCGCGGTGGTGGTGCCCAGCGCGCGTCGATCCTGGCCGACGCGCTCGAAGCGATCATCGGTGCCACGTTCGTCGATGGCGGTTTCGCATCGGCCCGCGCGCTGGTGCAGCGGCTGTTCGGCGACATCATCAACACCACCGACATCGGTGGCTGGGCGAAGGACGCGAAAACCGAGCTGCAGGAGTGGTTGCAGGCGCGCCGTCTGCCCGTTCCTGGCTACCGCATCAGCGCGACCCGCGGCCAGGCGCATGCGCAGACCTTCGAGGTCGAATGCGAGGTGCCCACGCTCAACATGACGCACACCGGCGAAGGCCGTTCGCGGCGTCTCGCCGAGCAGGAGGCCGCGCGCCGTATGCTCGACGCTTTGAAGGCGACCGATCAGCCGGGCAGTCCGCTGCGTTCCTGAGCTGTTCGGCGTCTGCCGCCTTGCGCCGACATCTTCCATGAATGCCTGTCCATGATCGAATCTGTAGAACCTCTCGCTGCCCTTGATCCCACGGGCCAGCGTTGTGGTCTGGTGGCCATCGTCGGCCGGCCGAACGTGGGCAAGAGCACGCTGCTCAATGCGCTGGTCGGGCAGAAAGTCAGCATCACGTCGGCCAAGGCGCAGACCACACGCCACCGCATCACCGGCATCCGCACCGTCGGTGGCTCGCAGTTCGTGTTCGTCGATACCCCCGGTTTCCAGACGCGCTATGCCGCGGCCATGAACCGCACGCTGAACAAAACGGTGCACAGCGTGCTGGCCGATGTCGATGTGGTGCTGTTTGTCGTCGAAGCGGGCCGCTTCGGCCTCGACGATGCCAAGGTGTTGTCGCTGATGCCGTCTGGCGAGTTCGCGAAGCCGGTGTTCCTGATCGCCAACAAGCTCGATGCGGTGCACCGCCGCGCCGATCTCGTGCCCTGGCTCAAGGGCATGCAAGACCGCCATGCGTTCGCTGAGTTCGTGCCCTTGACCGCGAAGAAAGACGCCGACGTGCAGCGCCTGCTGGCCATCGTCGAGCCTTATCTGCCGAAGCAGCCGTGGTTCTACGAGGAGGATGCGCTGACCGACCGCAGCGACAAGTTCCTGGCCAGCGAGATCATCCGCGAGAAGCTGTTCCGGCTGATGGGCGATGAGCTGCCTTACACCTCGACCGTGGTGATCGACAAGTTCGAAGAAGAGGGCAACCTGCGCCGCATCGCTGCCAGCATCGTCGTCGAGCGCGATGCGCACAAGGGCATGGTCATCGGTGGCAATGGCGAAAAACTCAAACGCATCGGCAGCGAAGCGCGCCAGGAACTCGAAAAGCTGATGGGCGCGACGGTGTTTCTCGAACTGTGGGTGAAGGTGCGCTCCGGCTGGGCCGATGACGAAGAGCATTTGCGCAGCTACGGATACGAGTGATCGGGTGACGACGCGTCGTCCCGCCAAAGCACCCTCGGTGCTGACGGCCTACGTCCTGCACCGCTACGACTGGAGCGAGTCCAGCCTGATCCTCGATGTCTTCACGCGAGAGCAGGGCCGGCTGGTCGTGGCGGCCAAGGGCGCGAAGCGGCCGTATTCGCAGCTGCGCTCTGTGCTGCTGCCGTTTCAGCGTCTGCATCTGTCGCTTGGTCGCCCGCCCAAAGCCGAGGTGGCCGACGCGCAGCACGCCGACGCCCCGACGCGCGAGGTGCAGACCTTGCGCGGCGCCGACTGGGCCGGTGGCGCCGCGATGCTGACTGGTGCCGCACTGTTCAGCGGCTTCTACCTGAACGAGTTGCTGATGAAGCTGCTGGCCCGCCAGGACGCGCACCCGCTGCTGTTCGACGCCTACGCACAGACCTTGCCGGCACTCAGCGGTGGCGACGACACCCAGGTGCAGTCGGCGCTGCGTGCCTTTGAGATCACGCTGCTGCAGCAGATTGGCGTGCTGCCCGATCTGAGCCTGGTGACACTGACACTCGATGCGGTGCGTCCCGACGGTCGCTATGGGCTGCTGCCCGAAGCAGGTGTGGCCGCGGTCCGGCCCGATGAGGCCTCGGTGTCGGGCGCGACGCTGGTCGGCATGCAGGCGGCGCTGCTGCACGGCAGCCTGGCCGCGGTGCAGCAGGCCTGCGCGGGAGCGCTGCCGGAATGGCGCGGGCTGCTGCGCGGCTTGCTTCACTATCATCT
>JANMXL010000251.1:0-23563 GCA_031380885.1 Burkholderiales bacterium | reverse complement strand
GTCGACATCCGACAGCACGCTCTTGACGGTGCGGTTCAGGTTGCGGTTGAGCGCATTGCCGTGCCGGGTCTGGAAGCCCGGCGTATCGACAAAGACGAACTGCGTCGCTTCGACGCTGCGGATACCGGCGATGCGGTGGCGCGTGGTTTGCGCCTTGTCGGAAGTGATGCTGACCTTTTGGCCCACCAACGCATTGAGCAGGGTGCTCTTGCCGACGTTGGGCCGGCCGACGATGGCCACCAGGCCGCAGCGCTGCGGGGCTTCGGTCACGAGCGCAACGGCCCGCCAGGCCGATCGCTGGCCTTCAACACGGTCAACATTCGGCGCGCGGCTTCCTGCTCGGCGACGCGGCGCGAGCGGCCCTCGCCCGATTCGACCAGGTTCAGCGACGGCACGACGCACTCGACTTCGAAGGTCTGCGCGTGCGCCTGGCCGCGCGTCGCGCTGATGCGGTAGGTGGGCACCGCGAGGCGACGCGCCTGCAGCCATTCCTGCAGCTCGGTCTTGGCGTCCTTGGACCAGCTTGCGACATCGGTCGTCTCGATGATCTCGCCGAACAGGCCGGTGACCACGGTGCGCGCGGCGTCGAACCCGCCGTCGAGAAAGGTCGCGCCGATCAGCGCCTCGAGCGCGTCGGCCAGGATCGAAGGCCGCTGCGCGCCGCCACCGCGCGCTTCGCCTTCCGAGAGACGCAACACCTCGGGCAAACCCAGCGCCAGCGCCACGCGGTGCAGGCTCTCTTCGCGCACCAGGTGGGCACGCACGCGGGTCAGGTCGCCCTCGTCGGAGTCGGCAAAACGTTCGTAGAGCAGGCTGGAGATGGCCAGACTCAGCACCGCATCACCGAGGAATTCGAGCCGCTCGTTGTGATCGGCGCTGAAGCTGCGATGGGTCAGCGCGAGGGCGAGCAAGCTGGGGTCGGCAAAGCGGTGGCCGAGGCAGCGCTGCAGGGCGTCGAGGCGAGGGTCCATCGAGTGGGTACGAGCGAGGCGATCGACAGCGCAGCCCGGCCGACCTACCGAGAACGGCCTTCGTACTTGATCAGCAGGAACACCGGCGCCATCAACTCGATTTCCTTGTGGTAGGCGAAGCCAACGACGATGCGGTCGTTTTCTTTGGTGATGTCGAGGTCTTTGGACGTGATCGACTGGATCGAGTACTCGATGTCCTTCTGCTTCTCGAATGCAGCACGAATTTCCGGCACCGTGGAGCCGCCATCGAGCGCCACCTTGTTGACGGCCTTCTGGATCGTGAAGAACTCGTTGAGCGTCGGCAGCACGCGCATCCCCAGCAGCGCGATGAAACCAACGATGATCGCCCAGAACAGCAGGCCGAGCAGGGTGATGCCGCGCTGTTGTCGCCTTGCCCGATGCCGCTTGCTCATCATGCGCTGATGCTCCAAGTGATGTGGGCGCACCGCGCACCCGTCGTCACCGGATATTTTCGGCGAAGTCCCGCTCAATGGAAGAACCCGATTCGACTCACATTACCGAAATTCATCCACACCAGGAAAGCCCGCCCGACGATGTTCTCGTCGGGGACAAAGCCCCAGTAACGGGAATCCTCGGAGTGATCGCGGTTGTCGCCCATCATGAAGTAGTGGCCTGCGGGCACTTTGCACGTCACGCCTTCGACGGTGTAGGTGCAGTTCTCGCGGAATGCGTAGTCGTCGATCGCACGCGCATAGCTCGGCTGGGTTCGATCGACCAGGATGTGATGCGACTGCGCGCCCGAGCCTTCGATGTACTGCTTGTCGTAGCGCAGCGAGTCTTCGTTGTAGAAGTCCGGCAGAGGCTGCGAAGGCACCAGCACGCCATTCAGGTAGAGCAGCTGGTTGCGGTAGGCGATCTCATCGCCCGGGATGCCGACAACCCGCTTGATGTAGTCGACGCTCGGGTTGCGGGGATAGCGGAACACCATCACATCGCCGCGCTCAGGATCGTGGTTCGGCATGATCTTCTCGTTGATCACCGGCAGCCGGATGCCGTAATGGAACTTGTTGACCAGGATCAGGTCGCCCACCAGCAAGGTCGGGATCATCGAGCCCGAGGGAATCTTGAACGGCTCGAACAGGAACGAGCGCAGCAAGAACACGACCAGGATGACCGGGAACAAACCGGCGGTCCAGTCCAGCCACCAGGGTTGGGCCAGCAGCGTCTGGCGCGCCTGGCTGACGTCGCCGTCGAGCTTGTCGATGCCTTTCGCCGCAAGCTGGGTGCGACGGGCTTCAGCCTGCGCTTCAAGCCCATCGGCGGCGGCCAGCCGACGTGGCGCGAAGTAGAAGCGCTCGACCAGCCAGTACGCCATCGTGACCACCGTCAGCACGAACAGCAGCAGCGAAAAATTGCCACTCCACTTGCCGACATACCAGCCGCCCAAAAACACAATCAGGCAACCGTAGAGCAGACCGGTCAACGTACTCATCAATCTTCCACTTGGAGAATGGCCAGAAATGCCTCTTGGGGCACCTCCACCGAGCCGATTTGCTTCATGCGCTTCTTGCCCGCTTTTTGCTTGTCGAGCAGCTTGCGTTTGCGCGAAACATCGCCGCCGTAGCACTTGGCGATCACGTTCTTTCGAAGCGCTTTGATTGTCTCACGCGCGATGATGTTGGCCCCGATGGCGGCCTGGATCGCGACGTCGTATTGCTGGCGCGAAATCAGCTCGCGCATCTTGGCGACCACCGCGCGGCTGCGGTACTGGCTCTGGCTGCGGTGCACGATGATCGACAGCGCATCGACCTTGTCGCCATTGAGCAAGATGTCGACCTTGACGACATCGGCGGCGCGGTATTCCTTGAACTCGTAGTCCATCGACGCGTAGCCGCGCGACACGCTTTTCAGCTTGTCGAAGAAGTCGAGCACGATCTCGGCCAGCGGCATCTCGTAGGTCAGCATCACCTGGCGGCCGTGGTACGCCATGTTGAGTTGGTTGCCGCGCTTGAGGTTCGCCAGCGTCATCACCGGGCCGACGTAATCCTGCGGCATGTAGAGGTGCACGGTGACGATGGGCTCGCGGATCTCGTTGATGCGGCCGAGGTCGGGCATCTTCGACGGGTTGTCGACCTGGATCACCGTTTTGTCGCCGAGCTCGACCTGGTAGACAACGCTCGGCGCGGTGGTGATCAGGTCTTGGTCGAACTCGCGCTCCAGCCGCTCCTGCACGATCTCCATGTGCAGCAGGCCGAGGAAGCCGCAGCGAAAGCCGAAGCCCAGCGCCTGGCTCACTTCGGGTTCGTAGCGCAGCGACGAATCGTTGAGCTTCAACTTTTCCAGCGCGTCGCGCAGCTGGTCGTATTCGCTGGCCTCGGTGGGGTACAGCCCGGCGAAGACCTGCGGCTGGATCTCCTTGAAGCCGGGCAGCGCAACGCTTGCGGGGCCCAGGTTGTTCGGCAGCTTCTTCTCGAGCGTGATGGTGTCGCCGACCTTGGCGGCCTGGAGCTCCTTGATGCCCGCGATGATGAAGCCGACCTCGCCTGCATTGAGGCGATCGCGCGGCATCGACTTGGGCGTGAACACACCCAGGTTGTCGGCACCGTAGACCGCGTCGCTGGCCATCATGCGGATGCGCTCGCCCTTGATCAGCGTGCCGTCGACCACCCGCACCAGCATCACCACGCCGACGTAGTTGTCGAACCACGAGTCGACGATCATCGCGCGCAGCGGCGCGTCGCGGTTGCCGCGCGGCGCGGGCATGCGGGTGATGACGGCTTCCAGGATGTCGTCGATGCCCTCGCCCGTCTTGGCGCTGCACGGGATTGCCTGATCGGCATCAATGCCAATCACGTCTTCGATCTCCGACTTCGCGTTGTCGGGGTCGGCGTTCGGCAGGTCCATCTTGTTCAAGACCGGGATCACCTCGACGCCGAGATCGAGCGCGGTGTAGCAGTTGGCCACCGTCTGCGCTTCCACGCCCTGGCTCGCATCGACCACCAGCAGCGCGCCTTCGCAGGCTGACAGCGAACGACTCACTTCATACGAGAAGTCGACATGGCCCGGCGTGTCGATCAGGTTCAGGTTGTAGACGCGGCCATCGCGCGCCTTGTATTCGAGCGACGCCGTCTGCGCCTTGATCGTGATACCGCGCTCGCGCTCGATGTCCATCGAGTCGAGCACCTGCGCTTCCATCTCGCGATCACTCAAACCACCACAGCGTTGAATCAAGCGATCGGCGAGCGTGCTCTTGCCGTGGTCGATGTGGGCAATGATCGAAAAATTTCGAATGTGATCCATGCTGACTGCGAGTGTTCTTCAGTGGAGCTTCGATGAGGGACCAAAACGGCGCAGCCGTTTCAGCGAAAGCTCATATCGCGTAGCGATGTGAAAGGCCGCAGGCCTGTGCTGAAGCTAAAAAAAAGGCACGTCGAACGATTGACGCGCCTTCCAACAAAAACGTTTGGCAACTGCTTGTTGGGATTTCATTGTAGCCAAAAGCATGTCTGCAGAACCGCGCCAGTGCTTGTTTAGCGATCGTTGCGCACCGCCAACAAAATACTTATGCACATTTTATGCACAGACTTTCGGGGCACGTCCCATGCCTCGGCGCCTCACTAAGACAGGTCGGCATGCCGGGCCTGAACCCGAGTCGCCAGGGCCGGGCGACCGATGAATCTCGGTGGGTTTGAAGGCGCGAGCAGATTCAAGAATGTGAGTGCTCGCAAACAAAAATGCATCGTCCATGTCAGCGAGCCGGACGGATCACGATGTAGTTGACCCATTCGCCGCGCTTGACCAGCAGGGTCACCGATTTCGGCTTGTCGAGCTTGCCGGTGGCCGCCTCGAATTGCTTGACACTGGTGATTTCGGTCTTGTCGAGCGACAAAATGGTGTCGCCCTCGCGGATGCCCGCCTTGGCCGCTGCACCTTCGATGGCCTCGACCCGAACGCCGTTCTTGACCTTGAGCTCGGTCTTCTGCGCGTCGCTCAGATCAGACACCGCCAACCCCAGCAAGCCGATCACCGCTGGGAGTTTGGGAGCGTTGCGCTCGACCGGTGCGCTGCGGGGTCGCTCGGCTTCCAGTTCCACGACGGTCACGCTCAACTCCTTCGAGGCGCCTCGGCGGAACAGTTCGAGGGTCGCCTTCGTGCCCGGTTTCGCGCCGCCGACGATGCGCGGCAGATCGCCGGCTTTGTCGATCTTGCGACCGTCGAACTTGGTGATGATGTCGCCCGCTTCGACCCCGGCCTGGTCCGCCGGGCCCCCTGCTTCGACACTGCGCACCATGGCCCCACTGGGCTTGCCCAGACCGATCGACTCAGCCACCTCCTTGGTCACCTGATCGATCTGCACGCCGATGCGCCCGCGGACGACACGTCCGCCGGCGCGCAGCTGGTCGGCCACACGGATCGCTTCATCGATCGGAATGGCGAACGAAATGCCGATGAAGTTGCCCGAGCGGCTGTAGATCTGTGAATTAATGCCGACGACTTCACCGCGCATGTTGATCAGCGGGCCGCCGGAGTTGCCTGGGTTGATCGCCACGTCAGTCTGGATGAACGGCAGGAAGTCGCCGGTGTCGCGCGCCTTGGCGCTGACGATGCCGGCGGTGACGGTGTTGTCGAGCCCGAACGGTGAGCCAATGGCGATGACCCATTCGCCGACCTTCAAGCGGCTGACGTCGCCGAGACGAACCGCCTGCAGGCCGGTCGCCTCGATCTTCACCACGGCCACATCGGTGCGCTTGTCGGCGCCGATGACGCGGGCCTTGAATTCGCGCTGGTCGGTCAGCGTGACGAACACTTCTTCGGCACCTTCGACCACGTGCGCATTGGTCATCACATAACCATCGGCGTTCAGGATGAAGCCCGAGCCCACGCCACGCTGTTGCGGCTCACTCTCCTGAGGGGAAGGTTGCTGCGGCGTGCGCTTCGGGTTCTGCTGGCCGGGAATCGGCACCCCGAAACGCTTGAAGAACTCGAGCATGTCCTCATCCATCCCGGGCGCGCCGTTGCCGCGGGTCGCCCGGTGCCGTTCCGTCGTGCGGATGTTGACGACCGACCCACCCACGTTCTCGACCAGCACGGTGAAGTCGGGCAGGGCTTGCGCATGCGCCACGGTGTGCATGCCGCCAACGGACAGCACCAGCGAAGTTGCCACCGCGCGGATGGCACGGCGCCACAGCAGGGCCCGCGAATGGACAGAGTGACGGTGCGCGCGGGTTCGGGGGGATGACATCTGCATGTTCAGTTCTCTCGTCTCGATAAGGCAGCGGCCGACTGCAAAGTCATTGCATTGGCCAGGAAAGAAGGCTTACTTGTTCCGACCCACGGCTTCATAAAAGGCGCGCAGCGTCACCCGCGGCACATCGCCGACCACCGTGATCCAGAAATCGCCCCGGCGGCTCATCAGCGTCTGCGTGGCGCCGACGACGGTGATCGTCGGCCTCGGGTGTCGGTCTTCGTTGTACGGCTCGATGAACAGCGACACATTGGTGATGCCATCGGAAAATACCGCCTGGATCAACTGATTGGAGGCCGATTTCTGATCGGCGAGCGCGAGCATGTCGAGCGGCCTGCGGATGCAACTCAACTGCCGGAAGCCTGCCACCGTCTGGCGCAGTTTCCAGCCTTCCGCTTCCAGCCGGGTCGGCGTCAGTTGCGGCTTGACGACGCGATAGCCAGCCAGCTTGCGCATTGGCAGCAAGACCATGTCGGGCTGCGCGCGCACACCGATGTTCACGTCTGAGAACGCCGAGGTTTCCAGCGTCTCGCCCAGAGCGTTGAGGATCTCGGCGCGCAGCAGCAAGCCGCTTTGCTTGTCGGTCCACAGGCGGTAGCCGTAGCGAAATTCGTCGCGCGGCTTGAGCATCAGCACATGGGCATCGTGCCCGGCCACACGCTCGGCCGGCTGGAGGCTCACGTCGTAGAAATCGGCCACATGGTCGTCGCCGTCCTGCAGCAAGGACGGAAACGAGTTGAGCACATCGCGCTGCTCGATCAGCGTGACCTTGTCGAACGGCCACACGGTGTGCACCACGCCGTTGTGGCGCAGCACCTGACGCGCCTGGCCATCCAGCGGCTCGATCCGCTCGAACTGATCGACTCCGTCGTAGAAATGCGAAATACGCGCACTGGTCATCGCGCCCGAGGAGCTGATAACGAAGGTGCCTTGAAAATTTCGCTGATTCGCTGCGTTGTGGATGCGCGTCAGCCACTCCCGAACGTCCTGCGGATCGACCGCCACGCCGGGGGCTGCTGCCGCCAGCGCCGCGGCAATCAGCAGCAGCAGCGACGCGATCAGCCTCGCGCCTGCCGAGACCACTCGCGACCGACGCTGATCCGCGGCGTGCGAGTTCAACGCATCACCGCTCAGGAACTTCGACGGCCGCATGGCGCAACAGACCCGAGGTCGGCCCAAGCACCGAGGTGCCAGCAAACTGCTTGTGGGCCAGCAGGTAACGATCCAGCCGCGGATCGCGAATGACCTGGCCATCGAAGACCAGCTCCATCCCCGCGGGGTAAACCTCGGAAGGCGGCGCGATGTCTTCTGTTCGGCTCACCTTCATCAGCGGGTTCGAGGCATGGTCCGCAGGCGCCATCGCCACTTGCGGCGCGGCGCTCGTGCTCGCGGCGGGATTCTGCACGCCGATGACTGCACCGACCACGACCACGAATCCGGCCGCCAGGGCCGCCGACAGTGGCCAGGCCCAGGCACGAACCGGCCGAACGACGGGCAGCGACTCGTCGCTTTCTGTGTCCGCAGCGGGAGCTTGAACCGGCCACGGGGCCAGGACGACCGGTTCGGCCGCCATGCGCTTGCGAAAGTCGCGCAGGAACTGCTCGTCACTGGCGCACGACAACGCCAGGTCGTCGCAGCGCATCACGTCGCCGATCAGGCTGTAGGCATGCCAGGTGTCGCGGCTGCGCGCATCGGTGCGCCATTCCGAACAGATGCGCTCGACCGCGCCGCGCGGCAACTCGCCGTCGAGCAATGCCGACAGTTCCTCACCTCGTGCGCGCCCCGGGTCGGATCCGGGATCCGAATGATCTGCCATCACAACCTCCTGTCTTGCCCAACACACATTGCCCGACGACCTGACGGTGTCAACGCCCGCCCATGCTCACCACCGCTCGCCGACCCGAGTGTCCAATAAAGGTCGTAAACGCAGCGCAATTGCCTCCCGTGCGCGAAAAATCCGGGAGCGCACGGTGCCGATCGGGCAATTCATCAATTCTGCAATTTCGTCATAGCTCAATCCCTCGATCTCACGCAGCGTGATCGCTTGCCGCAGATCGTCGGACAACGCATCGATGGCGGCATTGACCGTCATCGCCACTTCCTTGCTGGCCAGCAGCGATTCCGGCGTTTCGCCGTCGGTTAGTTCGTTCTCGGTGCGGGAAGTTTCATCGTCATCGTCATGAGAAGCGCGTGAGGACTCCGTCACCAGCAGGTCGCGCTTGAGTTCGCCCAGCGCTTTCTTGGCGGTGTTGACCGCAATCCGATACAGCCAGGTGTAGAACGCGCTCTCGCCGCGGAACTGCGGAATGGCCCGGTAGGCGCGGATGAAGGTTTCCTGGGCGATGTCGGGCACCAGATCGACATCCCTGACCATGCGTCCGATCAGCCGTTCGATGCGGCGCTGGTACTTGACCACCAGCATTTCGAAGGCCTTGACGTCGCCCTGCTTGACCCGATCGATCAGCGGCGCGTCGGCGTCCGGGGCGTTGACGCGATCAACCACGCTGGCCCTGCCCATTGGCTGGCTGCGGCTGGACCCATCGTGGGCCTTGGGCGTACACCGCGCAGCGCAAGGCGTGCCACTGGGGTTCGATGCCGCGCCTCTGCACCGGAACCCAGCTGCGCCGCAGTGCGCGCCGTGGTGCGTCGCTGTGCAACCTCAGGAGCATCCAGCCGCCGAGGTCCACCACCACCCCCAACTCGGAGACTTCGACGGGGTCTGCCCCGCGGCTGGGGTCGGTGACATGCCAGCGCTGGGCATCCCAGCGCAGCACGACAGGCTGGCACCGCAGCAGATCGACGACACCGATCAGACTGATCAGCACGGTCGGAACCAGCAGCATGCCGCTCCAGCCGGGCAGTTCGTCACTGCGCGTGACCAGCCAGGCCGCTGCGACCGACAGCGTTGTCGCACTGAGCAGCCCCAGTGCAGTGTTCCAGACACCGAAGCGCTGGACGTCCACCTGCACTGCCGACGCCGCTTGCATGACGCCGCCGAGGCCCCTCAGACACGCTTGAAAACAAGCGTGCCGTTGGTCCCGCCAAACCCGAAGTTGTTCTTGACTGCCAGCTCGATCTTCATCTCGCGCGCGGTGTTGGCGCAGTAGTCAAGATCGCATTCAGGATCCTGATTGAAGATGTTGATGGTCGGTGGTGCCACCTGATCGCGCACCGCCAACACGGTGAACAGCGATTCGATGCCGCCCGCTCCGCCGAGCAGGTGGCCGGTCATCGACTTGGTGGAGCTGACCGCCAGCTTATGGGCATGGTCACCGAAAGCCAGCTTGATCGCATTGGTTTCGTTCACATCGCCGAGCGGCGTCGAGGTGCCGTGGGCGTTCAGGTACTGCACCTGATCGGCCGACACGCCGGCGTTGCGCAAGGCGGCGCGCATCGAGCGCTTCGGGCCATCGACGCTGGGCGCGGTCATGTGATGCGCGTCGGCGCCCATGCCGTAGCCAACCAGTTCGGCGTAGATCGTCGCGCCGCGCCGCTTCGCGTGCTCGTACTCTTCGAGCACCATGGCACCGGCGCCCTCACCCAGCACGAAGCCGTCCCGGTCCTTGTCCCAGGGACGCGACGCGGTCGCGGGGTCGTCGTTGCGGGTGGACAGCGCCCGCGCAGCCGCGAAGCCGCCAACGCCGAGCGGCGACACCGTCGCTTCAGCGCCACCGGCGACCATCACGTCGGCGTCGCCGTATTCGATCAGCCGACCGGCCTCGCCGATGCAGTGCAGGCCGGTGGTGCATGCGGTCACGATGGCCAGGTTGGGGCCCTGGAACCCGAACTTGATCGACAGGTGGCCGGAGATCATGTTGATGATCGAAGCCGGCACGAAGAACGGTGAGATGCGGCGAGGACCGCGCGCCGACAGCTCGGCGTGGGTGTCCTCGATCAACGGCAAGCCGCCGATGCCCGAGCCGACGATGCAACCGATGCGCTCGGCCTGCTCTTCGCTCAACTCATCGTTGGTCTTCAGGCCGGAGTCGCGCACGGCCTGGATGGAGGCGGCCATGCCGAACTGCATGAAGATGTCCATGTGCCGGGCTTCCTTCGCAGGGAAGTAGTCCTCGACATTGAAGTTCTTCACCTCGCCCGCGAAACGGCACGAGAAGCTGGCCGCATCGAAGCGGGTGATGTTGGCAATGCCGGAACGGCCCGCCAGGATGTTGGCCCAGCCTTCCTTCACCGAATTGCCAACCGGGCTGATCAGCCCGAGGCCGGTGACCACAACACGACGCCGGCTCATCGGCGACCCCAAAAGGGCGCCAGCCCGCTGGTCGTCGAGCAGGCTGGATCAATCAAACATGGCGGGCGGAAATGCATGCAGTGAAGGCTCGGGCTCAGGCCTTTTGGTGCTTCAACGCGTAATCGATCGCGAGTTGAACCGTGGTGATTTTTTCGGCTTCTTCATCGGGAATCTCGATACCGAACTCGTCTTCGAGGGCCATCACCAGCTCGACCGTATCGAGTGAATCCGCGCCGAGGTCGGCGACGAAGGCCTTCCCGTTGGAGACATCGGATTCGGGTACGCCCAGTTGTTCGGCGATGATTTTCTTGACACGGGATTCGATATCGCTCATGACTCCTCCAGGAGTGTTGTCTGAAACAGCCCGGGATTCTAAAGGTTGCACCATGTCGCCTCACGGAGACGGTGCGTGCTTCGGCCGGCCGGGCAAAACCGGGTCGATGGATGGGGGACCGAAGGCGGTCAGTTCATGAACATGCCGCCGTTGACATGCAGCTCGGCGCCAGTGATGTAGCCCGCGGCATCGGAGGCGAGGAAGGCGACCGCGTGGGCCACATCATCGACGCTGCCGAGCCGACCGAGCGGGATCTGCGTCAGCAGGGCTTCCTTCTGCGCGGCGGGCAACGCATCGGTCATGTCGGTTGCGATGAAGCCAGGTGCCACGCAGTTCACGGTGATGCTGCGGCTGCCCAGCTCACGCGCCAGCGAGCGCGTCATGCCGGCAACACCCGCCTTGGCCGCTGCGTAGTTGGCCTGCCCCGCGTTGCCGCTGGCGCCGACCACCGAGGTGATGTTGATGATGCGTCCGTGCCGCTGCTTGACCATGGTGCGGATGACCGCGCGGCTGAGCCGGAACACCGCCGTCAGGTTGGTGTCGATCACCGCATCCCAGTCGGCGTCCTTCATCCGCATCGACAGGTTGTCGCGGGTGATGCCGGCGTTGTTGACCAGCACATGCAGCGCGCCATGCGCCTTCAACACGGCCTCGACGGTGCGATCGACCGCTGCTGGGTCGTTCACATCGAGGCAGGCACCAGAGCAGCCCGGGAACGCGGCCAGCGCCTCGCCGATTGCCAGAGCGCCGGCCTCGGTCGTTGCGGTGCCGACCACGATCAGACCGCGTCGCGCGAGTTCGAGCGCAATCGCCCGCCCGATGCCGCGCGAGGCGCCGGTCACCAGCGCGATGCGGGTCGTTGTGGGTTCTGTCGTCATGCCAGCACTCCACGCACATCGGCCAGTGAGGCAGGGTCGAACAGCGCCGCCGAGATCGCCTCGGCATCGATGCGCTTGACCATGCCCGCGAGCACCTTCCCGGGCCCGCATTCGATCAG
Organism: Burkholderiales bacterium; assembly: GCA_031380885.1. Lineage (GTDB taxonomy): Bacteria > Pseudomonadota > Gammaproteobacteria > Burkholderiales > Burkholderiaceae_C > PBB1. The sequence goes on along the minus strand of JANMXL010000251.1, from coordinate 11,806 downwards.
GTGGGTGACCCCCAGGCCACCGATGGCCTGGATGGTTTCAAACCAGCGCACCGGCCCGAAAGCCTGGCGGTACAGCGCATCGCGGATGCGCGCCGGGTCGGATTCCGCCATCACGTCGATGTTGTTGAGCACCGGAATTGCCGGCGCCTGGAACGACACCGCCGCCAGTCGGTCCTTCAACCGTTCTGCGGCGGGTCTCATCAGGCTGCAATGGAACGGCGCCGACACCGGCAACGGCAAGGTGCGTTTGGCGCCTGCGGCCTTCAACAACTCACAGGCCTTCGCCACACCGGCTTGCGAGCCGGAGATCACCGTTTGCTTCGGATCGTTGAAGTTGGCCGCCTCGACGATTTCGCCGCTGGCCGCCGCGGCTGCGGCGCAGCCGGCGCGCACGGCGTCGGCATCGAGGCCAAGGATGGCGGCCATCGCACCGACACCGACCGGCACCGCCTCCTGCATCGCTTGCGCACGAAAGCGCACCAGCGGCAGCGCGTCGGCCAAGGTCAGCGAACCCGCAGCCACCAGTGCGCTGTATTCACCCAGCGAATGGCCGGCGACCACCGCCGGCGCCATGCCGGTTTCAGCCATCCACGCGCGGTAGCAGGCGATGCCTGCCGTCAGCATCACTGGCTGCGTGTTGGTCGTCAGGTCGAGCTGATCCTTCGGCCCCTCGCGGATGAGCCGCGCGATGTCAGTGTGCAGCGCATGGGAAGCCTCGGCCAGCGTTTGCACGACGGCCGGGTGATCGCCCCAGGCATCGAGCATGCCCACCGCCTGCGAGCCCTGGCCGGGAAAGAGAAAAGCAAACGAAGTAATCGGCATGGAAAAGAAAAAAGAAAGAACTGGGGACAGGCGCGAACGCACGGTTCTCGGCAGCCTCAAAAATCCAGCAGCACGGCGCCCCAGGTGAACCCGCCGCCCACGCCTTCGAGCATCACCGTGTCGCCCCGCGCGATGCGCTGGTCGCGCACGGCCACGTCGAGCGCCAGCGGGATCGATGCGGCGGAGGTGTTGCCGTGGTCGGCCACGGTGACGATCACCTTGTCCATCGACAGCTTCAGCTTGCGCGCGGTGCTTTGCATGATGCGGATGTTGGCCTGGTGCGGAATCAGCCAGTCGATGTCGGCTTCGCTGCGACCGGCTTTGGCCAGCACCGACCGGGCCACGTCTTCCAGCACACCGACGGCCAGCTTGAACACCGCCTGGCCGTCCATCTTCAGCAACGGGACGCCGCGCACCTGGCCGCCGGCCACGCCACCGGGGGTGCACAAAATGTCGACATGCCGGCCGTCGGCATGCAGTTCGCTGGCGATCAGGCCCGGCGTGTCGCTGGCCTGCAGCAGCACCGCGCCGGCGCCGTCGCCAAACAACACGCAGGTGCCGCGGTCATCGAAATTCAGCAGGCGGGAAAACACCTCGGCACCAATCACCAGCGCCTTGTTCGCCGCACCAGTGCGGATCATCGAATCGGCCACCGTCAGCGCATAGACGAAACCGGAACAGACCGCCTGTACGTCGAACGCCGGGCAGCCGGCGATGCCAAGCTTTTGTTGCACGATGCAGGCGGTCGACGGGAACACCATGTCCGGCGTCGAGGTGGCCACGATGATCAGGTCGATCGACGAGGCGTCGCAATCCGCGGCCTCGAGCGCGCGCCGCGCGGCCGCCACGGCGAGGTCGCTGCACTGCTCGCCGTCGGCGGCGAAATGCCGGGCCCGGATGCCGGTGCGCTCGACGATCCAATCGTCGGACGTCTCCACGCCACGCGCGGCCAGTTGGTCGGCCAGGGCGGCATTGGTCAACCGGTGGGCAGGCAGGTGCCCGCCGGTTCCCGCAATGCGCGAAAAGCGTCCCGCTGGCGCGGCTGCAATCGAGGCCGTGCCGTTCATGCGGTGAGGCGGGGCGCCATCATCTTGGGGTTGTCGTTGTCACCAGAAAGGGAATGGGCCGGCATGGTCTGCAGCGTGTCGCGGATGCGGTCGTGTACGGCGTCGAGCAAGCCATTGCGGGCGGCATCATAAGCCCGGTTCAGCGCCTGCTCGAAGGCGAACGCATCGGCAGAGCCGTGGCTCTTGAACACCAGCCCACGCAATCCGAGCAACGCGGCGCCGTTGTAGCGCCGGTGATCGACGCGCGCCTTGAATCGGTTCAGCACGGGCATGGCTGCCAACGCTGCGATCTTGGTGAGCAGGTTGCGCTTGAATTCCTGCTTGATGAAGTCCGACAGCATGGCCACCAGGCCTTCGGCTGTCTTCAAGGCCACATTGCCGACGAAGCCGTCGCACACGACGATGTCTGCGGTGCCCTTGAAGATGTCGTTGCCTTCAACGTTGCCATGAAAGTTCAGGTGCCCGCTGGCCGCCGCGGCACGCAGCAGTTCGCCGGCCTGCTTGATGGTGTCACTGCCCTTGATCGCTTCTTCGCCGATGTTCAGCAGGCCGACGCTGGGCTGCTCCTTGCCTTCGACCGCCGACACCAGCGCACTGCCCATCACCGCAAACTGCAGCAGGTGCTCGGCGGTGCAATCCACGTTGGCACCCAGGTCCAGCACGGTGGTGTAGCCGTCCCGCTGGTTGGGCATCACCGTCGCGATGGCGGGCCGGTCGATGCCTTCCAGGGTTTTCAACACATAGCGCGACACGGCCATCAGCGCGCCGGTGTTGCCGGCAGACACGCAGGCATCGGCGGCGGACTCGCCGTGGTCATCGGGTTTGACGAGATCGACGGCCAGGCGCATCGACGAACGCTTCTTGCGTCGCAACGCGACTTCGATCGCGTCGTGCATCTCGACCACCTCCGGTGCATCGACCAAGCGACATCGCGCCCAATGGGCCGCAGGCGACAACGCTTCAAGGCGCCCGACCAGGATCAGTTCTGCCTGCGGGTGACGAGCGAGGAACGCTTGGCAGGCTGCCAGCGTGACCGACGGGCCATGGTCGCCCCCCATGCAATCGACGGCCAAGCGCACCGGCCGACGTGATACGTCGTGGTTCATGTTGAGGGCACAGCGATCACGGTGACGCTTACCGGTTGAAGAGCAGCAGGGGCCAGGCACAAATGCGAAGGCCCGGCATTGCAAGTGTGCAGCGGCCGGGCCATCGGTGACAGCGGGTGGTCAATCGAGGCGCTGCGGCGGCGCAACGCTTTCGATCGAGCGGGCGTCAAACGCTCACGCGTCGGCTTTGGTCTTGAAGATCTTGCGGCCGCGGTAGAAGCCGTTGGGGCTGATGTGGTGACGCAGGTGCTGCTCGCCGGTGGTCGGCTCGATCGCCGTGCCTGGCGTGTTCAGCGCGTAATGGGACCGGTGCATGCCGCGCTTCGAAGGCGACTTCTTGTTTTGCTGGACAGCCATGTGAATCTCCGCATACGTTGGTGGTGGCGCCCGGTGGCGAACCACTGCGGGACGGGCCCTTGTCAGGACCTGCGGGCAGTTGGCCCGGAGTGAACCGCGGGAACAACACCTGCCGAAAAGCCCACGAGTATATCAGCAGGCCGCCTCAGTTGGGCAGTGACTTTCGCTTCAGCTCGCCCAGCACCGCAAACGGGTTGGCACGCTCTTCGAACGGTTCGGCGTCATCCGGCGGCTTCAAGGGCTGCGGGCAGGTCGCGTGGCGCGGCACCAGCGGCAGCGCCAGCAGCAACTCATCTTCGATCAGCTCGACCAGGTTCAGCGTCCGGCTGAGTGCCAGCACGTCTTCTTCACTGTCAGCGTCGATTTCGGCCGCCAGCGCTTCGTCCGCGACAAATTGAAAGCTGCGCTGCGCATGCACTGCAGTGTCCACCGGCTGCAAACAACGCTGGCAGACCAAGCCCAGCCGTGCATCGCACGCCATGTGCAGCCAGATCTGTGGCTCACCGCCGCGGCGGGCGCGGGTTTCACCGGTCGCCCGCCACTCGACCTGCTGGCCTGCCGTCGGCTTGGCATCGGCATGGGCTTCGTCGCACAACCGATCCAGCTTCTCCAGCAGCCAGACGCCCGAGGCCTCGCCGCCTTGCTTGGCGAACGCGGCGATGTCCACGCACAAGGGGTCGAAAGCACGCGTTGTCATGGTCACGAGTCTAAAGCGCAGGGGAACAGCCGATGGCAAACAGCTGATGGCGCCGGAGCCGATGGGACAATCCTGCTGATGCGCACGCCACCCCTGCTGATCCTGGCATCGACCTCGGTGTACCGGCGGGAATTGCTGACGCGGCTGCAACTGCCGTTCGAGGTGGTCGCACCGGATGTCGACGAAACGCCATGGCCCACCGAGCCGCCGGCGGCTCTGGCGCTGCGCCTGGCGCTGGCCAAGGCCCGTGCGGTGGCAGCGAGGCATCCGCAGGCGGTGGTGATCGGCTCGGATCAGGTCGCCGAACTGGACGGCGTGGCACTCGGCAAGCCGGGCCATCACGATGCGGCCGTGCAGCAACTGCGTGCGATGCGCGGCAGGCGAGTGATCTTCCACACCGCGGTGGCGGTGGTGGGCGCCGAACCCTGCTTCGAAGCGAGTGACCTCGCCCGCGTCAGCGTGACGTTCCGGGACCTGTCGGACGCCGAGATCGAGCGCTACCTGCGCGCCGATCGCCCCTACGACTGTGCGGGCAGTGCGAAGGTCGAGGCGCTCGGCATCGCACTGCTGCAATCGGTCGAGTCCGACGACCCGACCGCGCTGATCGGGCTGCCGCTGATCCGCACCTGTGCGCTGCTGCGCCAGGCAGGCATCGATCCGCTGAGCCCCACATCACCATGACCGGCACGCTGTACCTGGTGCCCAACACGCTGGACTTCGGTGTGGCGCCTGTCGATGCGGGCGCTGGCGGCGTGCCGGATCTGCAAGAGGTGCTGCCGTTGGGCGTGATCCGCATCGCCGCGCACCTGCCCTGCTGGGTGGCCGAGAACGCGAAGACCACGCGGGCGTTTCTGAAGCGGGTGAACGAGGTCGTGCCGCTGTCGCAGCCCGTGCAGGCGATCTCGATCGTCGAACTGCCGCGCGCCAACAAGGGCGCCGCGCCAGCGCAGCCCCTGAGGCTCGACGCTTTGCTGGCGCCTGCCCTGGCGGGCCAGGACATCGGGCTGATCTCCGAAGCCGGCTTGCCGGCCGTGGCCGATCCGGGCGCGGCGCTGGTGCAGGCCGCGCATGCGTTGAAGCTGCGCGTCGAGGCGCTGTCGGGGCCGAGTTCGCTGATGCTGGGGCTGGCCGCCAGCGGGCTGAACGGCCAGAGCTTCGCTTTCGTCGGCTACCTGCCGGTCGATGCCGCCGCCCGCACGGCACGAATCCGCGAGTTGGAAGCCTTGTCGCGCCGCACGCAGCAGACGCAATTGATGATCGAGACCCCGTACCGGAACACCGCACTGCTGGGCGCCTTGCTCGGGGCACTGACCGGCGGCACGCGCCTGTCGGTCAGTTGCGGGTTGACGCTGATGGGCGGTTGGAACCGCAGCGACACCGTGGCCGATTGGAACGCCCGACCGGCATCGATACCGAACGACACGCCGGCGGTGTTTTGCCTGTTGGCCTGAAGCCGGTCAGCCGAACTTCACTCGCTCTGATCGGCCGTCAGCTTCTCGCCGAACAACGCGGCAACGCGCCGTTTCGTCTTGATGTTGGGCGACAGGCCACGCGACAACCCGGCAGAGGGGGCCGGCGCCGATTCCCAGGCCGGTGGCGCGCTGGCGCTGGGCTCGTAAGGCCGGTCAAAAAACGGATCGGACGACGCCTTGCGAGCGCCCTCACCAGCGCTGCGGTACGGCGAGCGCGGTGGCTGGCTGATCGCCACTGGTTCCACGGCGTCCGCTGCGGCATCGGCCACCGCTTGCGGCTGATCGTCCACCTCGCGGCGAGCGCGCTCAGGGCGCGGCTCACGGCGCACAGGCGCCTCATCGAGCTCGATCGGCTCCAGCTCGATCTTCTTCTTGATCAGCTTCTCGATGTCAGCGACCAGGCGAGTGTCGTCGCGCGACACCAGCGTCACGGCCAGCCCCGAGGCGCCAGCCCGGCCGGTGCGGCCGATGCGGTGCACATAGTCCTCGGCGTTGAACGGCACGTCGAAATTGAACACCGCCGGCAAATCCGCAATGTCGAGGCCGCGGGCCGCCACGTCAGTGCACACCAGCACATCAACCTCGCCGCGCTTGAAGGCTTCGAGCGCCTTCAGCCGCTCGTCTTGCGACTTGTCGCCGTGCAACGCGTTGGTGCGCAGGCCATCGCGCTCGAACGAGCGGGCCAGCCGCGCGCAACCGAGCTTCGAGTTGACGAACACCAGCGCCTGCTTCAGCGCGCGCCCTCGGATGATCTTCAGCACCACCGCCCGTTTGTCGTCTGTGGCGACGCTGAAAAAGCGCTGCTCGACATTGGTCGCGGTGGCATTCGGCCGGGCCACTTCGACCAGGATCGGGTTCTGCAGATAGCTCTCGGCCAGCCGCTTGATCTCGGGCGAGAAAGTCGCCGAAAACAGCAGCGTCTGCCGTTGCTTGGGCAGGTAGCTGAGGATGCGCTGCAGGTCGGGCAAAAAGCCGATGTCGAGCATGCGGTCGGCCTCGTCGAGCACGACGTATTCGACCTGGCCCAGGTTGCAGTTCTTCGCCTCGATGTGGTCAAGCAGCCGGCCCGGCGTGGCGATCAGCACCTCGACGCCGGTCTTCAGCTCGGCCGTCTGGGGCTTCATGTCGATGCCGCCGAACACCACCATCGATCGCAGCTTGGTGTGCTTCGCGTAAGTTTTGACGTTGTTGGCGACCTGGTCGGCCAGCTCGCGGGTCGGTGCCAGCACCAGCGCGCGCACCGGGTGGCGTGCCGGCGACGCGCTGCTGTTCTCGTGCTTCAGCATCTTCTGCAGCAAGGGCAGCGTGAAGGCCGCCGTCTTGCCGGTGCCGGTCTGGGCCGCACCCATCACATCGCGCCCGTCGAGCACGATCGGGATCGCCTTGGCCTGGATCGGTGTCATCTGCGTGTAGCCGGAATCGGCCACCGCGCGCAGCAGTTTGTCGTCGAGTGCCAGCGTGTCGAAACGCACCACAGCGGCAACCGGTTCAGCGGTCAGGGTGTCGGGGCCGGTTTCTTGGGGTGTTTCAGTCATCCTCTGATTATCGCCGCTGGCGTCGGCCGCAGGGAATCCGTCAAAAACCGCCCCTAGAATCGGTCGCAGCGTTGGCGTCGCGCGCCGATGCGGCCTCCCAGACTCCACCACAGCACCCATGATTCTCGTCACAGGCGGCGCCGGTTTCATCGGCGCGAATTTCGTCCTCGACTGGCTGGCGCAATCGAGCGAGCCGGTGCTCAACCTCGATGCGCTGACTTACGCCGGAAACCGGGACAACCTGCGCTCGCTGGACGGCGATGCGCGCCATGTGTTCGTCCACGGTGACATCACCGACCGCGCAGGGCTCGACAGCCTGTTCGCCACCCATCGCCCGCGCGCGGTGGTGCACTTCGCGGCCGAAAGCCATGTCGATCGCAGCATCCACGGGCCGGGCGCCTTCGTCCACACCAATGTGCAGGGCACGTTCACCCTGCTGGAAGCGGCGCGGGCTTTTTGGCTGACGCTGCCTGAGGCCGAAAAAGCCTCGTTCCGCTTCCACCATGTGTCCACCGACGAGGTCTACGGCTCGCTCGGGCCGAATGACCCGCCGTTCACCGAGACGAACCTGTACGAGCCCAACAGCCCGTACTCGGCCAGCAAGGCCGCCAGCGACCACCTGGTGCGCGCCTGGCACCACACCTATGGCCTGCCGGTGCTGACCACCAATTGCAGCAACAACTACGGGCCTTTCCATTTCCCCGAGAAGCTGATCCCGCTGCTGATCGTCAACGCACTTGCCGGCAAGCCGCTGCCGGTCTACGGTGATGGCCGGCAGGTGCGTGACTGGCTGTACGTGAAAGACCACTGCGCCGCGATCCGCGTCGTGCTGGAGCGCGGCCGGGTCGGCGAAACCTACAACATCGGCGGCTGGAACGAACAACCCAACATCGACATCGTGCACACGGTGTGCACGCTGCTCGACGAGATGCGCCCCGATGCGGCCGGGCCATACCGCCGGCTGATCACCCACGTCACCGACCGCCCCGGCCATGACCGACGCTACGCGATCGATGCGCGCAAGCTCGAACGCGAGCTGGGCTGGAGACCGGCTGAGACCTTCGAGACCGGCATCCGCCAGACGGTGCGCTGGTACCTCGATCACGCCGACTGGGTGGCCCGGGTACAAAGTGGCGCCTACCGCGAATGGGTCGACGCGAACTACTCAGCGCGAACCACCAGCAGCACTGCGGAATGAAGATCCTGTTGTTCGGCAAGAACGGTCAGGTCGGCTGGGAACTGCAGCGCGCGCTGGCACCGCTGGGTGAACTGGTCGCGCTCGACAGCGCCAGCACCGAATGGCACGCCAACTTTGCCGACCCCGAAGCGCTGGCTGCCACCGTGCGCGCGGTGGCACCGACCTGGATCGTCAATGCCGCCGCCCACACCGCCGTCGACAAGGCCGAGAGCGAGCCCGAACTGGCGCGCGCCATCAACGCCACCGCGCCCGGCGTGCTGGCGCGCGAAGCGGCGACGCTCGGCGCCACGCTGCTGCACTACAGCACCGACTATGTGTTCGACGGCAGCGGCAGCGCACCGTGGACGGAAGACGCACCGACCGGCCCGTTGAGCGTGTATGGCGCCACCAAGCTGTCCGGCGAAGAAGCGATCCGCCACAGCGGCTGCACGCACTTGATCCTGCGCACCAGCTGGGTCTATGCGGCGCGTGGCGGCAACTTCGCGAAGACGATGCTGAAGCTGGCGGCCGAGCGCGACGCGCTGAAGGTCATCGCCGACCAGATCGGCGCGCCCACCGGCGCCGACTTGCTGGCCGATGTCTCGGCGCACGCCTTGCGCCAGATCACACACCAGGCCCCGCTCAGCGGCACCTACCACGTCGCCGCGGCCGGCCAGACCAGTTGGCACGGCTACGCACAGCACGTGATCGAGCACGCGCGCGCTGCGGGCCGCCCGATCCGGGTGGCACCCGACGCCATCGAAGCAGTGCCCACCAGCGCGTTCCCGACGCCCGCCCAGCGGCCTCGCAATTCCCGGCTGGACACCCGCAAGCTGCAAGACAGCTTCGGCCTGCACCTGCCCGCCTGGCAGACCGGCGTCGATCGCTTGCTGGCTGAAATCCTCTGATCCCACCCTCGGACGCGCTCACCGCATGAACACCCCCCGCCGAAAAGGCATCCTGCTGGCCGGCGGCTCCGGCACCCGCCTGCACCCGGCGACGCTCGCGATCAGCAAGCAGTTGCTGCCGGTGTACGACAAGCCGATGGTCTATTACCCGCTCAGCACACTGATGCTGGCCGGCATCCGCGACATCCTCTTGATCAGCACGCCGCAGGACACGCCGCGCTTCGAGAGCCTGCTGGGCGACGGCAGCCGCTGGGGCGTCGACATCCGCTACTGCGTGCAACCCAGCCCCGACGGGCTGGCGCAGGCCTTCATCCTCGGCAAGCACTTCGTCGGCGGTGCGCCGAGCGCACTGGTGCTGGGCGACAACATCTACCACGGCCACGATTTGCAGCGCCTGCTGTCGGCGGCTGATGAGCGCACCACTGGCGCCTCGGTGTTCGCCTACCACGTGCACGACCCGGAGCGCTACGGTGTCGTCGCCTTCGACGCCAAGCAACGCGCGCTCAGCATCGAGGAAAAGCCGAAGGCACCGAAGAGCAACTACGCGGTCACCGGCCTGTATTTCTACGACTCGCAGGTGTGCGACATCGCCGCCGACATCCAACCGTCAGCACGCGGCGAACTGGAGATCACCGACGTCAACGCCCGCTACCTGGCGCAGGGTCAGTTGAACGTCGAGATCATGGGCCGCGGCTATGCCTGGCTCGACACCGGCACGCACGACAGCCTGCTCGAAGCCGGCCAGTTCATCGCCACGCTGGAAAAACGGCAAGGCCTCAAAGTGGCGTGCCCCGAGGAAATCGCATTCCGCTCCGGCTGGATCGATGCCGCCCAGCTGGAAGCGCTGGCCCGCCCGATGTTGAAGAACGGCTACGGCCAGTACCTGATGCAGATCGTCAACAACCGGGTGTTCTGATGAAGGTGATCACGACAGCCATCGACGGCGTGTTGATCCTGGAGCCCAAGGTGTTCGGCGACGAACGCGGCTTCTTCCTCGAAAGCTTCAACCAGCAGGCTTTCAACGCGGCCGTCGGTGAGGACACCGACTTCGTGCAGGACAACCACTCACGCTCCGCGCGCGGCGTGCTGCGCGGCCTGCACGGGCAGCGCGCGCCGCATGCGCAAGGCAAGCTGGTGCGCGTGACGCAAGGCAGCGTGTTCGATGTCGCGGTCGACGTGCGCGCCGACAGCCCCACTTACGGCCAGTGGGTGGGCGTCGAACTGAGTGGCACCAACCACAAGCAGCTGTGGATCCCGCCGGGCCTGGCGCATGGCTTTCTGGTCACCAGCGACAGTGCCGATTTTCTCTACAAGACGACGGGCTACTACCGCCCCGAGGCCGAGTTCGCGATCCGCTGGGACGACCCCACCTTGGCGATTGCCTGGCCGTTGGCCGGCATCGCGCCCGCGCTGTCGGCCAAGGATGCCGCGGCGCCCCTGCTCGGCGCCTGAACCACCGATGACCTCCACCCACACCTCGGGGCCTGGCTCGCTGGCTGCCGCATGAGCTTTCTGCTGCTGAGCTTTACCGTGTCGTTGTTAAGCACCCTGGCGGTGCTGCGTTCGAGCGACCTGCACAGCGGTCTGTCGGCCGACACCGAGATCTCGGGGCCGCAAAAATTCCACCACCGCCCGGTTCCACGGGTGGGCGGTGTGGGGGTTCTGCTGGCGGTTTTTGCGGGCACGCTGCTGGCCCAGTTCACTCGTCCGGCGCTGAGTGAGTCGCTGTGGCTGCTGCTCGCGTCTGCGCTGCCAGCGTTCCTCGGGGGTTTCGCCGAAGACCTGACGAAAAAGGTGTCGGCTTCCCGGCGGCTGATCGCTGCGGTCACCTCGGCCGCCCTCGCGGTGTGGCTGCTCGAAGCCGTGGTGCGCCACACCGCCATTCCGGGTGTCGACCCGCTGATCCGCATGGAGCCGTTCGCCATCGCGCTGACGCTGCTGGTGGTGACTGGCGTGTCCAACTCGATCAACATCATCGACGGCTTCAACGGGCTGGCATCGATGTGCGTGCTGATCATGCTGATGGCGCTGGCCTATGTGGGGCTGCAGGTGCAAGACCGGCTGGTGCTGACCGCCGCGCTGATGGCAGCCGGCGCCGTGCTCGGCTTCTTCGTTTGGAACTTCCCCGGTGGGCTGATCTTTCTGGGGGATGGCGGCGCCTACCTGCTCGGCTTCCTGGTCGCCGAACTCGGCGTGCTGCTGATCGTGCGCAACGCCGAGGTGTCGCCACTGTTTCCATTGCTGATGTGCGCCTACCCGATCTTCGAAACACTGTTCTCGATGTACCGGCGCAAGGTGCTCAAGGGCGTGGCCTCGTCACAGCCCGACGGCATCCACATGCACACGCTGATCCACCGCCGGCTGGTGCGGCAGATGATCGGCGACGCTGCCACGCACCGGCTCACCGCGCGCAATTCGATGACCTCGCCCTACCTCTGGCTGCTGTGCAGCCTGTCGGTGATCCCGGCCGTTCTGTGGTGGAAGAACACCGCGGTGCTGACCGGTTTCCTTGCGCTGTTCATGGTGTCGTACGTGCTGCTGTACTGGCGCATCGTGCGCTTTCGGGTGCCGAAGTGGCTGCTGCCGCGGCGCTGAAACGGACCTGCTGAACCGACGTTCAGCGCGGCTGGTACTCGGGGATGAAGCCAGCCAGCGCCGCGCGCTG
>JANMXL010000228.1:0-1974 GCA_031380885.1 Burkholderiales bacterium | reverse complement strand
GCTGGCTCGAAACCTATGCCGACGGCGTGGCCGCACGCGTTCAGCGCGCCGAGCAATCGGGCGACCCGCAGACCGCGCGCGCCAGGCTGCTCAACACCGACCCGCGCTACGGCATCGGCACCACCGAGTACATGCGCAGCGTGGGCGGCATGGCGATCACGCTGGAATGCGGCCAGCACGACGACCCGGCGGGGCCTGAAGTCGCTTACCAGGCGATCGTCGACACGCTGGCGCACCTGGGCATGATCGACGCGCCCGCGCCTGCGCCGCGCGCTGACATCGAGCTGATTCGCCTTATTCATGTCACCGACCGCCTGAATGCCGGCGACGCCTTCATCAAGCCTTGGGCCAGTTTCGACCCGGTGAAAGCTGGCGAGCCGATCGGCCACCGCTACGATGGCACCGTCGTCACCGCACCGGGCGACGGCTACATCGTGTTCCCGAACACCAAGGCGATGCCCGGCAACGAATGGTTTTATTTCGCGCGTCGCAGCAGCCGTTCACTGAACCTCGGGTGAGCACGGCGCTCTCAACCACGTGTCCCGTACCGGGCTCCTCGTTTTGAAAGCCTTGTGGTGATTGACGTTCAGGATCTGCGTTTTGCGTGGCCGGGGGCATCGGGTGAAAGCAAGCCAGCCGATTGCGTCGCCATCGACCGGCTCACCGTCGCAGCAGGCCGCACAGTGTTCCTGCATGGTCCGAGCGGCGGCGGCAAGAGCACGCTGCTGGGGCTGCTGGCCGGCGTGCTGCTGCCGCGCACCGGGTCGGTCAGCCTGCTCGGCACCCGCTGGTCCGATCTGTCGGGCGCGCGGCGCGATGCGTTCCGTGCTGACCACGTCGGCTACATCTTCCAGCAGTTCAACCTGCTGCCCTATCTGAGCGTGATCGACAACGTGCTGTTGCCGTGCCGCTTCTCCGCCTTGCGCCGAGAGCGGGCGACTCAGGACGGCGGTTCGCCCGGCGCGGCCGCGCGCGATCTGCTGCAGCGTGTGGGCCTGGCGGACAGCCTTTGGAAGCGGCCTGCTGCGCAGCTGTCGGTCGGGCAGCAGCAGCGGGTGGCCGCAGCGCGCGCGCTGATCGGCAGGCCCGAGGTGGTGATTGCCGACGAGCCGACCTCGGCGCTCGATGCTGCCTTGCGCGACAGCTTCATGAACTTGCTGCAGGGTGCCTGCCGTGCGTCTGGCGGCACGCTGGTGTTCGTCAGCCACGACGAGCGATTGGCGTCACGCTTCGACGAGCGGGTTTCGCTGTCGGCGATCAACCGCGCGGCGTTGCCCGCGTCGGCCGAGGGCGCGGTGTGAGGGCGCTGCTGACGCTGGCCTGGCGCAGTGCCTGGAACCGCCGTGCGACGCTGTCGCTGGTGGGGCTGTCGGTGGCGTTGTCGACCTTCCTGCTGCTCGGCTTCGAGCAGGTGCGCACGGATGTGCGCGAGAACTTCTCGCAGTCGGTCAGCGGCACCGATCTGGTCGTCGGCGCGCGCACCGGCTCGGTCCAGCTGATGCTGTACGCGGTGTTCCGCGTTGGCAGCGCCACCAACAACATCCGCATCAGCAGCGTCGAGGCGATCGCCAAACACCGCGCAGTGGCCTGGGTGGTGCCGCTGTCGCTCGGCGACTCGCACAAGGGCTATGCGGTGCTGGGCACCACGGCCGATTACTTCAAGCGCTTCCTCTACGGCGACCGTGAGCCGTTGGTGCTGGCGCAGGGCCGCGCATTTGCCGATGGCATCGACGGGCTGTACGGCGTGGTGCTGGGTGCAGAGGTGGCGCATGCACTCGGCTACCGACTCGGCAGCAAGATCACCTTGACGCACGGCGAGGGCGGCCTGCCCGGTTCCGAGCATGCCGACAAGCCGTTCACCGTCGTCGGCATCCTGAGACGCACCGGCACGCCGGTCGATCGCACGGTGCACATCAGCCTGGAGTCGATGGAGGCGATCCACATCGACTGGGTCGGCGGCGCGCCGATGCCGGG
>JANMXL010000177.1:0-3281 GCA_031380885.1 Burkholderiales bacterium | reverse complement strand
CACGGATCACCCGCAGTTCATCTTTCGCGTTCGGATGACCGACAACATGACTGCAGGCGGCAAGACCGGCCTCGCGCAACACCTGCATGACCGCCGCACGGTCGGACTTGCGAATCTGCAGCACCGCGCCGAGCTCTTCGTTGAAGAGCGCGCGCAAGGTCAGCTCTTCGCGCAGCGCGCTCACCTGCGTCGCCCAGTTCTTCGAGTCGCCGTATTCGGCCCGGCTGTCGCCGATGCCGTCACTCTCGGTGATGAGCAGGTCGACATTGAGACTGACGCCGAGATGGCCGGCGAAGGCCATCTCACACACGGTCGCCCAGAGGCCGCCGTCGCTGCGGTCGTGGTAGGCGAGGACGAGCCCTTCGGCGCGCAGCCGCGCCATCGCCTCGACCAGCGCCTTCAGTTGCGCGGGGTCGTCGAGGTCGGGCACCTCATTGCCGAACTGGCCGATCACCTGCGCAAGCATCGAGCCGCCCATGCGCTTCTTGCCCTGACCGAGGTCGACGAGCAGGAGCGTGGTGTCGCCCGGCAGCAGTTGCGGCGTCGATGAGGCACGCACGTCGTCGAGGGTCGCGAAGGCGCTGACGACGAGGCTCACCGGCGCCGTCACCTGCTTCGCTTCGCCGCTCGCGTCGCGCCAGCGCGTGCGCATCGACAGGCTGTCCTTGCCGACCGGCACGCTGATGCCGAGCGCCGGGCAGAGTTCCATCCCGACCGCGCGCACAGTGTCGTACAACGCCGCGTCTTCGCCCGGCTCGCCGCAGGCGGCCATCCAGTTGCAGCTGAGCTTGACGCGCTCCAGCGCGAACGGCGCGGCCAGCAGGTTGGTCAGCGCCTCGCCGACCGCCATCCGGCCCGACGCCGGCGCATCGATCACCGCCAACGGCGTGCGCTCGCCAACGCTCATCGCCTCGCCGCGGACACCGCGGTAATCGGCCAGCGTCACCGCGCAGTCGGCCACCGGCACCTGCCAGGGGCCGACCATCGGGTCGCGGTGGCTCAGGCCGCCGACGCTGCGGTCGCCGATCGTGATCAGAAAGCGCTTGCTCGCGACCGTCGGGTGGCGCAGCACGTCGAGCGCCACCGTTGCCAGTTCAACATCCGTCAGATCGAGCGTCGGCAGCTCCGGCGCCACGCGGGTCACATCGCGGTGCATCTTCGGCGGCTTGCCCAGCAGCACCTCCATCGGCATGTCGATCGCTGGTGACAGCGGCGGCTGGCTCTCTGTCATCGGCGCGTCGGCCAGCACCAGTTGCTTCGCCGCGGTCGCGACGCCGACCACTGCGTAAGGGCACCTTTCGCGCACGCATATCGCGTCGAACACCGGCAGCAAGTCGGGCTGCACCGCGAGCACGTAGCGCTCCTGGCTTTCATTGCTCCAGATCTCCTTCGGCGACATCCCGCTTTCTTCCAGCGGCACCAGGCGCAGATCGAAGCGAGCGCCCCGCCCTGCCCCATCGACCAGTTCGGGGAAGGCATTCGAAATGCCACCGGCACCGACGTCGTGGATCGCCAGGATCGGGTTCACTGCACCGAGCGCTGCGCAGTGGTTGATGACCTCCTGCGCGCGCCGCTGGATTTCCGGGTTGCCGCGCTGCACCGAATCGAAATCGAGCGCGGCCGCATTGGCGCCAGCCGCCATCGAACTGGCCGCGCTGCCGCCCATGCCGATGCGCATGCCGGGGCCGCCGAGCTGAACCAGCAAGGTGCCGGCCGCGAACGCGACCTTGTCGGTCTGCATGGCCGAGATCGTGCCCAGGCCGCCGGCGATCATGATGGGCTTGTGATAACCGCGCCGCTGCTGTTTGCCTTCGACACCGACGCTCTGCTCGTACACGCGGAAGTAGCCCGCGAGGTTCGGACGCCCGAACTCGTTGTTGAACGCGGCGCCGCCGAGCGGCCCCTCGATCATGATCTGCAGCGGGCTGGCGATGTGCTCCGGCTTGCCGTAGGGCGAGCGCTCCCAGGCCCAGTCGGTGCCGGGCAGGTTCAGGTTCGACACGCTGAAGCCGGTCAGGCCCGCCTTCGGCTTCGAGCCGCGACCGGTCGCGCCTTCGTCACGGATTTCGCCGCCCGCGCCGGTCGATGCACCGGCGAATGGCGAGATCGCCGTCGGGTGGTTGTGCGTCTCGACCTTCATCAGCACATGCGCCAGCTCCTGGCGTGCGCTGTAGACCGGCGCGTTGGTGTAGCCCTCGGGCAGCCAGCGCTCGATCACACCACCTTCCATCACCGACGAGTTGTCGCTGTAGGCGATCACCGTGTGCTGTGGCGCCAGCTGATGCGTGTGGCGGATCATCTGGAACATCGAGCGTTCCTGCGCCACGCCGTCGATCGTGAAGCTGGCGTTGAAGATCTTGTGGCGGCAGTGCTCGCTGTTGGCCTGCGCGAACATCATCAGCTCGACATCGGTCGGGTTGCGTTGCAAGGCGGTGAAGGCGGACACCAGGTAATCGATCTCGTCGTCGGACAAGGCCAGGCCGAATTCGACGTTGGCCGCGACCAATGCCGTGCGGCCTGCTCCCAGAACATCAACCTGCGCCATCGGCGCGGCCGGCCGCTCGTCGAACAGGTGCGCGGCATCTTCGCGGCGCAGCAGCGCGCTTTCGGTCATGCGGTCGTGCAGCAGCGCGGTGGCGGCAGCCAGCTCGCCAGCGCTCAGTGGCTTGCTGCCGACCAGCAGACCGGACTTCACCGTCAACCGGTACTCGGTGACGCGCTCGATCCGCTTCAAGGCCAATCCGCAGTTGTGCGCGATGTCGGTCGCCTTCGAGGCCCACGGCGACACCGTGCCCAGCCGCGGCGCGATCACGATCAGCACGCCCTCGGTCGGGCCGGCATACGCATCGCCATAGCGCAAAAGACCGTCCAGCGTGTCGCGCTGGGCAGGCGTCAACGGCGTCTCGCTGCACACCCAGTGCACATGCCGCGCCTGGACGGCGGTGACGCGTGGGGCGACCTGTTGCAGCCGGGTCAGCAGCGCCTGCGCGCGGAACGCCGGGAGCGCATTGCCCCCCTCGACAGGAATCAGGTGCTGGGGCGATGTGCTCACGCGGCTCGGCTCGGGGAGAAGTGGGAAGTCCGGCATGGTGGGCGGGCCACCACGGGTTGACCCTCGATTTTACGGGTCGAGTGAGATAATCAACCGCATGACGATCGCCATCAAGACCGCTGCCGACATCGATGGCATGCGCATCGCCGGTCGCCTCGCCGCCGAGGTGCTGGACATGCTGACACCGCACGTCGTGCCCGGGGTCAGCACCGACACGCTGGACAAGCTG
>JANMXL010000173.1:0-2683 GCA_031380885.1 Burkholderiales bacterium | reverse complement strand
CGCCACAACGCAATCACCAGCAAAGTGCACAGCGCCGCGACCAGGTCGTCGAACAGGATGCCGAAGCCTTGCGCCCAGCCGATGGCCTGGCCGCGGCGGCCTTTGTACAGCCGGTCGGCCCACGCCACCGGCCCCGGTTTGGCGGCATCGAAATAGCGGAACAGCGCGAACGCCACGCCCTGTGCGATCAGGCCGGCGGGCGTGACCAGCCACAGCACCAGCCAGAAGGCCAGCACCTCGTCCCAGACGATCGGCCCGGGGTCGGGCATTGCCAACGCGCGGGCGGTGACGGTGCAGGCCCACCAGCCGACGAAGGAGCCAGCCAGCAGCAGCGCGGCCATCTGCGGCGCGCTCAGAAGTGGCTGCAACACCAGGAACGCGAGCCACGCCCACAGGGTGCCGACGGTGCCCGGTGCGAAGGGCGACAGGCCACTGCCGAAGCCGAGCGCGATCAGGTGCGCCGGGTGGCTGAGCATCAGCTTCGCCGTCGGTCGGCGCGGCGCCAAGCCAGCCATGTCGGCGGAGTCGCTCATGCGCGGAAATGATCGAACGATGCCGCTGCCTGCGTGACCGCATGTCCCTCGGCATCGATCAGGGCGATGTGTGCCTCCTTTGCCGAGCCGGCGCGCTGAACGATGCACCCGATGCGTGTCAAGGCAACCCCGGTAGCGATGCCGGCCGCAGTCACCTGCTGCGCACGCGCAGGCGGCGCAGTGAACAGCAGCTCGTAGTCGTCGCCGCCGGACAGCGTGCACAGGCGCTGAATCGCCGGCGGCTGCACGCGCAGCACGGCGCTGCGCGGCAGCGCATCGACCTCGACCACCGCGTCGACGCCGGAGCGCCGCAGCACATGGTGCAGATCTCCGAGCAGGCCGTCGGACAGGTCGATCGCGCTGCTCGCCACACCGCGCAGCGCCTGCCCGAGCGCGACGCGCGGCTGCGGCATTTCCATCGCGCGGCGCACCGTCTCGAAGTCGCCTCCCGCCAGCGTCAGCGTGCCGCGAAAGACTTCAAGCGCCAGACGCGCATCGCCGAGACTGCCGCTGACGTAAAGGTCGTCGCCGACCAGGGCACCCGAGCGCAGCAGGGCGCCCGCACCGGCGCCCGGCACCTGGCCGAACACGCTGATGCAGATGTTCAGCGGGCCGCGCGTCGTGTCACCGCCGATCAGTTCGCAGCCGTGGGCATCGGCCAAGGCGAGCAACCCGCGCGAGAAGCCCTCAAGAAACGCGTCGTCGGCGCTGGGCAGCGCCAGGGCCAGCGTGAAGGCCAGTGGCTCGGCACCGCAGGCCGCCAGGTCGCTCAGGTTGACCGCCAGTGCCTTGTGGCCGAGGCGCTCGGGCGCGACCGTCGACAGGAAATGGCGGCCCTCGACCAGCATGTCGCACGAGGTCGCGAGCTGCATGCCGGGCGGCACAGCGAGCAGCGCACAGTCGTCACCGATGCCCAGCGCTGCACGGCGTGCCGGGCGGTCGAAATACTTCGCGATGAGGTCGAATTCGCCGAGCGACATCAGCGCATTCTCGCCGCGAGCATTGGCGTATCGTCAGGCCCACCGATACGCCGGGCAGGCCGGCTCCTCAGCGAACTTTCCATGACCACCCCCAACGACATCAAGCACGCCGAACTGCGACGGGCGGCACTCGACTACCACGAGTTCCCGACGCCGGGCAAGATCGCGATCGCGCCCACCAAGCAACTGGTCAACCAGCACGACCTGGCCCTGGCCTACTCCCCCGGCGTCGCAGCAGCCTGTGAAGAGATCGTTGCCGACCCGGCCAATGCCTACAAATACACCGCGCGCGGCAACCTGGTCGCGGTGATCACCAACGGCACCGCGGTGCTCGGGCTGGGCGACATCGGGCCACTGGCGGCCAAGCCGGTGATGGAAGGCAAGGCGGTGCTGTTCAAGAAGTTCGCCGGCATCGATGTGTTCGACATCGAGCTCGCCGAACGCAACCTCGACAAGCTGATCGACACCATCGCAGCGCTCGAGCCGACCTTTGGTGGCATCAACCTCGAAGACATCAAGGCACCGGACTGCTTCTACGTCGAGCGTGCGCTGCGCAAGCGGATGAAGATTCCGGTCTTCCACGACGACCAGCACGGCACGGCCATCGTGGTCGGCGCCGGGGTGTTGAACGCCTTGCGTGTGACCGGCAAGGACATCAAGGAGATCAAGCTGGTCACCTCGGGCGCGGGCGCTGCCGCGCTGGCGTGCCTGACGCTGCTGGTGAAGCTTGGGCTGCCGCGCGAGAACATCTGGGTCACCGACCTGGCGGGTGTGGTCTACGAAGGCCGCACCGAGCTGATGGACGAAGACAAGCTCGTCTTCGCGCAGAACACGGCGCACCGCAGCCTTGCCGAGGTGATGCGCGGCGCGGACGTCTTCCTCGGCTTGAGCGCAGGCGGCGTGCTGAAAAAGGAAGTCGTCGCGACGATGAATTCGAACCCGATCATCTTCGCGCTGGCCAACCCGACGCCGGAAATTTTGCCCGAGGAGATCAAGGAGGTGCGCAGCGACGCGATCATCGCCACCGGCCGCACCGACTACCCGAACCAGGTCAACAACGTCCTGTGCTTCCCGTACATCTTCCGCGGTGCGCTCGATTCGGGTGCGACGACGATCACCGTGGAAATGGAGATCGCCGCAGTGCATGCCATCGCCGAGCTGGCGCAGGCC
>JANMXL010000145.1:0-4261 GCA_031380885.1 Burkholderiales bacterium | reverse complement strand
CAGCACTTCGAGGTTGTCGTCGAGCGCGCCCATCCACGGGCTCATCTTTTCTTCTTCGGTGCCGGGCAGGAAGCCGATGTCTTCGCCCACCGGCACGGTCACGCGGGTGACGATGATCTCGGTGTAGCGGCGGTCGTCCATCACCTGGCTGAGGCCAGCGGCCAAGGTCATCAGCGTCTTGCCGGTGCCTGCGGTGCCGGTGAGGGTGATGAAGTCGCAGTCGGGGTCCATCAGCAGGTTGAGTGCGAAGTTCTGCTCGCGGTTGCGCGCGGTCACGCCCCACACCGCGTTCTTGGTGTGGGTGTATTCGCGCAGCGTGCGCAGCACCGCAGTCTTGCCGGTGATCTCCGTCACCTTGGCGTGGAGTGGCGCGGCGCCCGGCGCTTCGAGGTACACAAACTGGTTGATCAGCAGCGTTGGCACCAACGGGCCGCTGATGCGGTAGAAAGTGAAGCCGCCCTGGTTCCAGCTTTCCATGGTCTTGCCATGGCGCTCCCAAAAGTCGGCCGGCAGTTGCAACACGCCGGTGTAGAGCAGGTCACCGTCTTCCAGCGTCTTGTCGTTGAAATAGTCTTCGGCGGGCAGACCGAGCGCGCGCGCCTTGATGCGCATGTTGATGTCTTTCGACACCAGCACCACCTCTTTGGCGGGATGCTGGCCGGCCTGCTGGTCGCGCAAGGCCTGCACCACGCCCAGGATCTGGTTGTCGGCCTTGCCCTGTGGCAGACCGGCTGGCAGTGTCACGTTGACCAGGTTGGTCTGGAAGAACAGCTTGCCCGCGGCTTCGCGGTGCCCGGTGTGCGCCAGCGGCAGGCCTTCACCCAGGCCGTCCATCGAGCCTTGGCCCTGGCGCGCGCTCATGTTCGCGGCCAGCGCGTCGAGGTCGCGGCTGACCTGGCGCGCGTTGCGGGCCACCTCGGTCATGCCTTTCTTGTGATCGTCGAGCTCTTCGAGCGTGATCATCGGCAAGTAGATGTCGTGCTCGTCGAAGCGGAACAGGCTCATCGGGTCGTGCATCAGCACGTTGGTGTCGAGCACGAACAGCTTGGCGGGGCCGGTGCCGCGCGGCTTCGCGGGGCGTGGTTTCGGTTCTTGGCGCTTGGCGGCGGCAGGTGTCGCAGCAGCGACCGCGATGGGCGCGGGGCTCGAGGCACGCGTCGGCGCCAACGCAGCCGGGTCGTACAGGTTCAGCTCGGCAGGCCCCGCCGGTTCGGCTTCAGCGCTGGCGCGTGGGGATCGTTTCGTCGGTTTGGCGGCAGCCTGGGACTCGAAATCGGTGGTGGACAACAAGGAGGCACGTTTGGCAGGCGGCTTGGGCAGGGGCATGGTGCGGCGACGAATGAAGTTGAGTGACAGCGTATCGGAAAACAAAAAAGCCGCACAGGGTGGTGTGCGGCTTTTCGTGGGAGCGGATGGCGGATCAGACTTGTTCTTTCAGCGCCTGCGCGGCGGCCAGCACTTCCTCGACGTGGCCTGCGACCTTCAAACCGCGCCATTCACCGCGCAGCACGCCCGCGCCGTCGATCAAAAAGGTGCTGCGCTCGATGCCCTTGACCTTCTTGCCGTACATGATCTTGTTCTTGACCACGCCGAACATGTGGCACAGCTTCTCTTCGGTGTCGGCGATCAGGTCGAATGGCAGTTCGAGGTTCTGCTTGAACTTCTCGTGCGAGGCCATGTTGTCGCGCGACACACCGAACACCACCGCGTCGGCGGCGATGAATTCCTTGTGGAAATCACGGAACTGCATCGCTTCGGTGGTGCAGCCCGGAGTGTTGTCTTTCGGATAGAAGTACAACACGACGGTCCGTCCGGCGTAGGCCTGCGGGGTGAACTTCATCCCGCTGGTGGCGAGCGCTTCAAAGTCCGGGAGGGGTTTGTTGAGGGCTGGCGTCATGGGAGGGATGGAGTGTTGCGCCGTCGCTGCGCGTAGCCCTCAATTATAGGGGTTGCTCGCGCTCCGGCGCCGCGCATCGGTGCGTGCGGAGACGCTGCAGGCTTCAGCGCTCGAACAGCAGCGCCACCACCACCGTGCGCCCTTCGGACAGCAGCACGTTGTAGGTGCGGCAGGCGGCGGCGGTGTCCATGGTCTCGACGCCGATGCGCCGCTCGATCAACGGCCGCAGCACGCTGGCCGGCGGAAAGCGCAACCGCGCCCCGCTGCCGAAGATCACCAGCTCGGGTGCGTGCTCGGCCAGCGCCTGGAAATGGTCGGCCGCCAGGTCCTCGAAACGCGTCACAGGCCAGGCAGTGACCAGCCCTGTCCAGGGCACCACCACGCTGCAGGTGTGCTGCACGCCGTTGACCAGCACGCCATCGGGCCCGTGGCGCGCGATGGCGTTGGTTCCTGCTATCCGTTCGGCGTGCAGTTTCAAGGCGACAACCCGGTAGTCACTGAGCCTAAAATTGTAGGCTGCACGCCGTGTTGGCGTGGTGTTGGAGCCCCGTTTTGAAAGCTGTTGCCAAGTCGAGCAAGCTCGCCAACGTCTGCTACGACATCCGTGGTCCGGTGCTCGACAAGGCCCGGCAGATGGAGGAGGAAGGGCAGAAGATCATCAAGCTGAACATCGGCAATCTGGCGGTGTTCGGGCTGGAGCCGCCCGACGAGATCGTGCAAGACATGATCCGCAACCTGCCCCACAGCGCCGGCTACACCGACAGCAAAGGTTTGTTCGCGCCGCGCAAGGCGGTGGTGCACTACGCGCAGGAAAAGCTCATCCAGGGCGTGACCGTCGACGACGTCTACCTCGGCAACGGCGCCTCCGAGCTGATCACGATGAGCATGAACGGCCTGCTCAACGATGGCGACGAGGTGCTGGTGCCCGCGCCCGATTACCCGCTGTGGACCGCGTCGGTCGCGCTGTCGGGCGGCACGCCGGTGCACTATCTTTGCGACGAGCAATCGGGCTGGTACCCCGACATCGCCGACATTCGCCGCAAGATCACGCTGAACACGCGGGCCATCGTCGTCATCAATCCGAACAACCCGACCGGCGCGCTGTACCCGGAGAGCGTGCTGCGCGAGATCGTCGAGGTGGCCCGCCAGTACCAGCTGATCGTGTTCGCCGACGAGATCTACGACAAGACCTTGTACGACGGCGAGACGCACACCAGCATCGCCTCGCTGGCCGACGATGTGCTGTTCATCACTTACAACGGCTTGTCGAAGAACTACCGGGCCTGCGGCTACCGCGCCGGCTGGATGGTGGTGTCGGGTGCGAAGGCGCATGCACGCGACTACATCGAGGGGCTGAACATGCTGGCCTCGATGCGGCTGTGCTCGAACACGCCCGGCCAGCTGGCCATCCAGACCGCGCTCGGCGGCTACCAGAGCATCAAAGACCTGGTTGCGCCGGGCGGGCGTTTGTGCCGCCAGCGCGATCTCGCTTACGAGTTGCTCAGCCAGATCCCCGGCGTCAGTGTTGTGAAGCCGAAGGCCGCGCTGTACATGTTCCCGAAGCTCGACGCGAAGCTGTACCCGATCGCTGACGACCAGCAGTTTGCCTACGAGCTGCTGGCCACCGAGAAGGTGCTGATCGTGCAGGGCACCGGCTTCAACTGGCCGCACCCGGATCATTTCCGTTTGGTGTTTCTGCCGAATTCCGACGACCTGACCGAAGCCATCGGGCGCATCGCACGCTTCCTCGACCAGTACCGCAGGCGGTATTCGAAGTGACGATGGGTCCGGCACCGCTCGACCTGATTTCGTTTTCATTGCAAAGCACCAGCCCACCAGGGCCATCCAAATGACACCGATACGAGTTGGCCTTCTGGGCATCGGCACCGTGGGCAGCGGCACGTTCAACGTGCTGCAGCGCAACCAGACTGAGATCACGCGCCGCGCCGGGCGCGGCATCGAGATCACGATGGTCGCTGACCTCGACACCGCGCGGGCGCAGGCCGTGGTGGGTGAATTGGGTTTGCAGGACAGCGTGCGCGTCGTAGCCGACGCACGCGAGGTGATTGCCAACCCCGACATCGACATCGTCGTTGAGCTGATCGGTGGCTATGGCATTGCCCGCACGCTGGTGCTGGAAGCCATCGCGGCCGGCAAGCATGTGGTCACCGCCAACAAGGCGCTGCTCGCGGTGCATGGCACCGAGATCTTCGCTGCGGCGCGCGCCAAGGGCGTGGTGGTCGCGTTCGAAGCGGCGGTGGCTGGCGGCATCCCGATCATCAAGGCGCTGCGCGAAGGGCTGACCGCCAACCGCATCCAGTGGATCGCCGGGATCATCAACGGCACCACCAATTTCATCCTGTC
>JANMXL010000129.1:0-27046 GCA_031380885.1 Burkholderiales bacterium | reverse complement strand
CGCCCCGCCCCAACCGCACCCCCGTGCTTGCCAACAAGGCCTTCCTGTTCGTGCTGATCGCGGTGTCGCTGGCGTTTGGCTGGATCCTGTGGCCCTTCTTCGGCGCGCTGTTCTGGGGGGTGGTGTTGGCCATCCTGTTCGCGCCGCTGCACCGCCGACTGCTCGCCCGGTTGAACGGCCGTGAGTCGCTGGCCGCGCTGGTGACACTGGCCGTGATCGTGCTGATCGTGCTGCTGCCGCTGGCGTTCCTCACGGCCTCGCTGGTGCGCGAAGGTGCGGGGGTCTACCAGCGCATGCAATCGGGCGAACTGGACTTCGGCCGCTACTTCGACCAGATCATGCAGGCGCTGCCGTTGTGGCTCACCGAGCGGATGAACCAGTTCGGCCTGGGCAATGTCGCTGCGCTGAAGCAAAAGCTCAGCACCGCCATCTCGCAGGGCACCAGCCTGATCGCGGCCCAGGCGTTGAGCATCGGCCAAAACACCTTCGAGTTCATCGTCAATTTCTTCATCACGATCTACCTCGTTTTCTTCCTGCTGCGCGACGGTGCCCGCCTGGCCGGCCGCATCAATGCCGCAATCCCGCTCGACGAGCAAGACAAGCGCGAACTGCGGCTGAAGTTCACCACGGTGATCCGCGCCGCGGTGAAGGGCAATGTGGTCGTCGCGATCGCGCAGGGCGCGCTCGGTGGCCTGGCATTCTGGTTCCTGGGCGTCAATGGTGCCTTGCTGTGGGCGGTGATCATGGCCTTTCTGTCGCTGCTGCCGGCGATCGGCGGCGGGCTGGTGTGGCTGCCGGTCGCGCTGTATTTCCTGGTGACCGGGGAGGTCTGGCAGGGCTTGGGCCTGATCGCTTATGGCGTGCTGGTGATCGGCATGGTCGACAACGTGCTGCGCCAGATCCTCGTCGGCAAGGACACCAAGATGCCCGATTACGTGGTGCTGATCTCGACGCTCGGTGGCTTGGCCGTTTTCGGCCTCAACGGTTTCGTCATCGGCCCGGTGATTGCCGCGATGTTCATGGCGGTGTGGGACATCTGCATCACGGCACGTGGGCAGGGGCGATGAGGGTGGGGCGCTGGAGGGCCATTGCCGCGGTGTTGACCTTGACGATGGTTGCCGGGTGCGCCGGCACGGCACCTGCCGCCCAGCCGGAAATCGCTGCGCCGAAGTCGTTTCACGTCGCGCCCGATCAGGCCGGCATCTACATCATCCGCAGCGAGCGTGTCGGTGGCGCCATTCCGATCGAGGTGCTGATCGACGGGCAGCGCCTGGGCGCTACGGTGGCGAGGTCTTACCTCTACGCGGTGGTGAAGCCGGGGATCCATACGGTGGTCTCCCTCGGGGACATCCGCAACACGCTGGAGGTCGAGGCGAAACCAGGAACGATCACCTACCTGTCACAGGTGGTGGAACTGGCGTACCTCACGTCACCGCGCACGCGCTTGCGCGCGGTGCACGAAGCACAGGGTCGTGAGTGGGTCATGGAACTGAAGGCAGCACCGCTGCGCTGAGCGGGGCCGCACGCCGGGGCCGGAATCAGGCCAACAGCGAGCCGGTGCGGCCAGGACGCTGAATGCCGCCCTGTGCGCCGTAGACGGCGGGTGCCTCGCGCGGCAGCAGCACGTCGATGGCACGGTCGAGCGCCGCGGTGGCGCGGGCCAGGCTTTCGCGTTGGGCCGCGACGGTGCCGCTGGCGCTTGCCAGCCGACGGCGCAGCGCGGGTGGCACCGGGCCGTTGCGCGCAGCGCGTGAAAAATGATCGACCGCGTTCGACAGTGCGCGATGCAACTCCGACGCGTGCAGGTCGATCGATGACAGGTCGCGTGCCTGCAAGGCCACACCCAGCGATGCCAGCCGGAGTTCCACCGCGCTGAGCGTGGATTCCAGCGCCGGATCGGCGGCGTTTTTTCGGGCCAGGGGAACCAGCGCGCTGGTGGTGGGACGCTTCGGCGGCGACGGATTCATGGGCAGGGGTGGTGATGAGATTCGGTCAGGACTCGGGCGTGCTTTTCTTCAGCAGTTCGGCGGCGTTCGCGATCAGCTTGTCGGCAATGGCGCCGGCATCGATCTTGAAATCACCGTTCTCGATGGCTTGCGAAATGCGCTCGACCTTGGCGCTGTCGAATTCGGCGGCGCCCGTCGATCCCGACAACAGGCTGGCCGCGGTGCTTGACAAGGCCACCTGGGCGCTGGCCTCGGTCGACGCGACGGCGGCGGCTTCACCACTGCTGCGTGTGTTTGCCGAGGTCACGGCGGGTCCGGTTGCGGCGCTGGCCACAGGCAGACCCTGGATCTTGTTGCTGGTGCTTCCGATGGTCATGACATTCTCCCGACGGGCGGCGGAGTGAAAAGATGTTTCAACATGAACTCTGTATCGGCCGCTCCAGCACCGACTTTAGGACTTTTCGACTGCCCAGCGCAAACGGGCGCCGACACCGTGACGGCGTTCACCAGCTGGCTCACAGCGACAACGCCACCACGCGCGTGCCCACCGGCGTGCCGGTGACGACCTGGCCGCTGTCGGTGCGCACCCGCGCGGTCTGGCCCTCGATGCCAGGCGTCAAGGCCTGCCCGCTGCCCGCGACACTGAAGCCCGGCCCGCTGGCCAGCACCTTGACCGAATCGCCTGCGGCAAACCACAACCGAGCTTTCAGGTCGGTCTGCCGCAAGCCCCGACCGGCGATCAGCGGACGCGTTAGCGTCCGGCCCACCGCGAGCGAGGCGTTGGTCACCACGGGCGCGTTGTCTTCGGCGACATCGACCTCGGCCATCCGCAGATCATCTTCGCGCAAGGTGGCGCCGGCGGGCAGCGGCACCGTGGCGACGAGGGCCTGGCCGAAGACCCGCACGGTGATCGGCAGGTAGACATTCCAGGGCCGCACGCCTTGCGCGCAGCGCAACCCGATGCGCGCCTTGCCCCACAGCCGCATGCCGGGCGGCAGGTACGGTTCGATGCGCTGACACGGCGCCAACTTCAGCCGCGGGTCGAGTGCACCGACCTGCACCTCGAAGCGCAGCGGCTGGTTGGCGGCGGCTGTCGCCTGCGTCGGATTGGCCGTGGCATCGGCCTGCGCTGGCGCGGTCTGCTGCGTGGCATGCAAGGCCAGCTCTCGCACTTGTTCCATCAGGGCGGCATCGACTGCTGCCTCGGCCGATTCCTGAGCGACGCTGTGCCAAGGCAAGCCGAGTGCCAGCAGGCTGGCGATCAGCAGGCCGCCACAGCGGATGGCGGGCGCAGGGTGCGGGACGTGACGGAGATTCATGGATGCACTCTAGACACGGCCGAGGGCACCACAGGCTGCGAATTGACGGTGATTCCCGCGCTTGTTCTCGCTTATGTTTGCGCTGGGGCCTCCAGACAATGAGCGCACAGCCAGCCTTCGGGAGTGACCCATGCTGAACCAGCTCACCAGTTCGATCGACTTCCAGGGTCAGGCCCTGACCCTGCGGGCGGAGCGGCAGCGCCTGATCGCCAGCAACATCGCCAATGCCGACACGCCGGGCTATGTGTCGCGTGACATCAATTTCGCGCAGGCGCTTCGGGACGCCACCGGTGGCCAGACCCCTGGCGTCGGCACCGTCGGCCGGCTCGACACCACGCGGCCCGGCCACATCGCCGGCAGCGGCGCCTCACCGGCTTCCGCGAACTTGTTGTACTCGACTGCCAGCCAGACCAGCCTGGACAACAACACCGTCGACATGGACCGCGAACGCGCCAGCTTCGTCGACAACGCGGTGAAGTACGAAGCCACGCTGAGGTTTGTCAACGGATCCGTGCGCACCATGCTCGACGCGATCAAGGGAGGTCAGTCATGAGCATGATGAACATCTTCAATGTGGCGGGCAGCGCCACCAGCGCGCAAAGTCAGCGGCTGAACATCGTCGCGTCAAACCTGGCCAACGCCGACACCGTCGCCGGGCCCGATGGCAAGGCCTACAAGGCGCGGCAGGTCACCTTCCAGACGCAGTTGATGGGCACTGCCGGCGGCAATGCCGGTGCGGCCGGCGTCACGGTGAGCACCATCTCCGAAGACCAGACGCCGGGTCGCCGTGTGCTGGACCCGAAGCACCCGAGTGCCGACGCCGACGGCTATGTGACTTACAGCAACGTCAACGCGGTCGAGGAGATGGTCAACATGATCTCTGCCTCGCGCTCCTACCAGAACAACGTCGAGGTGATGAACACCGCCAAGACGCTGCTGCTCAAAACCTTGCAGATGGGCAACTGATCCCATCTGTGCCCATCAGGAACCACGCCATGAACATCGATTTTTCGACGCTGAACAAGTCGACCGCGACAAGCACGGGCACGTCCGGCAGCGCCGCACCCAGCGAGGCGGGGTCGGAAGATCGGTTCCTGAAGTTGCTGGTCACGCAGCTGCAGAACCAGGACCCGCTCAGCCCGATGGACAACGCACAGCTGACCTCTCAAATCGCGCAGATCAACACCGTCAAGGGCGTAGAGAAGCTCAACACCACGGTGCAGGAGCTGTCGGGCCAGTTCACGCAGTTGCAGGCGCTTCAGAGTGCGTCGCTGGTCGGCCGCGATGTGGTCGTGCCGGGCAACTTGCTTGACATCGCCAACGGCGTCGGGCAAGGCGGCTTCGAGCTGTCGGGGCCCGCTGACGCGGTGAAAGTCGATGTACTTTCTCCGGCGGGTCAGGTCGTCGACAGCCTGGCGCTCGGCGCGCTCGGCACCGGCAGCCACAGCTTCAACTGGCTGGCCGGCGCCGCCACCAACGACAGCGGCCTGAAATTTCGCGTCACCGCCACCAGCGGCAGCGTCAACAGCACGCCGACCCTGCTGATGCGCGACCGCGTCAACGCGATCAACACCACGGGCAATGCCCTCAACCTCGAACTACAGAACTCCGGCAGCGTGCCTTACAGCACCGTGCGCGCCTTGAACTGAGGCACGTCGCCAGCGTGCCCGCCACGTCTTCTCTTGCCAACCTGTCCGCATAACCTTTCCAAGGAAACACCATGAGCTTTCAGCAAGGTCTCTCCGGTCTCAACGCCACCAGCAAGAACCTCGAAGTTATCGGGCACAACATCGCCAACGCAAACACGTTCGGCGCCAAATCGTCGCGCGCCGAGTTTGCTGACCTCTACGCCGGCGCGATGGTCGGCTCGGCAACCAACAACGTCGGCCTCGGCGTCAGCATCGCGGCGGTGGCGCAACAATTCACCCAAGGCAGTATCACCGCCACGGGCAATCCGCTCGACGTTGCCATCAACGGCCGAGGTTTCTTCCAGATACAGACCCAGGGCGGCGCGAGCGCGTACACCCGCAACGGTCAGTTCAAGCTCGATCGCGAAGGCTTCGTGGTCACCAACGGCGGTGGCAAATTGCGGGCTCAGCTCTGGGACGAAGGCGCCGGGCGCGCTTCAGGTGACCTCGTGCCGATCAAGCTGCAAGGGGGACTCGGGGCGCCAGTGGCGACGGGCTCAGGCGCCGATGCATCGTTGAGGGGCGTGCGGATCGCCATCAACCTCGACGCGGGCAACCAGCCGCCGACGGCGCCTTTCTCGTTCACGCAACCCAACAGCTACAACTACTCGACGTCGCAGTCCGTCTTCGACACCCAGGGCGCGCCATTGACCGCGAACTACTACTTCCGCAAGACTGCAGTCAACAGCTGGGATGTCTATGCATCGATCAATGGGCAGCCATTCGACGGTCCGTCGCCTGCCACCGGCAAGGTCACATCACTGACATTCGACGCGAACGGCAAGATGACATCACCGACCACCGCGCCGAGCATCGACGTGATCGACCCGCGAGCCACCCCCCTCGCGACGCCTCTGTTCGACGACCTGCCGGTCAGTTTTGCCGGGACCAGCCAGTACGCTAAAGATTTCAGCATCACCAACCTGAAACAAGACGGCTTCACCTCGGGCGAGCTGGCCGGCATCTCTTTCGACGCCAGCGGCGTCGTCAAGGCCAGTTACTCCAACGGTCGGTTCGCCAATTTATCGCAGTTGCAGTTGGCCGATTTCACCAACGTGCAAGGCTTGCAGCCGCTCGGATCCGACCTGTGGCAGGCCACCCATGCCTCGGGCGAGCCGTCTGGAATTGGTGCCCCCGGCACCGGTACGAATGGCACGTTGCAGGCCGGATCACTCGAAGAATCGAATGTCGACCTGACCGGTGAACTGGTCAACCTGATCACCGCGCAGCGCCTGTACCAGGCCAACGCACAAACCATCAAGACACAGGATCAGGTCTTGCAGACATTGGTCAACCTGCGTTGATCGAGCGGCTTTTTCGCGTCTGAACTGAGTCAGCCAGGAGCCGTCCATGGACCGCATGATCTACCTCTCAATGTCGGGCGCCAAAGCCACACTGCAGCGCCAGGACGTGCTTGCCCACAATCTGGCAAACGTGTCGACCACCGGCTTTCGCGCCGAATTGCAGGCGTTTCGCGCAGTGCCGGTCGAAGGCGGCGGCGCCAGCACGCGGGTGTACACGCTCGAATCGACGCCGGGCTACGACGCCACGCCAGGCCCGATCGCTGCGACGGGGCGCAACCTCGACGTCGCTCTCAAAGGCAACGCGTGGCTGGCAGTGCAGGGGCTCGACGGCACCGAGGCCTACACCCGAGGCGGCTCACTCGAAGTCGCAGCCGACGGGACGCTGACCACACGCAACGGTTTGACGGTACTGGGCGACGGCGGGCCGGTTCAGGTGCCGGCGAACAGCGAAGTCGCGATTGGCGGCGACGGCACGATCAGCGCACGTGTCGGCAACGCCAAACCGTCGGCGATCGGCCGGCTCAAGCTGGTGACCCCCGAGGTGCCACTGATTCGCGGCGAAGACGGCCTGTTTCGAGCCGCCAACGGCGACCTGTCGGCCGACGCGACCGCGCGCCTGCAGGACGGCGCGTTGGAAGGCTCGAACGTCAGCTCGGTCGAAACGATGGTGGCCATGATCTCCGCTGCCCGCCAGTTCGAATCCCAGATGAAATTGATGCAAACGGCCAAAGAAGACGAAACCGCAGCCGCGCAGCTGCTGTCGCTGAACTGATCGCCGTCCTGCCCTTGCATCCTCCCTCTCGACCCCGTTCTAAACCAGGACTTTCACCATGATTCGTTCGCTGTGGATTTCGAAGACCGGCATGGAAGCCCAGCAGACGCAGCTGGACACCATCTCGCACAACCTCGCCAACGTGTCGACCAACGGCTTCAAGAAGTCGCACGCCGTGTTCGAAGACTTGATGTATCAGAATCTGCGCCAGGCCGGTGGCAACAGCAGCGAACAGACCACGCTGCCAACCGGCTTGCAGCTCGGATTGGGCACGCGTGCGGTGGCCACCTCGCGAACGTTCAGCCAGGGCAGCTTGCAGCAAACCACCAACTCGCTCGACGTCGCGGTTCGCGGCAATGGCTTCTTCGAGATCCAGTTGCCTGACGGCACCACGGGTTACACCCGCGACGGCTCGTTCCAGATCAGCGCCCAGGGCCAACTGGTGACCAACAACGGCTACACGGTCAACCCCGGCATCACGATCCCGACCAATGCGCAAACCGTGACCATCGGCAACGACGGCACCGTCAGCGTCGTGACCGCCGGCCAGACCCTGCCGCAGACCGTGGGCCAGTTGTCGCTGGCCAACTTCGTCAACCCCGCGGGTCTGGAGCCAAAAGGCCAGAACCTGTTCGGCGAGACAGCGGCCTCGGGCACGCCGAACACCGGCGCACCCGGTACCAATGGCCTGGGACAGTTGTCGCAGGGGTTCGTTGAAACATCGAACGTCAATGTCGTCGAAGAGCTGGTGTCGATGATCCAGACGCAGCGTGCCTACGAGCTGAATTCGAAGGCGATCACGACCTCGGATCAAATGCTGCAAAGGTTGGTGCAACTGTGAGCCACACGTTCAACGACTGCCACGTGCTGCAGGTCTCGCCGACGTCGGCCCGCATGCGTCTGCGTGGCTCGCGCCGCGTGGCCGTGCTGGTCGCCACGCTGCTGGGTGTAACCACGGTACTCAGCGGCTGCGAGGCCCTCGGTTTGCGGCCGTCGGTCGATGTCGCGACACCGACTTACGCCTCGCCCGCGGCCCAGCTGCCGCCGACGATCAACAACGGCTCGATCTTTCAGGCGTCGCAGTACCGACCACTGTTCGAAGATCACCGCGCCCGGCTGATCGGCGACACGCTGACAGTGGTGATCGCCGAGAAGGTGTCGGCGACGCAGAAGAGCACCAGCAACATCAACAAGACCGGCAAGGTCAGCGCGGGCCTGAGCGCCGTGCCCCTGCTGCCGACCAGCCTGCTGACCCGTGCCAGCGCGACCGGCAATTCGAGCAACACATTCGAAGGCAAAGGCAGCACCGAGAACACCAACGACTTTTCCGGCGTGATCACCGCCAGCGTCACCGCCGTGCTGCCCAACGGACACCTGCTGATCTCCGGCGAGAAGCAGATCGGTGTCAACGACAACGTCGACGTGCTGCGCTTCTCAGGCCAGGTCGACCCGCGGGCGATCCAGCCGGGCAATTCGGTCGCTTCGGCGCAGATCGCCAACGTGCGCCTGGAGCACAAGGGCCGCGGTGCGCAGGCCGATGCGCAGATAATTGGCTGGTTGGCACGGTTCTTTTTGACCGTTCTGCCGATTTAAGTTTGCCCAGAATCAGATGCATCAAAGGGTGCATCCGAACATGGACAGAAGCAAACGAGGATGGTGCAAGGGTCTGGGCTTGGCCTTGATCGTCTCCATCGCCTGCACGGGCTGGCAAGGCCCGGCCAGCGCCGCGCGCCTGAAGGAAGTCGCTTCGGTGCAGGGTGTGCGCAGCAACCCGTTGGTCGGATACGGCCTCGTCGTCGGCCTCGACGGCACCGGCGACCAGACCACCTCCGCGCCGTTCACCACCCAAAGCCTGAGCACGCTGCTGCAGCAGCTCGGTGTCACGGTGCCGGCTGGCACCAGCATCCAGCTGAAGAACGTCGCCGCAGTGATGGTCACCGCACAGCTGCCGGCGTTCGCTCAGCCGGGGCAGGCGATCGACGTCAACGTGTCATCGCTCGCGAATGCGAAAAGCCTGCGCGGCGGGCTGCTGATCGCTACGCCGTTGAAAGGCGCTGACGGACAGATCTATGCGCTGGCGCAGGGCAACCTGATCGTCGGAGGTGCCGGTGCCACTGCGGGCGGCTCGAAGGTGCAGATCAACCATCTGAGCGCTGGACGCATTCCCGAAGGCGCCACCGTTGAGCGCGCAGTACCAACGCCGCTGAACCAGGGCAGCAGCCTTCAGCTCGATCTGAACGCTGGCGACTACAACACCGCGCGCCAGGTGGCGAAGGCCATCAACACCCGCATGGGCAGCGGCATCGCGCAGGCGATTGACGGCCGCCGCGTGCAGGTGCGCATGCCCGCATCGCCGGACGAGCGCGTCTCGTTCCTCGCCGATATCGAGAACCTGAACATCGACCTGGTGCCGCCGGCGGCGCGCGTCATCATCAATGCCCGCACCGGCTCGGTGGTCGTCAACGAATCGGTGACGCTGTCGTCCTGTGCGGTGGCGCATGGCAGCCTGTCGGTGACGATCAACACAACCCCGCTGGTCAGCCAACCGAATGCCTTCGCTCAGGGCCAAACGGTGCAGGCCGAGAAGAGCGACATCACGATCCGCCAGGAGCCGGGTTCGCTGATCGCGCTGCCGGCCGGCGCCAAGCTGGCCGACGTGGTGAAGGCACTGAATTCGCTGGGCGCCACGCCGCAAGACCTGCTGGCGATCCTGCAGGCGATGAAATCGGCCGGTTCGTTGAATGCCGAACTGGAGGTGATCTGATGACCCTGCGCTCGCCCTCGATGATGACGTCGTCGCTGTCCGGCGTGCTCGCCCCAGCACCTGCCGACGCCGCGACGGCCGCCGATGCGCGGGCGCTGGCGACATTGCGCAACGGCGCCTCGCGCGACCCCAAAGCGGCGATCAAGGAAACTGCCAAGCAGTTCGAGACGCTTTTCATGCAGCAGCTGCTCAAGGGCATGCGCGACGCGCAGGCCGCGATGTCGTCGGGCGTGATGGACAACCAGGCGACGCAGCTCGGCACCGAAATGCTCGATGCCGAGTACGCCAAGAAGATGAGTGGCGCGCCCGGCGGGCTGGCCGACGTGATCGCGCGACAGCTGGAGCGCCAGATCAACAACGTGACGCCGAACACCGCACTCCCTGACCGAGCCAGTCGCGTCGGGTTGCCTTCGGCAGACCTGATCGCACCGTTGGCGCCGTCGGCAAAGCAGCACCAACTCGATTTCGTGCAGCGCCACACCGAAGCGGCTCGCGCGGCCGAGACGCAGACCGGCATCCCGGCCAGTTTCATGGTGGCACAGGCCGCCCACGAGTCGGGCTGGGGACAGCGCGAGATCAGGAATGCCGACGGGTCGAGCTCGAACAATGTCTTCGGCATCAAGGCGGGCCCCGGCTGGAGCGGCCGCGTTGCCGAGGTGACGACCACCGAATACGTCGATGGCACGCCGCGCAAGGTGACCGCGAAGTTCCGCGCCTACGACACCCATGCCGAGGCGTTCAGCGACTACGCCCGTCTGATGAAGGACAGCCCGCGCTACAGCCAGGTGATGGCCAGCGCGAGCGCCGGCAGCGCGACCGCGGCTGGATTCGCGCAGGGCCTGCAGCGCGCTGGCTACGCCACCGATCCGGCCTACGCCGAGAAGCTGACGCGCGTCATCAACACCACGCTGCGCCTGCAGCGGGTGTGACGGCGAACTGAAAACCGCGGACCGGAAGACGCAACGACATGAGCAGCGGTGCATTGGGTTCATTGGGTCTGCGGGCGTTGAGCGCCAGCTACGCCCAGTTGCAGACGACCGGCAACAACATCGCCAACGTCAACACCCGCGGCTACTCACGGCAACAAGCCGAGCTGACGACCTCTGGCGGTCAGTTCACCGGCGCAGGGTTCTTCGGCAAGGGCGTTGATGTGGCCACGGTCGCACGTGCCCACGACGAGTTCTTGACGCGCGAGGCGTCACTGTCACGCTCGCTCGCCGGCGCCGACAGAGCGCGCAGCGACCAACTCGCACGGCTCGAAAAAGTGTTTGGCCTCGGCGAGAACGGGCTCGGCAACGCGGCGAATCAGTTTTTCAACGCGTTCGCCGATGTGGCCAGCAAACCGCAGGATGAATCGGCGCGCCAGGTGGCGCTGGCGCGGGCCGGCGAGTTCGCCTCGCGATTCGGCAACGCTGCGGCGCAAATCGACACCCTGCAAAACGGCGTGACGCAAGAGCTGCGCATATCCGTTAGCGAAGTCAACAATCTGACGCAGCAGATTGCGACCTTGAACCAACGCATTTCCGCGGTGCGCGGCGTTGACCAACCGCCGAACGACTTGCTCGACCAGCGTGAGATGGCGGTGAATGACCTCAGTCAATACGTTCAGGTCACCACCATCACCGCTGAAGACGACTCGCTGTCGGTGTTCCTCAGTGGTGGGCAGACGATTGTGCTGGGCGCCCAGAGCACGCCGCTGGTCGCCATTGCCGATCCGTACGATGCGACGCGGGTGGTGATCGGCGTCAGTGAAGCTGGGGGCGATCGGCCGTTGACCGACTCGCTGCTGGCCAGCGGTTCAATCGCCGGCCTGCTCCATTTCCAACGCAGCGACTTGACCGATGCCCGCAACTTGCTGGGTCAACTGGCGCTGGGCATCGGACAAAAGGTCAATGAGCAACAGGCGCTCGGACTCGACCTGCTCGGACAGGCCGGCGCGGCGATTTTTCGTTTCGGCAAGGCGCCCGGACTGCCGGTGGTTCCGGCCCACGGTGCTTCGGAAAATTCCGGCAGCGGCAGCATTTCGCTGACGCTCTTGGCGCCTGCAACGCTTGCCGCGGCGCAAGTCAGCGGCGTACAGGCGAGCGATTACGAACTGCGTGCCGATGGGCTCGGCGGGTTCCAGCTGTCGCGGCTCAGTGGTGGCGAAGTCGATCCGAAATTCGTGCCGCGCGCCGTCGTCGATGGTGACGTCGTCGACGGCTTCAAGATCAATATCAGCGGCACCGCAGCTGCAAACGACCGATTCCTGTTGCAACCGGCGGGCAGTGCGGCGCGCGATATTCACGTCGACCTGAACAACCCCAAATTGATCGCTGCGGCATCGCCGCTGAGCGTGACCGCCAGCACGTCAAACAGGGGCAGCGGCAACGTGCTGGCGCTGAGCGCGGGCAGTGTGGCATCGAGCGCGAACCCGAATCTCCCCGCCACCTTGCAGTTTCAGGTCACCGCCACGCCGGGGCAGTACACCTACACGTGGAAAGATGCCGCTGGAACCAGTGCGCCGACCGGATGGCAACCAGGCCAGCCCATCGACTACCCAGGCACCACGTCGACCAATGGGTTCAAGCTGACAGTCACCGGCGTGCCGGTAGCCGCCGATCCCAGCGCCACACCAGCGGTGCTCAGTGACAGCTTTGCGGTCGGGCGCAACACATTCCCGCTCGGCGACAACCGCAACGCCCATGCGCTGCTGTCGTTGCGCGACAGCCCGCTGGTCGGCACCGTGTGGAATGGCGCCACCGAGCAGCCCGGCACCAGCGCGACCGACACCTACGCGAACATTCTGGCCAATGTCGGTGTGCGGGTGCAAAGCGCAAAGGCTTCTGCCAATCTGTCGGCCGCTGTGGCCGACAGCACTGAAAGAGCCCGGGCCAGCCAGTCCGGCGTCAACCTGGACGAGGAGGCGGCGCGCCTGATCCAGTACCAGCAAAGCTACCAGGCGGCGGCGAAGATGTTGCAGGTCGCGCAATCGGTGTTCGAGACCCTGCTGCAGGTTGCCCGCTGACGCGGTCGCCTGCGTCGACCGCACCGGCGCTTCATCATCGATCGAGACTTCATCATGCGAATCAGCACATCAAACATGTACGCGTCGACGATCGACAACCTGCAGCGGCGTCAGATGGAACTGTCCGAAGCGCAGGACCGAACGTCCAGCGGCAAGCGAGTGCTCAAGGCCAGTGACGACCCAGCCGCTGCAGCGCGGGTCGAGCGTGCACTGGCCATCGAACTGCGCAGCGACACCTCGCAGCGCAGCGCTGAAGCCAGCAGGGTGGTCGTCAGTCAGACTGAAAGCGCCCTCGGCGATGCGCATGAATTGCTGTTGCAGGCGCGCGAGGCGCTGGTGGCCAGCGGCAACGGCAGCTACACGGATGCAGAACGCTCGATCCAGGCAGAAAAGATCAAGGGCGTGCGAGATGCCTTGTTCGCGCTCGCCAATCGTTCAGACGGGTCGGGCACCTACCTGTTCGGCGGGCAAAGTTCGAACCAGCCGCCGTTCCTCGACACGCCGACAGGCGTGCAGTTTCGCGGCATCACCGGCCAGACGCAGACTGACGCCGACACGGCGCTGCCACTGAGCACCGATGGCGCCGCGGCGTGGTTGAGCTCGGGTTCGGGCAATGGGGTGTTCGTGACCAGCGCCACCACCAACAACGTGACCAACATCGCGGTCAAAGACGCTTGGATCGACGCCGGTAGCGTGAAAAATCCGTCGGCGCTGTTCCCCGTGGCCGATACGGGTTACCGCATCCGCTTCACCAGCGCCACCGACTACGCCATCGAAAGTTTTCCGCTCGCCACGCCGACCAGCGCCACCACCGAAAGCACGGGAACGTTCGCTGACGGCCGCGCCATTGAATTTCACGGCACCAGCGTCAGCATTTCCGGCAAGCCGGTCGCGGGTGACCAGTTCGAGGTTCGTCCATCGACACCGACCTCGAGTGTGTTCGGCGTCCTCGACACCGCGATCGCCGGCCTGCGGCTTCAGGGCCGAACCGGGGCACAG
Source organism: Burkholderiales bacterium (assembly GCA_031380885.1). GTDB lineage: Bacteria > Pseudomonadota > Gammaproteobacteria > Burkholderiales > Burkholderiaceae_C > PBB1. Next base: position 13,247 of record JANMXL010000129.1, on the reverse strand, counting down.
CGTGCGCAGGCGACATCCGACGGCCTTCGTGACGTAGACGCCACGCTCGGCACGCTGCGCACGGTGCGGTCGGCAGCCGGCACGGTACTCAACAGAATCGACACCCAGGTCGAGCAGTTCGCCACCCAGAAACTGAGTGCCCAAACCGAGCGATCAAGCGCAGAAGACCTCGATCTCGTTCAGGCGATTGCTGACTTCAAAGCCAAGGAAAACGGCTACGATGTTGCATTGAGATCCTATTCAATGGTGCAAAGGCTGTCGCTGTTCCAATACGTCAATCCCTGACCGGATCAGGCACCGCAGGCGTCTGCCGGCGGAGCATCTCAAATGGGTAGGAGTGCTTGTGCTGGACGACGACATACTGGGTCAGGTGGCGCTGGGCTATTCCGCTTTCATCGACCGCAACCGTGCGGTCACCGCGACCCGGCTGACGGTGTTTCCGTTGCGCCCCGACGTGGCGCTCGACGCGGCGCAGTTGCTGCACGCGGTGAGCTCGGTCTGGCCGGCGAACGGTGGTCGGGTGTCGCTCAACGTCACCAGCGAGAGCCTGCTGCACGACCTGCTGCAAACCTCACCATCGCACAACCTGATGGTCGAAGTGCCGGCGTTCATGGCCGCCGACCCGGTGAATACGGCGTCCATCGTCGCGCTGCATGCCCACGGCACCACGCTGATGCTCAAGGGCCGGCCGTTGAAGGAGTTGCCACGCGACGTGCTGCCGTGCTTCACGCAATCGATCATCGATCTGTCCGACGACCGCCGGGTGGCCTCGGGCGGCGTCGCCCCAATCGGTGTGACGCGCACCATCCCCCACGTGCTCGCTGGCATCCACAACACCGCTGACATGGACGGCGCCTTCGCGCGCGGTGCCGTGGCGGTGCTGGGTTGGCCGCTCGGCGATGAGGTCACGGAACGCCCCAAAGGAAGCCGCGCCCCGGCCCCGCCGATCGACCTGCAGACCGTGGTTGAACTCATCCGCCAGGTCGATGCCGAAGAACCTGCTGAAAAACTGGAAAACACCCTGAAGCGCGACCCGTCGCTGGGCTTCAAGGTGCTGCGCTACATCAATTCGCCCGCCTTCGGCTTGTCGGTCGAGGTCAGCTCTTTCCGTCATGCGCTGATGCTGCTCGGCTACCAGCGGCTCAAGCGTTGGCTCGCGCTGCTGCTGGCCACCGCCAGCAAGGAACCAAACCTGCGTGCGGCGATGTTCGCCTCGGTGCGGCGTGGCCTGCTGATGGAAGAGCTGGCGCGCAGCTCCGGCGGCGATGCCGAGATGCGCAACGAGCTGTTCATCTGCGGCGTGTTCTCGCTGCTCGACCGCCTGTTCCAGCAGCCGCTTGCCGAGCTGTTGCGCACCATCCCCGTGCCGCAGCGGGTGCATGAAACCTTGATCGACGGCACCGGCCCGTATTCACCGTACTTCAACCTGGTCAAGGCGATCGAAGCCGAGTCGCTGTACGACTTCCGCGAATGCGCCGAGGCCTTGATGATGGGCGTGCGCGAGATCAACCAGGCCGAGTTGCGGGCGCTGGCCTCGGCGGCCGATCTCGACTGACGGTGTGACAAACACCGGCGTGAGAGATGACGCGATGAGTTCACAGGCATGAGCCTGCGAACCCGTCTGCGGTGAGCGCGATGGACGCCGTCGCCAGCCAGCCCGCCCTCGAACAGTTTTTCGATCGCCTCAGTGAAGGCGTGTTGCTGTTCGATCGCCGCGCGCAGGTGACCTTTGCCAACACCGCCGCGCTGCGCCGCACGCCGGGCGTGGTCGGTGTGACGCTCGCAGAATGGCAGGGCGTGCTCGGCGCCGCGCTGGTCGATTGGCTGCGTCAGGCCATCGCGACTTCGCCGGGTGCGCTGCGCACGCCGGGCCATGCCACCGCCCGCGCTGCGGCCTCTTCGCGACGCGCGGTGCCCGCCCAGCCACCGGCTGCGGTGATGGCCGATGGCCGCAGCGCCGATGCGGCCTGGCAGGTGCTGGGCTCGGGCCTGTATGCCTTGCGTCTGCAGTGGCGCGACGCGACGCCGCCCGACGCGGCGCTGCCGTCGACCATCGTTGGTCCGGTGATCGCCGAGCTGATGCAGGTGCTGTGGCATTCGCCATTCCCCGCGATGCTGCAGGACACCCGCTGGCGCATCGTCGACGTGAATCCAGCGTTTGTCGCCTTCAGCGGGTACCCGCGAGAGCAGCTGATCGGCAGCGACCCGGTGGCGCTCGAACCCGAAGAAGACCGCGCCAGCAGCCTGAGGCTGCGCGAGCGCTGGCAAGAACCCACCGACCGCGAGGCCGATTCGGCGTTGATGAACCGCCGAATCGTCGCCGCCGATGGCCGCGAGCGCTGGTTCCGCGCCAACCGCAGCCTGCTGACCGACGAGAACGGCCGCGTTTTTGCGATGTCGGTGCTGCAGGACAGCACCGCCGAGCACATGGCCCGCGAACGCGCCGACCGCTCGGCGCGCGAGATCGACGACTGGTTCGACCTCAGCCCGATCGGCATGGTGTTGTTCGATGAGGCCGGTCTGCTGGTGCGCACCAACCCGGCCTTCGATGCGCTGGCAGGGGCGGTGCCGGCGGTGCTGGCCGACGCCTCGCCCGAGTTGCGCCAGTTGCTGGGCTGGACCGACAGCGGCCCGTCTCCGGCGTTGCAGCCCTCGGCCAAGCCGGTGGTCGCGCAGGGCTGGCTGCCGCCAGTGAATGCACAAGGACAGGGCGGCTTGCGCCGGCTGCGCTCCATCGTGCGCTGCTACACCACACCGGGCGGTGCGCGGCGCCACATGGCGATCCTGGAAGACCGCAGCATCGAGGACGAACGCGACCTGGCGCAGATGCAGATCGGCGCACTGATGGACACCGCCGGCGTCGGTCTGGCCACGTTCCAGGAGAGCTCCGGCTGGGTGCGCCAGCGGCCCTCGCCGAAGGCTGCGGAGTCGCGAGCCGATGCGAGCACGGTGCCCACCTCGGCGGCCCTGCAGTCGATCAGCCGCGACATCGTGGCCGAGGCGTCACTGGCCGACTACGACGCGCTTCAGCAGGCCCTGCGCAGTGCGCAGCGCGCCGAGGTGCGCTATGCCATTCGGCATCCTCAGCTGGGCCTGCGCTGGCTGCTGACCCGGGTCGAGCCGGCCACGCTGGCTTCGGGCAAACGCACCACCTCGGTGGTGACGCTGGACATCACCGAGCAACACCAGACGCAGCAGCGCAGCGAGCAGTTGCTGCGCGAGCTGACAACGATTCTCGAAAGCACCTCGGCAGGCATCGCCTACATCCGCGGCAATGTGCTGGTGCGCTGCAACCGGCGCTTTGAGGCGATGCTGGGCTTGCCGTCGGTGGGGGTCGCGGGCAGCGGCATTGCCGAGCTGTTCGGCAGCTCGCCGCAGGGCCAGCGCATCGCTGCCGACACCCTGCAGGCGCTGACGGCGGGGCTGATCTTCGAGACCGAATTCTCGATGGACCCGGCGGCGGGCGCGGCGAATGACCACCCCCTGCGCTGGTATGCGCTGTCGGTGCGCCGCACCGGGCCGGTGTCGCAGCAGATCGAGGCGATTGCGGTGCTGTCCGACATCACCCGGCTGAAAGCGCAGCAGGTCGAGCTGGAACAGCTGGCACGCGACCGCGAGCTGATGTTCAGCCTGTCGGAAGTGGGCATCGCCTTCGTGCGCGACGGCGTGCTGCAACGCGCCAACGACGCGCTCGCGCAGCTGGCGGGCTATCCGGCCGCCGAGTTGCAGGGGCTGCCGCTGCGCTCGCTGTTCGTCGATGCCGAGGAGCACGAGCGCCTGTCCGCGCAGGAACAGCATGCCCTGCAGCTGCATGGCCGCTGGATCGGCGAGCGGCAGCTGCACCAGCGTAACGGTCGGGTGGTGTGGGTGCAGATCAGCACCCGCCTGGTCGGCGACGACCCCGCGGGCGGCATCATTGCCTCGTTCGTCAACGTCGATGCACGGCACCGCGCCGAACATGCGGTGGCGCTGCAGGCCAACCGCACCCGGGCGATCCTGGACTCGGTGCTGGTCGGCATCGTGACGGTCGGGCCCCGCGGCATCGAATGGATGAACCGCTCGGCGCGGCGCATGTTCGGCGCCGACCTCGGCGACTTCATCGACCAGCCGATCAGCACCGTCGCCACGCCCGAAGCCGATCACCCGTTTCGCCGCACGCAGTACCTCGATGACCTGGTCGAGGGTGAGGCCGAGACCTTCGAATGCCGCGTCAAGGCCCGCGATGGACGGCAGTTCTGGGTCGTTGGCAATGCGGTGGTGACCGGCAGCGAATCGCGCGGGCGGCAGCTGACCTACGCGCTGCTCGACATCGAGCGGCGGCGCCAGGCCGAGGCCCGCATCGAGGAGGCACAAGCCTCGCTGCAGCGCATCATCGAGGCCGCACCGATGGCGATCACAGTGCGCGATGCGCGCACGCTGACCATCCTGCAGGCCAATCTGGCCGCGGCGCGCAGTGTCGACCTCACGATCGACCAGCTGGTGGGCTGCAGCCCCGAGGACATCTTCGAGCCTGATCTGGCGGCGCAGCGGCGCCTGGACATGGAGCAGGCGCTGCGCGCCAGCACGGTGACGCAGCGCGAATACCAGATCCCGATGAAAGGTGAGCTGCGCGTCTGGGATGCGCGCTACCTGCCGCTGGCCGCACCAGGCCAACCGCCCGATCAACTGCTGCTGGTCGCCACAGACGTGACCGAACAACGGGCGGCAGAGCAGGCGAAGTTCGACGAGGCGATCGCGCAACGCGAAATGCTGGTCAAAGAAGTGCACCACCGCATCAAGAACAACCTGCAAGGCGTCGCCGGGCTGTTGCAGCAGATCGCCACCCGCAAGCCCGAGATGGCCTCAGCGATGTCGGAGGTGGTGGGTCAGGTGCAGGCGATCGCGCAGGTCTACGGGCTGCAGGTCGGCGCGGGCGGGCCGCTGCAGGTCACGGCTGTCGTGGAGGCCATCGCCGCATCGGTGCAGCGCACCTTCGGCCACCCGATCGCCTTGGCGGTGCAGGGTGATCAGCCTGAACAATGGGTGCTGCCCGAGGCAGAGTCGATTCCGATCGCGCTGACCCTCAACGAGCTGCTGACCAACGCCGTCAAGCACAGCGCGATGCAGCGTCGCGAGGCCGGCCCTGCCGATACCGCGCTGCCCGCGGTGGCGTGCACGCTGGTCTGCGAGGAGGGCGGCGTGCGCATCGTGATTCGCAACCCCGCCCGCCTGGCCGACGATTTCAACTTGGCGCGGGTGCCCGGTGGCGTGTCGGGCCTCGGTCTGGTGCGCGCCTTGTTGCCACGGCGTTGCGCGCAACTCAGCATCGAGCAGGAGGGCGATCACGTGGTCGCCACCGTGAGCATCGTGGCACCCGGCGTGATGAATGCCACGCGCCGAAAGACAGCGGCCTGAGACTGGTTTTGGTGTTCAGCCACACGGCTTTGGGCGCAGAATGTGACGGCGCCGTGGCAGGCGCAGGCCCGGTGCGGTGTCAATGTCAACAGCCCGGTCATCCGTTGTTTTGAAGTTGCAGGGGTACTGTGGTGGCAGTCGCGCAAGCACCGTCCGGAGTGGGCGGCAAAATTCTGGTGGTGGACGATGACCGGCTGGTGCTGGCAACGCTCGCCCACGGCCTGACGCAGGCCGGCTATGACGTGATCGACGCCGACAACGGCGATGACGCGATCCTGCTCGCGCGTGAGCACCGCCCTGATCTGGCCTTGCTCGATATCCGCATGGAGGGCATGAGCGGCTTCGATGTCGCTGCCTACCTGCGCGAATACTGCAAGATGCCTTTCATGTTCCTTTCGGCGTTCACCGACGACGACACGGTGCGTCAGGTGCATGAGCTCGGCGCCGTCGATTACCTGGTCAAGCCGCTGGACATCGGGCAGATCGTGCCAGCGGTGCAGGCGGTGTTTGCGCGGCTGAAGGCGTCGTCTGCTGCCGCAACGATCGTCCCCGCTGCCATGGCGCCGCCCGCGGTGTCGCGGCGCACCGAATCGCTGTCGCCGGTCGAGGCGATGGCCGTCGGCGTACTGATGCACCGCTACTCGCTGGCCCGCGATGCCGCCTTCGACCGCCTGCAGCGCATGGCCACAACGAACGGTCTGGCCCTGGGCGCCGAGGCCGAACGCCTGCTGGAAGCAGTCGAGCGGCTTTCGGGGGCGGCCGACCTCTGAGGTCCCGTCTGGGTTAAACCTGCTGGTTTAGCCGAGGTCGGCGCGTGAGCGCTGCGGCGGGCCACTGTGTTGCGTTCACGCCTCCCGCGCCCTCGGAAGCATCGCGCGCCGGTGCTGCGTCAGCGTCAGTTAGACAGCGGTGTCAGCGAAAAATGGAAGCTTGCGCCTTGTCCCACCGCGGACTCAGCCCACACCTCGCCGCCGTGCTTGTGCACGATGCGGCGCACCGAGGCCAAGCCGACGCCAGTGCCTTGGAATTCACTTGCGCTGTGCAGGCGCTGGAACACGCCGAACAGGCGGTCGGCAAAGCGCATGTCGAACCCGGCTCCGTTGTCGCGAACGGTGAAGCTGGGGGTTGCGGTGTCGGTGCAGCGCTCGAACCAAACCTGCGCATCGGCACGCTTGCCGGTGTATTTCCAGGCGTTGCCCAGCAGATTTTCGAGCACCACCCGCAACAGCGTCGGGTCGCCCTGCACCTGCATCGCTGGGTCGATGTGCACCGTCACCGCGTGCTGAGGCAATTGCCGCCGCAGGTCTTCGATGACAAAGTCGGCCAGTTGCGACAGGTTGACCGGCTGGCGGGACACCGGCTTGGCCGACAGTTGCGACAACGCCAGCAGCGCGTCGATCATGCTGTTCATGCGCGCGGCGGCGGCCAGCACCCGGTCCAGGTGGTCGTTGCCGATGCGGTCGAGCAGGCGGCCGTAGTCTTCCTTGATGATCTTGGTGAAGCCTTCGACCACGCGGATCGGTGCGCGCAGGTCGTGCGACACGGTGTAGCTGAACGAGGCCTGCTCGTCTTGAACGCTGTCGGCCAAGGCAGCGACCGCTGGCGGCGGCGGCGCGACCGCTTCGCGCCAGGTGCCTTCGTAGCCCATGAACCGGCCGTCACGGTCTTTCAGGGCGACGGCCTGCAAGTTGCCCAACGCCGCCGCGTCGCCGTGCTGCGCCTGGCGGGCCGGCAGATCGATCAGCGGCGCTGCGGCGTCCAGGCGGGCGCGCAGCGCGGCGGGTTCGGCGGCCACGAAGCGGGCCCACAACAGCTCGGCCGGCTGCGCACCGGCCCAGGCGGCCGGCAGTGCGCCGCGCGGCGGCCGCAGCCAGCTCAGTCGGTGCGCGCGGTCGCTGCGCCAGTGCCAGACATCGAGCACCTCGGACAACGCCGACGCGGCCACGCGTGCATCGTGCAGTTGCTGCGTCAGCGCCGTGCGCTGCCGCCACAAGCGCAGTGCCGCCGCTGCGGCGACCACCGCGACCCCCAACGACAGCAGGCCCAGCCACGCCAGCACCAGTGGCAACTCGCGCCGCGCGACCGCGTCGGCCGCCTGCGCGGTCGACGCGCACACCACGAGCCCGCAGGCGGCGGCGCCGGTTTGCCAAAGCGAGGCGGGGTGGCCGACCCTGCGGGGCTTGTCGTGGTCACGTCGCATGCGCAAAGGGGTGAAGAGTCGCATTGGGTTCAAGTCTCGCACAGGGATGCCGACAAACAGGGGGACCCGCATCGGCATCGTCAAGCAGGGCATCGGCCATTTCCAGGGTCGGCGCCGCTGACGGCGCGCGCTGCGACCCACCCGCTCGCATTTCCATTCCGCCCCGCCATGCCAAGCTTCACGTTCCCTGTCTCGTCATGGCGCCACCAGCCCGGTGTGGGCCGGTGGCCGTCAGGCACACTTGAGATCACTCCCGGCGTGCTTCGATGCGTCGGTCTCGAACGCTCGCTTGTTTGCACCGTGGCGCCATGACCCTGGCATTTGTCGCTCATCCAAACCATGCTGCTGTCGGCCGCAAACGGGGCCGGGTCTTGACGCCGCCGCCATCGGCATCGCGAACATGAACAGCCCTCCAACGCGTTCGCCCACCGTGCTCGACGCCGCAGCGCTGGAGCGGCTGCGCGAGCTGGATCCGAAAGGCGAGAACCAGTTGCTCCAGCGGGTGCTGAAGGCCTTCGAGACCTCGGTGGCGCGGTTGGTGCCGCAATTGCTCCAGGCGCGCGCCGCTGCCGACTCGGCCGCCATTCGCCACGTGGCGCACACCTTGAAATCGTCGTCGGCCAGCATCGGTGCGCTGGCGCTGTCGCAGATGTGCGCCCACATCGAGGCGTCGGCGCGTGCCGGCACGCTCGACCTTGCGGGTCCCGGCATCGACGACATGTGTCGCGAAATAGAGTTCGTGCTACAAGCCCTGAAACAGTTGTTGCAACGCACGCCATGACTTCAAGCTCCGTGTCGACACACGAGGAATTGCTGGGTCAACCCAAGGTGCTCCTCGTCGACGACGACGAAGTGAACTTGTTGTTGACTTCGATCGCGCTGCGCGAGCGTGGCTTTGCCGTGACCGAGGCCACCAGCGGCGAGGCCGCCATCCGCCTGCTGGGCGAATGGTTGCCCGATGTGGTGGTGCTGGACGCGCTGATGCCCGGCATGGACGGCTTCCAGACCTGCCGCGAGTTGCGCAACCTGCCCGGTGTAGAGGCGTTGCCGGTGCTGATGCTGACCGGCCTCGACGACGATGCCTCGATCACGCGCGCCTACGAAGCCGGCGCCACCGACTTCTTCGTCAAGTCGACCCAGTGGAGCCTGCTGGCCGGCCGCCTGCGCTACCTGCTGCGGGCCTCGCGCACGCGCATGGAGTTGGAGCGCAGCAAGTCCAAGCTGGCCCGCGCGCAAGACCTGGCCCGCATGGGCAGCTTCGACTGGCGGCGCAGCCAGAGCGCGCTGATCCTGTCGGTCGAGGGGCTGCGCGTGCTGGGCAAAAGCCCAGGCGACGTGCTGGGTTTCCGCGCGCTGATGCGCATGCTGCCGGCCGAGGAACGCACCGGCTTCTTCACCATGCTGCACGATGTGCTGACGCACAGCTCGGTGCTTGCCACCGACGTGCCGGTGCTGCTGACCGACGGCCGCCAACGCATCATCCACACCGAGGCCGAACCCGAGTTCGACGAGCACGGCAACCTGATCGGCTACACCGGCATCGTGCAAGACGTGACCGATCGCCGCGTGGCCGAAGACAAGATCCGCCACCTGGCGAATTTCGACACGCTGACCGGCCTGCCGAACCGCCGGCAGTTGATCTGGCGCACCGAGCGTGCGCTCGAACACGCGCGCCGGCTCGACCACCAGGTCGGCGTGCTGCTGATCGACCTCGACCGCTTCAAGATCATCAACGACACGCTGGGCCACGGCGCCGGTGACGAACTGCTGATGGAGGTGTCGCGCCGCCTGCGCTCCTGTGTTCGCCACTCCGACCAGGTGATGGAAAGCTCACTCGAATCGATGGGTTCGCGATCCCATCGCACGCTGGAAGCCGTGGGCCGCTACGGCGGCGATGAATTCGTGGCGCTGCTGCCCGAGGTGGCCGACGAGCGCGACGCCGAACGCGTTGCCGGCCGCATCCTCGACCAGATGCGCGAGCCGATTTTCGTGGGCGGGCAAGAATGCTTCGTCACCGCCAGCGTGGGCATTGCGCTGTTTCCGCGCGACGGCGCGTCGGTGGCCGACCTGATGCGCAACGCCGACGTGGCGATGTACGCCGTCAAGGCGCAGGGCCGCAACGCCGCCTCGCTGTACCGGCCGCAACTGGCCGGCAAGGGCCGCGAGAAGCTCGAACTCGAAAGCGCGCTGCACAAGGCGCTGGAGCGTGGCGAACTGGTGCTGCACTACCAGCCGAAGATCGACGTGCGCGGTGCCCGCATGGTGGGGGCCGAGGCGCTGATGCGCTGGAACCGCAACGGCGTGCTGGTGGCGCCGGCCGACTTCATTCCGCTGGCCGAAGAGACCGGGCTGATCGTGCCGATGAGCGAATGGGCGATCCGCGAAGCGGCACGCCAGGCGCGCATCTGGCAAGACAGTTTCGGCTTCGCCGACTCGATTGCCGTCAACCTGCCGAACCGCCTGTTTGAACGCACCGACCTGGTCGAGCACATTCACCAGGCCGTCACGCACTACGGCGTGCCGCACCACGCAATCGAACTCGAAATCACCGAGACGGGCCTGATGAAGGACCTGCAAAACGTGATCCCGTCGCTGCACCGGCTGAACGAGATCGGGGTCGAGATTTCCATCGACGACTTCGGCACCGGCTATTCGTCGCTGGCCTACCTGACCACGCTGCCGATCAGCGAGTTGAAGATCGACCGCTCTTTCGTGCGCGACCTCGGCCTGACGCCGCAGAGTTCGGCCGTCATCACCGCCATCATCGCGCTGGCGCGCTCGCTCGGCCTGCGCGTGATCGCCGAAGGCGTCGAGAACCTGCGCCAGATGGAAGTGCTGCACCGGCTGGGTTGCGTGGTGATGCAGGGCTTCCTGTTCAGCCGCCCGTTGCCGCCCGAGGACATCGAGACTTGGCTGCAGCAAACTATTCTGCCGAAGAAGGCGCCGTGGATCGGCAAGGCCGGCGACATGGACGCTGCCGACGGACTGAGCGGACCCGAATTGCGCGGCCCGCGCAGCAGCTACCCGGCCGCTTGAGAGCTGGGCGGATCGACCCTCTGTCTCGCGTCTCACGATGAGCTCTGCCAAACGTGCTGACCCTGCCGTCGATGTGGCTCCCGCCACCGCGTTGCCGGCGCGCGCGCTGCCGCTGATAGAACGCCTGGCCCAGCGCGCTTTCGACGCCAAGGCCGCAGCCGCCTTCGTGGCTGCGCTGGCCGACGGCCGCTGGGAACAGGCCGAGCGCCGGCTCGACGCACCCGACCCCGGCGGTGCGCAGATCGCGTCGCTGATCGACCGCGTGGTGCGCGGCATCGAACGCGGTGGACGCCACTGGACCCTGGCCCGTCGCAAGGACAGCCTGCAGCGCGTGCTCGAAGGCAGTCGCGGCGACGCCACCCGGTTGCAGCAGCGCCTGGGCCAATTGCTCAACAACTGGGACAGCGACAACGCCGACGCGGCGCCCGATGTGTCCGACGCACCCGCAAGCCGCATGAACGCTGCGCCGGCTGCGGTGGCCATGCCTGTGCAGGCAACACCCGCTGACGGCACCGATGCATCTGCTGCGATCGACCCGCAGCAGCCGCACTGGAACCGCGTGGTCGGCAGTTTCGACCGCAGCATTCGACAGGCGCTGCCGCTGCGCGAGAGCACCGGCCGCGAGCTGGCCGACGCCATCGCCCAGGCCTCGCAGCGCTTGCAGGAGGGCGGCGCGACGCCGGCGCTGGCCGACGAGCTGGAGCAACTGTGCGGTCGCGCCGACTGGGTGCTGCAGCACCGCCAGCATTTGATGGAACAGCTTGGCTCGCTGTGCTTCGAGTTGACCGACAGCCTGACCGACCTGGCCGAAGACGACAGCTGGGCGCGCGGGCAATGCGAAGCGATTCGCGCGCGCCTGGACGACGGCCTGACCGCGCGCGGCGTCAAGTCGATCAGCGAGTTGCTGCGCACCACGCGCGAGCGCCAGGCCGAGCTTCGCGTGGCCCGCGACGGCGCACGCCAGGCCTTGAAATCGATGATCCACGACATGCTGGCCGAGCTGGGCGAACTGGGTCAGCAGACCGGCCGATTCCAGGACCACGTGGGCCGTTACGCCAGCGTGGTCGAAAACGCCGACTCACTGGAGAGCCTGGCCGACGTGGTGCGCGAGATGGTGGTCGAGAGCCGCGCGGTGCACGACCTCGTCAGCCAGACGCGTCAGCGCCTGAGCGACGAGCACAGCCGCGCCAGCGCATTGACGCAGCAGGTCGAACAGCTAGAGGGCGAATTGCGCCGGTTGTCGAACGAGGTCTCGACCGACCCGCTGACGCAGATCGCCAACCGGCGCGGCCTGATGCAGGCCTTCGAAGCCGAGCAGGCGCGTAGCGAGCGCGGCGGCGCGGGCTTGTCCGTCGGCCTGCTGGACATCGACAACTTCAAGCGGCTGAACGACGAGCTTGGCCACGCGGCCGGCGACGAGGCGCTGACATCGCTGGCCGCCGTGGTCAGCCGCACGCTGCGCCCGACCGATGTGGTGGCCCGCTACGGCGGCGAAGAATTCGTGCTGCTGCTGCCAGACACGCCGCTCGACGAGGCCGTGCTGATCGTCACGCGGCTGCAGCGCTCGCTCAGCGGCGGCCTGTTCATGCACGAGCAGAAAAACGTGCTCGTCACGTTCTCCGCCGGCGTCACCGTCTACCGCGAAGGCGAACGCCTGGAGGACGCGCTGGAACGCGCCGACCACGGCCTGTACGAGGCCAAGCGAACCGGCAAGAATCGCACCTGCGTGGGTTGATTGGCCCTGCGGGCGCCGGCGTCCAGCGAATCGTCCGCGCTCTTGTCGCCTGCGGTCATGGACCGCCCCGCACGGCGCCACCAGAGACGGGGAAAACCAGTAGCGACCAATCCTTGCATCTGATCCGCGCATCGCGCAGAATAAATGAAACGTTCTATATTTATGAGCACCGCCGCCCCCACACCACTCCCCGCAAGCATCACCTTGCGAGAGGTGGCCCATGCCGCCGGGGTATCCATCGCCACCGCATCGAAGGTTCTCAGCGGCAAGCCCGGCGTGTCGGTGCGTCGGATGGAGAGCGTTCGCACCGCAGCCTCGCGCCTGGGCTATCGACCGAACGGCATCGCCGCCGACCTGCGCCGCAGCCGGTCGACCTCGATCGGTCTGGTCATCCCTGACCTGCTCAACTCGTTCTTTGTCGAGCTGGTGCATGCGCTGGAAAAGTCAGCATCGGCGAACGGCTACTTCTTGGTGTTGGCGCATGCCGACGAGAATCCAAAAGTCGAAATGGAGCGCATCCGCTTCGTCCTGTCGCGGCAGGTCGCCGGCATGATCCTGATTCCCTGCCAGGGCTACGACCACGCGCTCGAGGAGCTGCAGCAATGCAACGTGCCCGTGGTGATGGCCGACCGCGTGAACGACAGCTTCCCGGTCAACACCGTCACCACCGACAGTCTGCATGCCGCCTACATGGGGACGAAATACCTGCTGTCGCTGGGCCACCGCCGCATCGCATTCGCTGTCAACACGCTGGACTTGGTGAACAGCCGAGACCGCGCCGACGGCTACCTGCAGGCGATGAACGAAGCGGGCTTGAAGAAGCAGGTGCAGATCGTGATGTGCGGCATGAGCGCGGCGCAAGCGCACCCCGCGATGCTCGAC
>JANMXL010000108.1:0-6998 GCA_031380885.1 Burkholderiales bacterium | reverse complement strand
AAGACCTGTGCCGCGGCCCGCATGTGCCGAGCACCGGCAAGCTCAAGCACTTCAAGCTGATGAAAGTGGCCGGTGCCTACTGGCGTGGCGACCACCGCAACGAGATGCTGCAGCGCATCTACGGCACCGCCTGGGCCACCAAGGACGAGTTGCAGCAGCACCTGCATATGTTGGAGGAGGCCGAGAAGCGCGACCATCGCAAGCTCGGCCGCGAGCTCGATTTGTTCCACATCGACGAACACGCGCCGGGGCTGGTGTTCTGGCATCCGAAGGGCTGGGCGATCTGGCAGCAGGTCGAGCAGCACATGCGCGCGGTCTACCGCGACAACGGCTACCTGGAGGTCAAGGGCCCGCAGGTGTTGGACCAGGGCCTGTGGGAGAAGACCGGGCACTGGGACAAGTACCGCGAGAACATGTTCACCACCGAATCGGAAAAGCGCGAATACGCGCTGAAACCGATGAACTGCCCCGGCCACATCCTGATCTTCAAGCAGGGCATCAAGAGCTACCGCGATCTGCCGCTGCGCTACGGCGAGTTCGGCCAGTGCCACCGCAACGAACCCAGCGGCTCGCTGCACGGGATCATGCGGGTGCGCGGCTTCACGCAGGACGACGGCCATATCTTCTGCACCGAAGACCAGATCCTCGACGAATGCACCGCGTTCACCACGCTGCTGCAGAAGGTCTACGCCGACTTCGGCTTCACCAACATCATCTACAAGGTCGCGACGCGGCCCGAGAAGCGCATCGGCTCCGACGCGCTGTGGGACAAGGCCGAGTTCGCGCTGATGGAAAGCCTGCGCCGTTCAGGCTGCGAATTCATCGTCACGCCAGGCGAGGGCGCGTTCTACGGCCCGAAGATCGAATACACGCTGAAAGACGCGATCGGCCGCCAGTGGCAATGCGGCACGATCCAGGTCGATCCCAACATGCCCGAGCGCCTGGGTGCCGAGTACGTCACCGAGGCTGGCGAGCGCGCCACGCCGATGGTGCTGCACCGGGCCATCGTCGGCAGCCTCGAGCGTTTCATTGGCATCCTCATCGAACAACACGCCGGGGCGCTGCCCGCGTGGCTGGCGCCGGTGCAAATCAGCGTGCTCAATATCTCCGAACACCAGGCAGACTACGCCCAGGAAGTGACGAAAGCGCTGCAAAAACAAGGAGTTAGAGTCAACCTCGATTTGCGGAACGAGAAAATAACCTATAAAATTCGTGAGCATTCGATGCAGAAGGTTCCGTACATCCTCGTCGTGGGTGACAAGGAAAAGGCAAACGGAACCATCGCAGTGCGCGCCCGGGGAAATCAAGACCTCGGTGTCATGTCGCTGGCACACTTCTCCGTGAAGTTCGCCGGCGGCATCGCTCAAAAAGCGTGATCTCTCCTGCCTTCAGCTGGAGCGCCAAGCCCTTTGATCGACCGGTGCGTGCGTTTTTTATGTGTGGATTCCTCATGCCTTGGAATCCTTTGAAAGGTTTGAACCATCGCTACTTTTGCTGACCGCCGTACCCCCAATGCCGAGCGCAAGCACCGGCTTAATCGGGAAATCATGGCGACTGAAGTCCGGTTGAACGGTGTGGAAAACGAGCCCTTGGGCATCGTGAGTACCTTGGAAGCGCTGCGCATGGCAGGCGAGTTGGATGTCGATCTGGTCGAGATCGCCGCCACCGCCGAGCCCCCGGTCTGCCGCCTGATGGACTACGGCAAGTTCAAGTACCAAGAGCAAAAGCGAGCGGCGGAAGCCAAATCGAAGCAGAAGGTGATCGAGGTCAAGGAAGTCAAATTCCGTCCCGGCACCGACGAAGGCGATTACCAGATCAAGATGCGCAACCTGCGCCGCTTCATCGAGGAAGACGGCGACAAGGGCAAGGTCACCTTGCGCTATCGCGGTCGGGAAATCACCCACCAAGACATCGGCATGCGGCTTTTGGAGCGCATCCGCGACGAGTTGGCCGATGTGTCGGTGGTCGAGAACATGCCCAAGCTCGAAGGGCGTCAGATGATCATGGTGTTGGGACCGAAACGAAAGTCCTGACACAGCAAGGAATACAGCACTTGGGTTTGGTCGCCCGGATGTTGTCAGAAGCGACTGCAGGCCTACAAGACGGTACGTGTCGTGCCGGCGCCTGCAGCAGCAACTTAAAAGGAGCAGTCATGCCCAAAATGAAGACCAAGAGCAGCGCGAAGAAGCGATTTCGCGTTCGCCCGGGTGGCACCGTCAAGCGGGGCCAGGCGTTCAAGCGCCACATCCTCACCAAGAAGTCCACGAAGGTCAAACGCCACTTGCGTGGTTCGACCGCTGTGCACGAGACCGACAAGGGGCGCATCAAGCAGATGTTGCCCTTCGCCGGCCTGTAATTGACTGAAGGAGAAAATACATGCCTCGCGTCAAACGTGGTGTAACCGCCCGTGCCCGTCACAAGAAAATCATTGCCCTTGCCAAGGGCTACCGCGGCCGTCGCAAAAACGTCTTCCGCATTGCCAAGCAAGCAGTCATGCGCGCTGGGCAGTACGCCTACCGCGACCGCCGCACCAAGAAGCGCGTGTTCCGCAATCTGTGGATCGCCCGCATCAACGCCGGCAGCCGCAGCCATGGCGTCACCTACAGCAAGTTCATGGCCGGCCTGAAGAAGCTGTCGATCGAGATCGACCGCAAGGTGCTCGCCGACATGGCCGTGAACGATCCTGCCGGTTTCGGCAGCATCGTCGAGAAGGTGAAGGCCCAGCTCGCTTGACCGCTTCGCTCTGTCCTCGGGCTTCGGCCTGAGGCAGCGTGGCACGCTGGTGGACGCAGTTCCCCCAGTGGCAAGTCTCTCAAGGCCGACCTCGTGTTGGCCTTTTTTTTGCGGTTGCGACAGCCCTCAGACCTCGATCCGATGAACGACCTCGAACCCCTGGTGCACGATGCGCAGCGCGACTTCGCGCAGGCCACCACACCGCCCGATCTGGAAAACGCGAAAGCGCGTTACCTGGGCAAATCCGGTCGCCTCACCGATCAATTGAAAGCGCTGGCGGCGCTGTCGCCTGACGACAAAAAGGCCCGCGGCGCGTCGATCAATGCCGCCAAGCAGCAGGTCGAAGCAGCGCTGACTGCACGCCGTCAGGCGCTGGCTGATGCCGAGCTCGATGCGCAGTTGAAGGCCGAAGCGCTCGATGTGACGCTGCCCGGTCGCCAGCGTGGCGCCGGCGGTCTGCATCCGGTGTCGCGCACGATGGAGCGCATCGAATCGATCTTCGCTTCGATGGGCTTCGACGTGGCCGAAGGCCCCGAGATCGAAACCGACTGGTACAGCTTCACCGCGCTGAACAACCCTGAGAACCACCCCGCGCGCTCGATGCAGGACACCTTCTACGTCGACGTGAAAGACGCCGAAGGCCGCTGGCTGAACCTGCGCCCGCACACCTCGCCGATGCAGGTGAGGTATGCCCGCGCTCACGCCGAGAGGCACCGCGGCGCCGACCCGATGCCCGAGATTCGGGTGATCGCGCCGGGCCGCACCTACCGCGTCGACAGCGACGCGACGCATTCGCCGATGTTCCACCAGTGCGAAGGCCTGTGGATCGGCGAGAACGTCAGCTTCAAGGACCTGAAGGTCGTCTTCACCGATTTCTTTCGCACCTTCTTCGAGACCGATGACCTGCAGCTGCGTTTCCGCCCGTCGTTTTTCCCGTTCACCGAGCCGTCGGCCGAGGTCGATATCGCTTTCGCCAGCGGGCCGCTGAAAGGCCGCTGGCTCGAAGTGGCCGGCTCGGGCCAGGTGCACCCGAACGTCGTGCGCAATTACGGGCTCGACCCGGAGCGCTACATCGGCTTCGCCTTTGGCATGGGCCCGGACCGGTTGACGATGCTGCGCTACGGCGTCAACGACCTGCGCCTGTTCTTCGACGGCGACCTGCGCTTCCTGTCGCAATTCAAGTAAGCCCACACCCAAGGTTCACGCGATGCAATTCCCCGAGTCGTGGTTGCGAGAGTTCTGCAACCCGCCCCTGAACACCGCCGAGCTGGCCGATCTGCTGACGATGGCCGGCATGGAGGTCGAAGAGCTGCGCCCGGCCGCGCCGCCGTTCAGTGGCGTGGTGGTCGGCCTGGTGCTGGCCGTTGAGCGCCACCCTGATGCCGATCGGCTGAATGTCTGCCAGGTCGATGTGGGTGCTGCTGCACCGTTGAACATCGTCTGCGGTGCGCCGAACGTGCGCGTCGGCATCAAGGTGCCGTGCGCCACCGTCGGCGCTGAACTGCCGCCGGCCGACGAGAAGGTGAGTACCGAGCCCTTCCGCATCAAGCTCGGCAAGCTGCGCGGCGTCGAAAGCCAGGGCATGCTTTGCTCGGCGCGCGAGCTGAAGCTGTCTGACGAGCATGGCGGCTTGCTGGTCTTGGCGGCCGACGCGACCGTCGGCGCCAGCCTGCGTGATCACCTGCTGCTCGACGACACGCTGTTCACGCTGAAGCTGACGCCGAACCTCGGCCATGTGCTCAGCGTGTTCGGCGTTGCGCGCGAGGTGGCCGCGCTGACGGGCGCGCCGCTGCTGCAGCCGACGTTTCCATCAGCCCGCGTGGGTTCGGCCGACACGCTGAAGGTCACGGTGGAAGCGAGTGATCTGTGCGGCCGTTTCACCGGCCGCATCGTGCGCCAGGTCAACCCGAAGGCGACCACGCCTGCGTGGATGGTCGACCGCCTCGCGCGCTGCGGTCAACGCTCGGTCAGCCCGCTGGTCGACATTTCGAACTACGTGATGTTCGAGTTCGGCCGGCCTTCCCACATCTTTGACCTCGACAAGATCCACGGCGGCCTCCAGGTGCGCTGGGGCCGGTCGGGCGAGACGCTGAAGCTGCTGAACGGCAGCACAGTGGAAGTCGATGCCAAGGTCGGTGTGATCGCGGATGACCACGCTGTGGAGTCACTCGCCGGCATCATGGGCGGCGACGCCACCGCGGTATCTGACGACACGCGCAACATCTACGTCGAAGCCGCGTTCTGGTGGCCCGAAGCGGTGGCTGGCCGATCGCGCCGCTACAACTTCTCGACCGACGCGGGCCACCGCTTCGAGCGGGGTGTCGACCCAGCCACGACGGTGGAGCACATCGAGCGGCTGACGCAGTTGATCATCGACATCTGTGGCACGCCCGACACCGTGTGCGGCCCGATCGACGATCAGGTGCTGGCGTTGCCCGAAGCCAAGCCGGTGACGCTGCGCGTCGACCGCGCGGCGAAAGTCATCGGCATGCCGGTCACACAGACGCAGTGCGCGGGCGTGATGCAGCGGCTCGGCCTGGTCTTCAGCGAAACGCCCGGCGTGCTGACGGTCACACCGCCGAGCTGGCGCTTCGACCTGCAGATCGAGGAAGACCTGATCGAGGAAGTGATCCGCGTCATCGGTTTCAACAGCCTGCCCGACACCGCACCGCGCGCGCCGATCACCGCCCGCGTGCGGCCCGAAGCGCAGCGCTCGCCGCATGCGGTGCGCCACCGCCTGGCCGCACTCGACTACTTCGAAACCATCAATTTCAGCTTCGTCGAAGCGCGCTGGGAGCACGAACTGGCCGGCAACCCCGACCCGATCCGCGTGCTGAACCCGATCGCCAGCCCGCTGTCGGTGATGCGCTCCAGCCTGATCGGCAGCCTGGTCAACACGCTGCGCCACAACCTCACGCGCAAGGCGCCGCGCGTGCGGCTGTTCGAAATCGGCCGCGTGTTCCGCCGCGATGCGAACGCTACCGACGGGCCGCTGGACGTGGCAGGTGTCGCGCAGCCGATGCGCGTGGCCGGTCTGGCCTATGGGCCGGTCGATGCCCCGCAGTGGGGCAGCAAGGAACGTGCGGTCGACTTCTTCGACGTGAAGGGCGATGTGCAGGCGCTGTTCTCGCCGCGCACCGTCAGCTTTGCGGTGTGCGAGCACCCGGCGCTGCATCCTGGCCGCAGTGCTCGCATCGAGATCGATGGTGTCTTGGTCGGCCACATCGGCGAGTTGCACCCGCGCTGGCGCCAGGCGTATGAATTGAACAGCGCGCCGGTGGTGTTTGAGATCGATCTCGCTGCGTTGCTGCACACCACCGTACCCGCGTTCGTGCCGCTGCCGAAGCATCAATCGGCGTGGCGCGATATTGCGGTGATGGCCGATGAAGCCGTCACGCATGACGCCTTGATGCAGGCCATCCTCGAACGAGCTCCTGGCAGCTTGATCCGCTCGGCGAACCTGTTCGACGTGTTCCGGCCGCCGGTCGCTGCCGGCAGCACGACTAGCACCGAGCGCAGCCTGGCGGTGCGCCTGGAGCTGAGAGACGATGAAGCCACGCTGACCGACGAGCGCATCGACGCTGCAGTCGCCGGGGTGCTCGAAACATTGCGCACGCGCCTCGGCGTGCGGCTGCGCGGGTGATGACGATGAACGACGATTCGACGCCCGCCATGATGCTGTCCAGCCTCGAGGCGCCCACCCTGACCAAGGCCGAACTGGCCGACCTGCTGTTTGAGCGCCTGGGCCTGAACAAACGCGAGTCGAAGGACATGGTCGAGGCCTTCTTCGACCTCATCCAGGCCGCGCTGGTCACCGGCCGCGACGTGAAGATGTCGGGCTTCGGCAACTTCAACATCCGCCGCAAGGCACCGCGCCCCGGCCGCAACCCGCGCACCGGCGAAACCATTCCGATCAAGGCGCGCAACGTGGTCACCTTCCACGCCAGTCACAAATTGAAGGATGTCGTGCAAGGCGACACAGCGCCCGGAGACAGCTTCGAGTAGAGTCTTCGATCCCTCCCCATGTTATTGATTTGAATGGAGAATTCCCTACCTGACATCCCTGCCAAACGCTACTTCACCATCGGTGAGGTGAGCGATCTGTGCGGCGTGAAACCTTATGTTTTGCGCTACTGGGAGCAGGAATTCACCCAGCTCAAGCCGATGAAACGGCGCGGCAACCGCCGCTACTACCAGCACCACGAGGTGCTGCTGATCCGCCGCATCCGCGGGCTGCTGTACGAACAGGGCTTCACCATCAGCGG
>JANMXL010000062.1:0-46250 GCA_031380885.1 Burkholderiales bacterium | reverse complement strand
CTCGGGCCAGAGCCGTTGAAGTAGGCGGGTAGCCGCAGCGAGCAGGCCAAATGGCTGGTGTTCCGGCACTCTTCTTTGGTGACTTTCTTCTGTGCCAGCAGAAGAAAGTTACTCGGCAGCCGGGCCGAGACCCGGCGCGGTCTCCCGCAGGGCTCAGCCCCTTCGCAGAAGCAAAACCCAGCCCGCTGCCAGCAAGGCAGCCCCCAGCCGACTGGCGAATGCAATCGCCAATTCACCCCTATTCCCGTCCTTTATCGACGCTTAGCTCAAACGCCTCGTTTTGATAATGAATCGAACGTTGGCGAGCGGCCCCTCCACAGGGCGCCACCGACAAGCGACTCTCATTTGAAGGACCCGTCATGGCCACTGCCGCCGCTGCCCCCCCTGTTGCCGAGGTCGTTGCTCCGACGAAGGGCAAGAAGAAGCTGATCATCATCATTGCGGCGGTGCTGGCGGTGCTGTTGATCGGTGGTGGCGTCGCCGCCTACATGCTCAAGCAGAAGGCAGCAGCAGCAGCGGAGGCTGCGGCCGAGGATGGCGATGCGCCTGCGGCCATGGAAGACCATGCGAAGAAGGACGAGCACAAGGCGCCGCCAGTGTTCGTGGCATTGGATCCGTTCGTCGTCAACCTGGCCGACCGCGATGTCGAGCGTTTCGCGCAAATCGGCGTCACCCTGCAGGTGGACGACGCGCATGTCGCCGACGAACTCAAGCTGTACCTGCCAGCGGTGCGCAACGGCATCCTGATGGTGCTGTCCCACAAGACCTCGAAGGAGCTGCTGGAGCGCAGCGGCAAGGAGCAGCTGGCCGCCGAGATCATGCGTGAATCGGTGCGCCCGATGGGAATCATCATCGAAGTCGACGAACCGGCAACCGGGCCCGGCGCCGACGCGGAGGCCACCGACAAGCCGAAGAAAAAGAAAAAGAAGAAGCCCGCCGAACACAACCCGATCACCAGCGTCAACTTCTCCAGCTTCATCATTCAGTGAGCGCGCAGTCCTCATGAATCAGCAGGTCCTGTCGCAAGAAGAAGTCGATGCGCTGTTGCAAGGCATCACTGGCGAAAGCCAGAAGATCGACGTCGAGGATGAGCCCACTGGCGGCATCCGCGACTACGACATCGCGGGCCAGGAGCGCATCGTTCGCGGCCGCATGCCGACGATGGAGATCATCAGCGAGCGCTTCGCCCGCAACATCCGCAGCGGCCTGTTCAATCTCATCCGCAAGAGCCCCGAGGTGTCGATCGGCGCCATCAAGGTGCAGAAGTACAGCGTTTTTCTGCGCGAGATCGTCGTGCCGACCAACTTCAACATCGTCAGCGTCAAGCCGCTGCGCGGCAACGGGCTGATCGTCTGCGACCCGACGCTGGTGTTCGCGGTGATTGATGCGCTGTTCGGCGGTGCGGGCAAGTACCACACCCGCATCGAGGGCCGCGAGTTTTCGCCCACCGAGCAACGCATCATCAGGCGCCTGGTCGATCTCATCACCGCCGAGTACAAGAAGGCCTGGCAAGGCATTTATCCGCTGGAACTCGAGTACCAGCGCTCGGAAATGCAGCCGCAGTTTGCCAACATCGCGACCCCCAGCGAGATCATGGTCTCAACGACGTTCACGCTGGAGATCGGCGACGCGATCGGCACGATCAGCTTTTGCATTCCGTACTCAACGCTGGAGCCGATCCGCGACGTCCTGTATTCGACGATGCAGGGCGACAGTGGCGAGCCGGACCGCCGCTGGGTGGACCTGATGAAAGAGCAGATCCAGGCCGCCGACGTGGAACTGGTGGCCGAGCTCGCCACCGCGCCGGCCACGGTCGAACAGCTGCTGTCGTTCAAGGCCGGCGACTTCATCGAGCTGGACCTGCAGCCGGGCATCGAGGCAAAGATTTCCGGGGTGCCGGTACTGGAGTGCCACTACGGCATTTCGAATGGGCGCTATGCGCTGAAGGTCGATCAACTGTTGACCAGCTCGAACACGGGCTGGCTGGGAGCACGCAATGTCTGATGCCACCGCACAAAAGCAAGCCGAAGAAGACGCGATGGCCGCCGAATGGGCCGCCGCACTCGCTGAATCGAAACCCGAAGCGACGGCGGTGTCGGCCGACGATCCGTTCACCTCGGCCCTGCAGAACACCGTCGATTCGGTGGCGCCAGCCAAGTTCACCAACTTCGCCAGCGACTCAGGCGCGGTGGCGGGCAACGACATCAACATGATCCTGGACATCCCGGTGCAGCTCACCGTGGAGCTGGGTCGCACCCGCATCCCGATCAAGCACATCCTGCAGCTGGCACAGGGCTCGGTGGTCGAGCTCGAAGCCATGGCTGGCGAGCCGATGGACGTGCTGGTCAACGGCTACCTGATCGCGCAGGGCGAGGTGGTGGTGGTGAACGACAAGTTCGGCATCCGCCTCACCGACATCGTCACACCGAGCGAACGCATGCGGCGCCTGAGCCGCGGTGGCTGATCGCGCACGGCCGCACCAATGAACACCATGCCCTGGACGTCGCTGCTGTGGTTCGCAGCGATCATCGTGATGATCCCGCTGGCGCTGTGGCTGCTCAAGCGCACGCCGCTGGGCGGTGCCGCCTCGGGCGGCACGATGCGCAGCATTGCCGCGCTGCCGCTGTCGACCTCGCAACGCATCCTGACCATCGAGGTCGGGCAGGGCGATCAGCGCCGCTGGCTGGTGCTGGGCGTCACGCCGCACAGCATCACGACGCTGCACACGATGGAGCCCGCTGCCGAGGTCGCGGGCATCCCGTCGCCTGCCAGCGGTGTGGCCGGTTCGTTCGCCCAGGTGCTGGGGCGTCTGCGCGGCCCGGCTGCGGGAGCCGACCGTGCGCCTTGAGGCCCTGCGTTTCACGCGGAGCCCATTCATCGGCCAGCGTTTACTGACCGGCCTCGCCGGCATCTTGCTGGCGTTTTCCAGCGGCGCGGCGTTCGCGCAGAGTGCTGGCGCCAACCTGCCGCTGGTGATCGGGCAGGGCGCGCAGGGCACCAGCTATTCGGTGCCGATCCAGACGCTGCTGTTCTTCACCGCCTTGAGTTTCCTGCCGGCCGTGCTGCTGCTGATGACCGGTTTCACCCGCATCGTCATCGTGCTCAGCCTGTTGCGCCAGGCGATGGGCACGCAGTCCGCGCCGCCGAACCAGGTGGTGGTCGGCCTGAGCCTGTTCCTGACCTTCTTTGTGATGGGGCCGACGATCGACCGCGTGTACACCGAAGCCTACGAGCCCTTCAACACGAACCAGATCGCCTTCGACGAAGCGCTGAAGCGCGGCGAGGTGCCGATGCGCGAATTCATGCTGAAGCAGACGCGCCAGGCCGATGTGATGCTGTTCGCGAAGCTGGGCAAGATCGACCCGTCCGTCAAGTCGGCCGACGTGCCGTTCAAGGTGCTGGTGCCGGCCTTCGTCACCAGCGAGCTGAAGAGCGCGTTCCAGATCGGCTTTCTGATCTTCGTGCCCTTCCTCGTCATCGACATCATCGTGGCCAGCGTGCTGACCAGCCTGGGCATGGTGATGCTCAGCCCGGTGCTGATTGCGCTGCCGTTCAAGCTGATGCTGTTCGTGCTGGCCGATGGCTGGAATCTCTTGCTCGGCTCCCTCGCTGCCAGCTTCGCCTGAAAGGGGCTTCATGGACTCACAACAAGTCTTCACCTTCGGCCAGCAGGCGCTGCACCTGCTGCTGATGGTCTCGGCGCCGGTGTTGTTGACGGTGCTGGGCGTCGGCCTGCTGGTCAGCATCTTCCAGGCGGCCACGCAGATCAACGAGCCAACCTTGTCGTTCGTGCCGAAGATCCTCGCGGCCGTCGGCGTACTGACCATCGCCGGGCCGTGGATGTTGACCACGCTGGTCGAATACCTGCAACGCACGATCCAGGCGATCCCGTCGGTCGTCGGCTGACATGGTGCCCCCACGCTTGTGGCTGCGCCACTGCACTGCCCCCCAAGGGGGCGCAGCCCGCCTTGAGGCGGCTCGGCGCCGGGCTGGTCGCGCGCTCTGAAAGCCTGGCGTGCTGACCATCAACGAGGCGCAGGTCTGGGCCTGGGTCAGCCCGCTGCTGTGGCCCTTTCTGCGCGTGCTGGCGATGCTGGGCACGATGCCGGTGATCGGCCAGCGCAGTGTGCCGATGCGGCTGAAGGTGGCGCTCTCGTTTTTGATCGCCTTCGTCATGCAGCCCTCGCTGCCCGCGATGCCGGTGGTCGCGCTCGATTCGCCGCTGGCGCTGATGCTGGTGGTGCAGCAGATGCTGATCGGTCTCTCGATCGCCTTCGCAGTGCGCATCGTGTTCGCCGCGGTCGAGTTCGCCGGTGAGGTCGGCGGGCTGCAGATGGGCCTCAATTTCGCCGGCTTCTTCGACCCGATCACGCGCAGCCAGAGCACTGCGCTCAGCTCGTTTTTCACGGTGATCGTCAGCTGGCTGTTCATCGTCATCAACGGCCACCTGCTGTTGATCGCCGCGGTGGCGCAGAGCTTCGAGGCGTTTCCGGTCGGCGAGGCGCCGTTCGCTTTCTTGAAGGCCGTGCGGCCCGAGCTGTGGGGCGCTGAGATCTTCAGCCTCGGCCTGTGGATCGCGTTGCCGCTGATCGCGATGCTGCTGTTCACCAACCTCGTGCTCGGCATCATCGCCCGCGTCGCGCAGCAAATGAACATCTTCGCGATCGGCTTCCCGATCACGATGTCGGTCGGCCTGGTGGGCGTGCTGCTGACGCTGCCGCTGATGCACATGCCGTTCACCACCGCGCTGGAGCGGATGCTGGGGATGTTCCAGTGAACGCGAGCAGGGCGCCGTGCTCGGCGCCGCTGCCGCGTCAGATCACCAACTGGCTTCGCGCTCCGGCGTGGCGCCGATCCGGTGAATCGACAGGTCGGCACCGTCGTATTCGTCTTCGGCCGACATCCTCAAACCGACCACGGCTTTGAGCGCACCGTACACGACAAGCCCGCCTGCGAACGCCCACACCACGCCCAACGCCGTGCCCAGCAGCTGCGCCGACAGGTTGACGCCACCAATGCCGCCGAGCGAGGGCAGGCCGAAAATGCCGCAGGCGATCCCGCCCCAGGCGCCACACAGGCCGTGCAGCGGCCACACGCCCAGCACATCGTCGATCTTCCAGCGGTTCTGCGTCAGCGTGAACAGCGAGACGAAGATCGCGCCCGCCACGCCACCCGTGACCAACGCGCCGGCCGGGTGCATCACATCGGAGCCAGCGCACACCGCCACCAGCCCGGCCAGCGGGCCGTTGTACGTGAAGCCAGGGTCGCTGCGCCCCATCAGCGTGGCCACCAGCGTGCCGCCGACCATCGCCATCAGCGAGTTCACCGCCACCAGGCCCGAGATCTTGTCGATGGTTTGCGCGCTCATCACATTGAAGCCGAACCAGCCCACGGTCAGCACCCAGGCGCCGAGTGCCAGGAACGGGATGCTCGATGGCGGGTGGGCGCTGATCGCACCATCCTTGCGATAGCGATTGCTGCGCGCGCCGAGCAGCAGCACCGCAGCCAGACCGATCCAGCCACCCACCGCGTGCACGACCACGCTGCCCGCGAAGTCGTGGAAGGGGTGGCCGGTGGTGGCCTGGATCCAGGCCTGCACGCCGAAGCGCCCGTTCCAGGTGATGCCTTCGAACACCGGGTACACCAGCCCCACCAGCACCGCGGTGGCCACCAGCTGCGGGCCGAAGCGCGCCCGCTCGGCGATGCCACCGGAGACGATGGCCGGGATCGCTGCCGCGAAGGTCAGCAGAAAGAAGAACTTGACCAGCTCGTAGCCATTGCGCTCGCTGAGCGTTTGCGCGCTGCCGAAGAAGTCCACGCCGTAGGCCACGGTGTAGCCGATGAAGAAGTAGGCCAAGGTCGAGACGGCGAAGTCGACCAGGATCTTGACCAGCGCATTGACCTGGTTTTTCTTGCGAACCGTGCCCAGTTCCAGGAAGGCGAAGCCTGCGTGCATGGCGAGCACCATGATGGCGCCCAGAAGAATGAACAGGGCATCGGTGCCCTGCTTGACCTGATCCATTGACAGCCCCTTGTCTACCGTGTCGGGGCACAACGCACCAGACTCAATCCGAGACGCACCGTATTAGCAAGTTAAGTGCCTAATTGGTGCGGCATTTGGGCGCCAACTTGGGGAGTTTGGTCTTCGGGGTGGGCTTTATTGGTGCGTTTGTGGTGCCTGCAATGTCCAGCAATGGTGCGGTGCGGGCGGTTCCTGCGCGTTCAGTGCCCGCCCCCCAGATACGCCGCCTTCACGGCCGGATCGTTCTTCAGCTTCTCTGCCGGGCCGTGCACGGCGATGCGGCCGTTTTCCAGCACGTAGCCGTAGTCGGACACGTTCAGCGCCGCGGCGGCGAACTGCTCGACCAAGAGCATCGTCACGCCTTCCGATTTCAGCCGGGCGATGATGCGGAACACCTCGTCGACGAGGATCGGCGCCAGGCCCATCGACGGCTCATCCAGCAGCACGATCTCGGGGTTCAGCATCACCGCGCGCGCCATCGCGAGCATCTGCTGCTCGCCGCCCGACAAGGTGCCGGCAAGTTGGCTGCGGCGCTCTTTCAAGCGCGGGAACAGTTCCAGCGCGCGCTCCAGGTCGGCCTTCACATCGCCCCTCGGGCGGCTGCCGGTGAGCCGCGGAAAGGCGCCGAGCGTCAGGTTGTCGGTGACGCTCATCGTGGCGAACACGCGGCGGCCTTCGGGCGAGTGCGCGAGGCCGAGGCGGGCGATGCTGTAGCTCTCCAGGCCGTCGATGCGCTGGCCGGTCAGCGTGATGCTGCCAGCGGTCGGCTTGATCATGCCGGACACCGCGCGCATCGTCGTCGTCTTGCCGGCGCCGTTGGAGCCGATCAGCGTCACGACCTTGCCCTTGGGCACCTCGATCGAGATGCCGTGGAGCACCTGGACCTTGCCGTAGCCCGCTTCGAGTTTGTCGATGGTCAGCATCTTGTCTGCTCCAGGCCGTTCATGCGGCTTGGCCGCCGAGGTAGGCCTCGATGACCTTGCTGTCGGCCTGCACGTCGGCCGGCAGGCCTTCGGCGATCTTCTGGCCGAAATCGAGCACCGAGACGGTGTCGCACAGGTCCATCACCACGTCCATGTGGTGCTCGATCAGGATGACCGTGATGCCGTGCTCGCGGATCTTGCGGATGTAGCCGATCAGCTCCTTGATGTCGGGTGCGGTCAGGCCGGCAGCCGGCTCGTCGAGCAGCAGCAACTGCGGGTCGAGCGCCAGTGCGCGGGCGATCTCCAGCAGCCGCTGCTTGCCGTAGGGCAGGTTGCGGGCTTCTTCGTACGCGAGGTCGGCCAGGCCGACGAAGCGCAGCAGGCCCATCGCGCGCGCGATGGCGGCGCTGTCTTCGCGGCGGTAGCGTGGGCTGTGCAGCGCCACGTCGAGCAGGTGACTCTCGAAGGTGTGGTGCAGGCCGACCAGCACGTTCTGCAGCGCCGTCATCTCGCCGAACAGCTGCACGTTCTGGAAGGTGCGCGCGATGCCCGACAGCGCGATGTCCGAAGACGTCCGCCCGACGACTGTTTTGTTCTTGAAGGTGATCGTGCCGGCCGTGGGCTGGTAGATGCCGGTGAGCACGTTCATCATCGTGCTCTTGCCCGAACCGTTGGGACCGATCAGGCCGTGGATGGTGCCACGGCGGATCGTCAGGTCGACGTTGTTCAGCGCCTTCAGCCCGCCGAACTGCATCAGCACCTGTTGCGCCTGCACAAGCACGTCGCCGTGCTGCACGTCGCCACCAGCGAGGCCGACCGCGTCGGCCTCGCTGGTCACCACCGCATGGTCGGCGGCCGACGGTTTCAGGTTCAGCAGCTGGCGCACGAAACCGACGATGCCGTCCTGCAGGTAGTAGACGACGAACAGCGTGATCAGCCCGAAGATCGACAGCCGCCAGTCGGTCATCGAACTGAGCTGGAACGACAGCACCGCCAGCGCGGCGCTGCCGACCACCGGCACGGCCACGCGCTGGACGGTGCTGCGGCCCCTCTGAACGAAGATAAGCGCGCCGACCAGCACGCCCACCGCGATGGCGACCGACACCCAGCGGAACATCACGATGTCATCGAGCAGCTTGGGCAGCAGCACGATGATCGCTGCGCCCAGCAGCGAGCCGATGCGCGACTTGCGCCCGCCCATGATGACCGCCAACAGGAACAGCACCGTCAGCTCGAAGTTGTAGGTGTTGGGCGAGATGTACTGTTCCGAGTAGGCATAGAGCGAGCCGGCCAGGCCCGCCAGCGCGGCGCTGATCACGAACGCGTAGACCTTGTAGCGGTAGACCGACACGCCCATGCAGTCGGACGCCACCGGGCTGCCGCGCAGCGCCTCGAAGGCGCGGCCGAGGTGGCTCCTGAGGATGCGGTGCACGACGATCAAGGTGAAGACCAGCACGCCAGCGACGACCCAGAAGAACTCGCGCTTTTCGAGCGTGATGCCGAACGCCTGCGGCTTGCCCATCGTGATGCCCATCGGCCCTTCGGTGAGGAAGGTCATCTCGTTGATGAGAATCTGGATGATGGTGCCGAAGGCCAGCGTCACCATGGCGAGGTAAGGCCCGGTGACCTTTAGCGCGGGCAGCGCCAGCAACGCGCCGAACACCGCAGTGACGCCGAGCGCGGCTGGCAGCGCGAGCCAGATCGGTGCGCCGAGCTTCATCACCAGCACGCCAGCGGTGTACGAGCCGACGCCGAACAGGCCGGCGTGGCCGAGCGAGACCTGGCCGGTGTAGCCGACCACGATGTCCAAGCCGAACAGCACGATCGCGTAGATCATGATGGTCTCGACCAGGTGGATGTAGTAGGGGTTCTCGACCGCCAGCGGGAAGGCGATCAGTGCCGCAATGGCAGCGGCATAAACGGCGAGCTGAGGCCCCTTCATGTTCAGACCTTCTTGATCGCCGTGGTGCCGAACAGCCCGGCCGGCTTGACGGCCAGCACCAGCAGCAGCAGCAGCAGACCGGGCACGTCCTTGTAGCCGGTCGACAGGTAGAAGCCGGTGGTCGTCTCGGCGATCCCCAGGATCAGCCCACCGACCACGATGCCCATGCCGCTGTTCAGTCCGCCGATGATGGCGACAGCGAATGCCTTCAGCCCGAGCACCGCGCCCATGGTGGCACCGGTCAGCGTCAGCGGTGCGATCAGCACACCGGCAAAGGCAGCCGTCATCGATGACAGCGCGTAGGAGAAGGTGATGACCAGCCCGGTGTTGATGCCCATCAGCTTGGCCGCATCGCGGTCGTTGAAGGTGGCGACCACGGCCTTGCCGTAGATGGTCTTGCGGTTGAAGAACTCGACCGCCAGCATCATCGCCAGCGCACCGACGACGACCAGGATTTCCATCGGCAGCACGTTGGCGCCCAAGAACTTCAACGGCGACTCGGGCAGCGGCGACGGGAATTTCAGGTCGTCGCGGCCCCAGACGTTTTCAGCCACATTCTTGAAGATGATGCCCAGCGCAATGGTCGACATGATCCAGCCGAACTCGCTCTTGATCTTGATCGCCGGCCGCACGCCGATGCGCTCGACGAATGCGCCTTGCAAGGCGCCGAACACGCAGACGATCGGGATCATCAACCAATAGTTCACGCCGGCCAGCACCAGCGTCAGGCCGACCAGCGCGCCCAGCATCAGCGCATCGCCCTGGCCGAAATTCAGCGTGTCCGAGGTGGCGAAGGTGAGCTGATAACCGAACGCGATGACCGCGTAGATCATGCCGAGTGCGATGCCGCTGAAGACGAGTTGGGTGAGGATTTGCATGGCAGGCCCGATCGGAGAGAACAATGAAAAAGTCCCTCTCCGGCTGGGAGAGGGACTCTCATCAGAGGCGGCTGGTTACTTCTTCTTCGGCAACGCGCCCTTGGCGTTGACATCCTTCACCCGCACTTCCGAGGCCTTCTTCAAGTCGTCCTCATAGGCGTACACGACGCGCTGGCCCTTCACCTCGCCAAACACCGGGATGTTCGCCGTGATGGCCTCGTGATCGTCTTTCGTGAAAGGGCGGTTGTAGGTTGTGACGACACCGTCGACCGGCGCCTTCAGGTCTTCCAGTGCAGCCTTGATCTTCGGGCCGTCGGTCGAGTTGGCCTGCTTGATCGCTGCGGCCAGCAGGTAGATCGAGTCGTAACCCTGCGCGGCCGACACTGGCGAATCCATGCGGTTGGCCTTCGGCTTGAAGGTGCGCAGGTAGGCAATGATGAACGACTGGCGCTTCGGCGTTGTCGGCTCCTGAATGAAGGTCTGCGGCATCCGCGCGCCTTCGCCGCCGGGGCCGGCGTTGTCGATGAAGTTGGCCATCGACAGCGTCCAGCTGCCAATCATCGGCACCTTCCAGCCCAGCTTCGTCATGCCGTTGGCAATCTGTGCCAGTTCCGGGCCGATGGCGTAGGTCAGGATCGCTTCCGCGCCCGCTTCCTTGGCCTTCAGCAACTGGGCCGTCATGTCGACGTCCTTGATGTTGAACTTTTCGATCGTCACCGGCTTGATGCCTTTGAGGTCGAGGGCTTTTTCCAGGTCGGCCCGACCCAGCTGGCCATAGTTGGTCGAGTCGGCCAGGATCGCGACCTTCTTGAAGCCGCGCCGCACCACCGCTTCTTCCACGATCATCGGCGCCTGGATGTTGTCGCTGGCTGAATTGCGGAAGACGTAGTTCTCGGGCTGGTCCTTGAACTGCTGCGTGATCAGCGAGCCGGTGGCCACGTTGTTCATCACCGGAATCTTCGCTTCCTGGTAGAAACGTTGGGCGGCCAGCGCCACGCCGGTGTTGATGAAACCGACCGTGGCGACGACCTTCTCTTTGTTGATCAGCTCCTGAGCGATCTGCACGCCACGCTCGTTCTTGGCCTCGTCATCGCGTTCGACCAGTTCGATCTTGCGGCCGATCACGCCCCCTGCGGCATTGATCTCGTCGACCGCCAGCCGCACGCCATCGCGCATGCTCACGCCCATCGATGAGGAACCCCCGGTGAACGGGCCGGACATGCCGATCTTGATCGGCTCGGCGGCAAGTGTGGTGCCGGAGATCGCGCAGGCCAGCGCGATGGCGGCCAGTTTGAGTCGTGTGTTCATGTTGTCTCCCAAATATGTCCGACTGATGAGTCCTGCCGATGCGCGTCACAGCGCATTAGCGGACGATTCTAGTGAGCGTTGCTGAGCCCGTCGGATCAGCACCCGCCTGTGAAAACCCGCGTCCACGCGCCCCGGAGAAGAAGCCGCTTTCCCCTGCTTCTCCCGCTCAAGTCGAGCCACGGGCTGGGAACAATGGATTGAAACCCTCTGCACCCGCCCATGGCCGAATCCGACGCCCAAGATCGCCACCTGCCCGCCTCGGCGCTTCGGCTGAGGAAGGCGCGCGAAGACGGCAATGTGCCCCGCTCGCGCGACCTCGGCCATTTCGCGGCACTGGCGGCCGGCGGTTTCGGCCTGGCGGTGATGATCCCCACGCTGATCGGCTGGACCCAGGGTGGCCTGATCCGCAGCCTGAGCTTCGACGCCAGCGCCCGCCTCGGGCCGTCGGCGATGTTCGAGCGGCTGGCCGACCTCACCGTGATGATGCTGTGGGTGATCGTGCCGATGGGGCTGTGCATGAGCACCGTATGCATCGCCAGCGCGCTGGCCATCGGGGGCTGGAACTGGACCCTGAAGCCGCTGATGCCCAAGGCAACGCCGTTTAATCTGGTGGCCGGCATCACCCGCCTGTTCTCCAAGCAGCAGGTGGTCGATGCGCTGAAGGCCTCGCTGCTGGCGCTGCTGCTGGGCACCGTGGGCAGCCTCTACCTCTATTTGCACATCGACGAGTTCCGCAGCCTGATGGGCATGCCGCTGAACGCCGGGCTCGCGCAGGCCGGCTCAGCGATGCAGGGTGGCCTGTGGATGCTGCTGGGCGTGCTGGCGGTGTTCGCAGCCATCGACGCGCCGCTGCAGCGCTACCTGAATGCGAACAAGCTGAAGATGAGTGCGCAAGAAGTGAAGCAGGAACACAAGGAGTCCGAGGGCAGCCAGGAGATCAAGGGTCGGCGCCGCCAGCTGATGCGCGAGCTGTCGCGCCGCCGCATGCTGGCCGCGGTGCCGACCGCCGACCTGGTGGTGATGAACCCGACCCACTATGCAGTCGCGCTGAAGTACGACGACGCGCTGATGGGCGCGCCGCGCGTCGTGGCCAAGGGCGCCGACCTGCTCGCGATGACGATCCGTGACACCGCCCGCACCGCCAAGGTGCCGGTGCTGCAGGCGCCCGTACTGGCGCGTGCGCTGTACGCCCACGCCGAACTCGACCGAGAAATCCCGACCGCACTGTTCGCCGCCGTCGCGCAGGTGTTGGCCTATGTGTACCAGTTGCGCGCAGCCATGAGCGGCCGCGGTGCGATGCCGGGCGACCTGCCTGAGCTGTCGGTGCCGCCAGAGCTGGATCCGCACAACACGCGGGTGGTCGAGGACGCTGCTCCTGCGTGATGCTGCCGAGGGCGCGGGGTGACCGGCTTCGCTCATGTCACCCGGGCCGGTTCAATGCCCAGTGGCTTCGAGTCGAATCGATCCGGCCCTCCTTCTTTACTTCGCTGCGCCGGTCACCCCACGCCCTCGTCAGCCGGCACCGTTGCAGCGCGCGAAGGGGATTCAAACCCCGACTGCCTCGGTCTTGGCAGGAGTGCTGCGGTGGGCCGCTGTGTGGAGTGAAGTAAAGGGGGAGGGCCGGCTGGACTTGAGCCGAAGCGAAAGGCTGGTGAACCGGCCCGGAGGACATGAACGCAACACAGCGGCCCGGCGCAGCGCTCACGCACCGACTTCAGCAGCCCAGAACTGCGCAACATTCGCCCCGTTTATCCGGCTCAAGTTTCGGCGGTGCCTCGGAACAATGACAAGCACCAACCCGCGCTTTCCATGTCCGCACCTTCCCTCTTCACCCCGTCGTTGACGCTCACCGTCAAGGCCGCCTCTCGATGAACTCATTTCAGCAAGTGAAGGCCTGGCTGGGCCCGAACGCCACCGCGATCCGGGCGCTGATGGCGCCGCTGTTCATCGTGATGGTGCTCGCGATGATGGTGCTGCCGCTGCCGCCATTCGCACTCGACCTGCTGTTCACCTTCAACATCGCGATGGCGCTGATGGTGATGATGGTCGCTGCCTACATGGTCAAGCCGCTGGACTTTGCCGCCTTCCCGACGGTGATCCTGCTGACCACCTTGCTGCGGCTGTCGCTGAACGTGGCCTCGACGCGTGTGGTGCTGCTCGAAGGCCACACCGGCCCAGGCGCCGCCGGTGCGGTGATCGAGTCGTTCGGCCATTTCCTGATCGGCGGCAACTTTGCGGTCGGTCTGATCGTCTTCGCGATCCTGGTCGTCATCAACTTCATCGTGGTCACCAAGGGCGCTGAGCGCATCGCCGAGGTTGGCGCGCGCTTCACATTGGATGCGATGCCCGGCAAGCAGATGGCGATCGACGCCGACCTGAATGCCGGCCTGATCGACGAGAAGGAAGCCAAGCGCCGCCGTGCCGAAGTCGGCGACGAGGCCGAGTTCTTCGGCTCGATGGACGGTGCCAGCAAGTTCGTCCGTGGCGATGCGATTGCAGGCCTGATGATCCTGGTCATCAACATCATCGGCGGCTTCATCATCGGTGTCGCGCAGCACGGCCTGTCGGCCGGGCAGGCGGCCGACAGCTACATCGTGCTGGCCGTTGGCGATGCGCTGGTCGCACAGATTCCAGGCCTGCTCATTTCGGTGGCGGCCGCGATGGTGGTCTCTCGCGTCGGCAAGGGCAACGACGTCGGCACGCAGATCGCCGCGCAGATGTTCAGTTCGCCGCGTGCGCTCGCCATCACCGCGGGCGTCATCGGCACGCTCGGGCTGATCCCCGGCATGCCGCACGTGGTGTTCATCTTGATCTCCTCTGGCCTGGGCTATGCGGCCTACTGGATGCGCGAGCGCGACCGCGTCGCCCGGCTGGCACCACCGCCGTCGGCTGCCGCGGCGCCGGAGCCCAACGCCGAAGCCAGCTGGGACGACCTGCTGCCGATCGACACGCTGGGCCTGGAGGTCGGCTACCGGCTGATCTCGCTGGTCGACAAGGCGCGCGAAGGCGACCTGCTGGCACGCATCAAGGGCGTGCGGCGCAAGTTCGCGCAGGACGTCGGTTTCCTGCCGCCGCCGGTGCACATCCGCGACAACCTGGAGCTCAAACCCAGCATGTACCGACTGACGCTGCGCGGCGCGGTGGTGGGCGAAGGTGAGGCCTTCCCGGGCATGTGGCTGGCCATCAACCCAGGCGGCGCGACCACGCAACTGATCGGCACGCGCACCACTGACCCGGCCTTCGGCCTGCCTGCGGTGTGGATCGAGGAGCGTCAGCGCGAGTCGGCCCAAATGAGTGGGTTTACGGTGGTTGATTGCTCGACCGTCGTGGCGACCCATCTTTCACACTTGATGCAACTCCACGCCGCCAAGTTGCTGGGTCGCGTGGAGGTCCAGCAACTGGTCGAACACGTGACCAAGCTGGCTCCCAAGATGATCGAGGACGTGGTGCCCAAAATGGTCGCGATACCGGCTTTGCAAAAGGTTCTCCAGCTGCTGCTGGAAGAAGGCGTGCACATCCGCGACATGCGCTCCATCGTCGAGAGCCTGGCCGAGAATGCCTCCACGGTCACCGACCCGGCCGAGCTCGCCCGCCGCATCCGCATCCACCTGGCACCGTCCATCGTCCAGCAGATCTACGGCCCGAGCAAGGAGCTCGACGTGATCGCGCTGGAGCCCGACCTCGAACGCATGGTGGCGCAGGCACTCAGTTCGCCGCACGGCGCCGCACTCGACCCGGGCGTGGCCGACACGTTGACCCGCCA
This sequence comes from Burkholderiales bacterium, assembly GCA_031380885.1. Taxonomy (GTDB): domain Bacteria; phylum Pseudomonadota; class Gammaproteobacteria; order Burkholderiales; family Burkholderiaceae_C; genus PBB1. The sequence goes on along the minus strand of JANMXL010000062.1, from coordinate 31,414 downwards.
CGCGGCCGATTCGGCCAAGCGCCAGGAAGACCTGGGGCTGCCCGCCTGTCTGCTGGTGCCGGACGTGATCCGTGCACCGATGGCCCGCCTGCTCAAGCGCGCCGCGCCGCGCATGCGGGTGCTGGCCCACAGCGAAATTCCTGAAACCCATTCGATCCGCATCGGGTCAGTCATCGGAGCCACCGCATGAACGTCAAACGTTTCACCGCGCGCACATCGCGCGACGCCCTGGCCCTGGTGCGCCAGTCGCTGGGCGAGGATGCGGTCGTGCTGTCCACCAAACCGTGCGGCGAGGGTGTCGAGGTGGTGGCGATGGCCCCGGAGAGCATGGCCCAGATCGAGCGCATGGCGACCGCCGCCGTGCCGGCCCAAGAACCCGCCGCAGCGGTACCTGTCAGCCGGCCGACTGCAACCCGCCCAGGCCCAGGCCGACCCGGCGTCGCGAGAACGCAGCCGGCGCGGGCTGAAGCTGCCACGGCGGCTGCCGAATCGGTCGACGAGGACATCGAGCGCCTGTCGATGAGCACGCTGTCGTTCCAGGACTATGTGCGTGAGCGCATGCTCAAGCGCCGCCAGGTCGCGATGCAGGCCGAGTCGGCCGCTGCGCGCGCTGCGGCCCCGGTCGTTGACGTCACGGCCGGCCCGCTGGCCACACGGATGGCTGAGGCGCCAGTGGCACGCCCTGCCGTAGCGATGAAGCGTGCTCAGCCCGCCGCTTCCGCTGCAGCGCCCGGACATGCGCCGGTGCTCGGTGCGCTGCACGGCGCTGCCGCGATGGGCATCCACCCCCATCTGTCCTTGCATGAGCCGCCGGTGCTGCGCGAAGAGGTGCTGGTGCGCCAACCCGCTGCCGATGCCAGCGTGGCACGCCGCGATCAGCAGGACATGATGAACGAGCTGCGCAGCATGAAAGGCATGATCGAAGAGCGCTTCGGCGCGCTGGCCTTCATGGAAAAACTGCAGCGCCAGCCAGCGCAGGCGCGGCTGACGCAGAAGCTGATCGACTGCGGCTTCTCGCCGGCGCTGATCCGCAAGCTGGCCGAAGGCATGGCCCCCGATGTCACCGATGAGATGGCCTGGGCTGCCAATGTGCTCGAACGCAATCTGCTGAGCGCCGACCTCGAACCCGCACTCGAAGACCAGGGCGGTGTCTACGCGCTGGTCGGCGCCACCGGCGTCGGCAAGACCACCACCACCGCCAAGCTGGCCGCCGCCTTTGCGACGCGCTACGGCGCGTCGCACCTGGGCCTGATCACGCTCGACGCGTACCGCGTCGGCGCCCACGAACAGCTGCGAGCCTACGGCCGCATCCTCGGCGTGCCGGTGCACACCGCGCACGACCGTGCGTCGCTGGAAGACCTGCTCGACCTGCTGTCGGCGAAGAAGATGGTGCTGATCGACACCGCCGGCATGGCCCAACGCGACACCCGCACCCGCGAACTGCTGGACATGATCGGCCACCGCTCGATCCACAAGCTGCTGGTGGTCAACTCGGCCGCGCAGGGCGAGACGATCGAGGACGTGCTGATCTCCTACCGCGCCAACACCTGCCGCGGCGTCGTGCTCTCCAAGATGGACGAGGCGGTGAAGCTGGGCCCGGCGCTCGATGCGCTGATCCGCCACAAGCTCACCGTGCTGGGCGTGGCCAACGGTCAGCGCGTGCCGGAAGACTGGCACCGGCTGTCGTCGAACGCGCTGATGCACCGCGCTCTGCGCCCGACCCTCGCCACCGCCTACCGCATGGACTCCAGCGAAGTGAACCTGATCTTCGCTGCGCCGCAGCACCAGTCGCACCCGGTGGCACCGCACGCCGCGCTGATGGAACACGCCTGATGCCACGCGCCACGCCAGCCCCTTTTCCGCCGAACCAGCCCTTTCCCGCGATGACGACTTCGTTCTCTTCCTCAATGCCGCTCGACCAGGCCGATGGTCTGCGCCGCCTGTTCGCCCACGCGCAGGTGCGCTTCGTGCCGGTGGTGTCGAACCCGCACATGGCCTTTGGCGGTGTGATGCTCGAACGGCTGTGCAGCGGCTTCGCCGAGCAGGGCTGCCACACGCTGGTCATCGATGCCGGTGAGAACGCGCCTGAGCCGAACGAGATCGCGCCGCTTGATCTGGCCGACTCCATCGAGACGCTGTCGCACGAGGTGTCGTACCTCGCCGCCCGCGGCCTGCCGCTGCGCTATGTCGACGCGCAGGGCTCGACCGCTGGCTTTCTCGATGCTGTTTCACGTGCCGCGCCGGGCGCCGATGTGGTGCTGGTGCACGCGAGTGCGGCCGATTTGTGTCGCTTGTTCATGCGTGGTGAATCGGTCAACCGGCCGCGCCCTTTGCTGCTGGCCGACGACCGGCCAGTCAGCGTCACGCATGCCTACGCGGCGATGAAGCTGCTGACGCAGCGCGGCGGCTTGCTGGTGCACGACCTGCTGTTGAGCGCCGCGCCGAGTTCGCCGCGCGCCGAGCGCATCGCGATGCAGATCGCGACCTGCGCCGACGATTTCCTGGGCGCCGTGCTGCGCGACTGGATGCAGGTCGATCCGGCCAGCGACCCGCGCAGCGCCTCGACCTCCGCGCTGCGGCGCTGGGTGCGCGACACCCTGCAACCGGCAGTCGCTGAACTGGCCGCATCGCGCCCCGCCATGGCCGCGCCCGCTCTTTGCGCGCTGAACTGAATCTCTGGAGCCATCCATGTCCACGTACACCGCCAAAGGACAGCTCGACAACACGTCGATGCTCAAGCAGTACAGCCCGTTGGTGCGCCGCCTTGCGCACCAGATGATTGCCAAGTTGCCCGCCAACGTCGAACTCGACGACCAGATCCAGGTCGGCATGATCGGCCTGGCCGACGCGCTGACCCGCTTCGACATTGCGCAGGGCGTGCAGTTCGAGACCTTCGCCACGCAGCGCATCCGCGGCGCGATGCTCGACGAGCTGCGCGGCAACGACTACCTGTCGCGTGGCACGCGCAAGCAGCAACGCACCATCGAGGCGGCGGTGCACAAGCTGGAACAGCGCATGGGCCGTGCCCCGGCCGAAAGCGAGATCGCCCGCGAAATGGGCATCACGCTGGTCGAATACCAAGAGCTGCTGGGCAAGGTGCGCGGCACACAACTCGTCTACCTCGAAGACATGTCTGGCGACGACGGCGATCAGGACTACCTGGACCGCCACGTCGGCGACGATTCGTTCAACCCGCTGGCACAGCTGCAGGATCACCGCATGCGCGAGGCGCTGGTGGCTGGCATCAAGGTGCTGCCCGAGCGCGAGCAGTACGTGATGAGCATGTACTACGAGCACGACATGAACTTGAAAGAGATCGCTGCCGTGCTGAAGGTCACCGAGTCTCGGGTGTGCCAGCTGCACAGCCAGTCGATCGCGCGCTTGCGTGTCAAGCTTCGGGAATACTGATCGGCTCGGGCGGCGGTTGTCGCCCCAGGCGATCCTGCCCTGGCCGCTGCCGGCGCTGCTGAGCTGGGCTGTCGCCTGGGCCACCTACCTGGGCCTGCGGGCTCTCGGCGCCCCGGCCGTCATCGCGCTGCTGTGCGGTGTCGGCATCGGCGCGCTGCCGGCTGTGTGGTCGCCGTGGCCGATGACCGGTTGGCGCCGCGGTTTCATCGCTCTGGGTTTCCCGTTGTCGCTGGCCGCCTCCGGCGTCGCTGCTGACATGGCCGCCTGGGCCTGGCTTGTGCCGCTGGGCGTGCTGGCGCTGCTCTATCCGCTGAACGCTTGGCGTGATGCGCCATTCTTTCCAACGCCACACGGCGCCCTGCAGGGCCTGAAACGGCTGGTGCGTCTGCCCGACGCTGCTCGCGTGCTTGAAGCGGGCTGCGGCCTGGGCGACGGCCTGCGCGAGCTGCATGCCGAGTACCCGCGCGCGCAGCTCGACGGCGTCGAGTGGAGCTGGCCACTGCGCGCTGCCTGCCAGTGGCGCTGCGGCTTTGCGCGCGTCACCCGCGGCGACCTGTGGAAGACCGACTGGTCGGCCTATCAGCTGGCCTACCTGTTCCAGCGGCCCGAGAGCATGCCGCGCGCGGTCGACAAGGCCGCCCGCGAACTGGCCGCAGGCGCCTGGCTCGCGAGCCTGGAATTCGAGGCCGCACAACTCGAACCCGATGCCCTCCACAGCTGTCCCGACGGTCGCACGGTGTGGCTGTACCGCCAGCCGTTCACCGAGCGCTGCCCACCCGCCTCCGCACCTGCCGGGGCGGGTGGCATTGCCGTCAGGTGCGTGGTCGCCTGCGAGCCCACACCGCCAGCGGCAGGCCGAGCAGCAGCAGCAATGCCGACGACGGCTCGGGCACCGGCACGAGGCCCACGTTCAACACCGGGTTGCTTCGGTTCAGGTCGAGACCTTCGGCGGCCAGGATCAGGCCGACGCCGCCTGCGTAGTACTTGAACTCGCGCAAGCTGGGCTTCAACACGCTGGTCTCGTAGATCTGCACCACGTCGTTGTAGGTCACGCCGTTGACGGTCAGCGTCAGGCCGATGCCGGTGGTTTCGCCTTCGTCGATGGCCCCATCGGTCATTGCAAACTCTTGATAGAAGTCGTCGCCGACCCGCGGGTTGGCCCGCATCGCGTAGCCGGGCAGTCCGCCGTTGACGCCACCGCGCCAACTGCTCGACGAGTTGGTGCCAGTCAGGTTGCCGCCGGCGTCGTAGACGTAGTTGGTCACGTCTTCGCCGAAGTACCAGACGTTGCCCTGGGTGTCCTGAGCGAAGTAGTCGACGGTGTCTTCGTGCAGCAGGCCGTCTGAATAAGCGCGGTCGCGACGCGACACCGTGGCGACCCCGAGGATCGAAGGCCCGGCACCGATGCGGTTGAACTCGAAGCGCTCATCAACGGCCGCGCCGCTGGCGTCGCGTGCGGTGTAGACCCTTGTCGAGTCGTCGAGCAAGGAAAAGTAGCGGTTGTTGATCGGTGAATTCGGTGTGAATGTCGCACTGGCGAAATCCGGCAACGTCGTGGCGGCGCCCGCACTGGCGCTGAAGGCGCCGAGCGAGATCGCGAGGGCAGATGCCCAGTGGGTCAGTGGCTGTTTCATGAATACCTCCTGAGGTGGTTTGGGGTTGAACGAGCGTCGAAAGGACAACGCCAAGCAACTCTAGAAAACGCCGACTTAAAGACCCTTTAAGAATGCGTCGCCTATGATGTTTCCATCGGTAAGCAACCGCTGCGGGTCATGGCACTCGTGATGGTTTCAAACGGGCCTGTCCATGCGCATCCTTCTGGTCGAAGACGATCCGATGATCGGCCACGCGGTGCGTCAGGGCCTGCTCAATGCGGGCTTTGTCATCGACTGGGTACGCGACGGCCGCGCGGCAGAACTCGCACTCGCCGATGCACAGCATGATCTGATGGTGCTGGATCTGGGCTTGCCCAAGAAGGACGGCATCACCCTGCTGAAAGAGTTGCGCGCCCGCGGACGCACGCTGCCGGTGCTGGTGACGACCGCACGCGATGCGGTGGCCGACCGCATTCGAGGCCTCGAAGTCGGTGCCGACGACTATCTGCCGAAGCCCTTCGATCTCGATGAGCTGATCGCCCGCGTGCGCGCGCTGCTGCGCCGCCACGCGGGCAACGCAAGCACAGTGCTGACCTGCGGCGCGCTGGCGCTCGATCCGACGAAACGCACGGTGAGCGTGGCGGGCCGCCCTGTCGATCTCTCGCCGCGAGAGTTCGCCTTGCTCGAGGCCTTGATGCAGCGCCCCGAGGTGGTGCTGTCGCGCCAGCGGCTCGAAGACAGTGTGTACGGCTGGGGGCAGGAGATCAGCAGCAATGCGATCGAGGTTCACTTGCACGCGCTGCGCCGCAAGGTCGGTGCCGAGCTGATCGGCAATGTGCGCGGTGTCGGCTATCGCATGGTGGCGCGGTGATCGCCTCGATCCGGCAGCGCTTGCTGACCGGCGTGCTCTGGACTCTGGGCGCGGGTTCGCTGATCCTGTTGGGGGCGACCTATCTGCTGACGCTCAACGAAATGCACGAGGTGTTCGATTTGCACCTGCGGCAGGTGGCCGAGGCGGTCGCCGTCAACCACCCGGCCATCGCCGACAACCAGCCCCAAGCGCCGTTGTATGGCACGTTCAAGCCGGGCGACGAGGAGACCGGCGATGAACGCGATGCCGACGATGGCTTCGAGTTCGTGACCATCGTCAGCGCACCCGACGGTCGGCTCATCTTCAGCTCCGACCCGCAGGTGTCCCGGCCATTTCCAGCGCGTGCCGGCGCTTCGGTGGTGTCCTTGCGCGGCACAGACTGGCACGTCTACACCGTGGTCGGCAAGGACAAAATCGTGCAGGCGGCGCAGCCCGCGTCGGCGCGCCAGGATCTGGCCTCAGATGCAGCGGTGCAGTTGATCGGCCTGCTGCTGGCGCTGACCTGCGTCATCGCCGTGTTGCTGATTCTGGTGCTGCGCCGCGAGCTGGCTCCGCTCGATTCGGTGGCCGTTGATGTCGCTTTGCGCAGCGCCGCCTCACTGGAGCCGATCGACACCCGACCGATGCCCCGCGAGCTGCAACCGCTGACCGCGGCCATCAACGACCTGATGCAGCGGCTGGACGCTGCGCTGCGCAGCCAGCGCCTGTTCGTGGCCGATGCGGCGCATGAGTTGCGCACGCCGGTCGCGGCACTGCGGCTGCAGTTGCAGTTGCTGGAGCGCGCTACCGACGCACCGGCACGCGCCCAAGCCGCCGCCGAGTTGCGCGGCGGCATTGATCGCTCGCAGCGCCTGATCGAGCAGCTGCTGGCCTTGTCGCGCACCGAGCCCGATGTGCTGTCGGCGCCGATGGACGAGGTGGATCTGAGCGAGGTGGTGCGCAGCGTGGTCGAGCAGCGCAGCGCCGAGGCCCACCGCCGTCGCATCGACCTCGGTGCGGTGACGCCGCACGCGGTGGCGGTGCGCGGTGATCGACAACAGCTCGAAACCCTGCTCGGCAACCTGGTCGACAACGCCGTGGCCTACGCACCCGACACCAGCACGGTCGATGCCGTGGCGACCCGCGTGGGTGGCCAGCCCGCGCTGTTGGTGACGGACGCCGGCCCTGGAATCTATGAACGTGAGCGTGCGCGCGTGTTCGACCGGTTTTACCGTGGCGAGTCCTTGCGCGACGACCACAAACCACCGGGCAGCGGACTCGGACTGGCCATCGTCAAGGCGATCGCCGATCGGCACGGCGCGCGTGTCGTGCTCGCTACCGCGCCGACCGGACGCGGGCTCGAAGTACAGGTAATTTTCGGCGCCCGAAGCGCCGCACCTTGACGGCGCGACCCGTCTCCACGGTGTTCAACGCCACTGGTACGCCAGGCGGAAGGCGAACGCACGGCCCAGCGGATCGGTGACGCGCGGGTCGTAGTTCAGTTGCAGCGTCTCGTTCTGGCTCGTGTACGGCGGCCGCCGGTCGAAGACGTTTTTCAGGCCGGCGGTCAGCGTCAGGTTGGGAATGCCGGTGTACGACAGCGACAGATCGACCACGCTGTAGGAAGCAACCGTGCGGGCGCCGTCCTGGTCGCGATACGACGACTTGAAGAGTTGCGACACGCCTGCGACCCACGGCCCTTGCTGCCAAGTCAACTGCGTCACATGCTGCCAGCGAAAGATCGGCACGTCGTCGGCGAAGCGGCCCACGCCATCGATCGTCGCGCCGCCGCGCTCGCGCTGGAAATCGTAGCGCGTCAGGCGGCTCGCATCGATGCTGAGCGAGAACCGGCCTGCCGACGTGCTCCCCGAATTCACCGCCAGCGCAAGGTCGATGCCTTGCGCCTCTACGCGACCGAGGTTCTCGATCGGCGTGTCGATGAACGCGATCGCATCGACACCCTGTGCGTCCAGACATCCGTCGAGGCTGGCACGCTCGGCCGCGCTGATCTGGCTGCAACGGACAATGCGCGACCCGTGGCGCTGCAGGTTGTCGAACACCGCCTGATCCGACAGCGAGTTGATCACGTCGCGCAGTCGCAGGTGCCAAAAATCGACGCCGACGGCGATGTGTTTCGTCGGCTCGAAAACCAAGCCCATGCTGGCATGCTGCGAGCGCTCCGGCCGCAGGCTGGACGCTGCGGCGCCGACGGCCGTCGGCCCGCCGGTGCGCTGCAACAACTCGACGCCACACACCCGCTCGCTGGGCGCGCCGCTGACGGCAACCCCGCCGGGACACAGCATCGGGTCGTCATGAACCGCGTTGCTGGACGTGAGCAGCCGTGGCGCATGCACTTCGTACAGCGTCGGCGCACGGTAGTCGGCGCTCATCGAGGCGTGCAGCAGCAGGGCGTTCGCCGCCTGCCAGCGCAGCGCGAACTTGTGGCTGTCGATGCCGCCAGTGCCACTGCTGCGTTCGCGGCGCGCTGTCAGGTTCAGCGACAGCGTCGGCGTCAGCGGCGCGGCCAGATCGAAGATCAGCGCGCGCACCTGGCGCGTGCCCTTCACCTGGGTCGCGAAATCCAGTTCCACGTCGGCGGCCCGGGCCGCCAGCGGTGCCGGGTTGTAGGCGAACTTTTCGTGCTGAATTTCGACACCCAGCGACGCCGCCAACGCGCCGCCGCCCAGCGGCCACAGGTCTTTGGACACGCGTGCATCGAACGAGACGACCTCGCCTCGTCCACCCAGCAGCCGGCCGCGCAGCTGTCCCGCCGCGATCGCCGCCCGGCCGTCGGCGGTTTGCTCGCCGAACGGGTTGACTCGACCGCCGAGCAGTGCCTGCTGGATGCGATCGAAGTCGATGTAGCCGCGTCGCAAGGTGTCGCTGACGACGTTGCGCGAATAGGCCAGCGCCGTGTCGTAGCGGAGACCGGCAGCGCTGCCTTGCAGTGTTGCGACCCATCGCTGCGCCGCCGATTTCGTTTCGTGGCTGCGTCTGCCGGCCGGCACGGTGAGCCAGTTCGCGATGCCGCCCACTCCCTGCCCGTCGAAGTCGGCGCTCGGCCGGCCGGCAATCCAGAACGGGCTGCTCTCGGGCAACACCATGCTGGTGGCGGTCGGCGTCTGCCGGTTGAAGGTGGTGTTGTCGGCGTTTAGGAACTCGAAGCTGGCGGTGTGCGCCGAGCCGAGCGCCAGCGTCGCGTGGGCCAGCACTGTGGTCTGGCGGTTGCCCGGGAGCAAGTCGATATCGGACGCGTAGTCATAGCGGCACGCGTTGCCGCCAGCGTCGGGAACCGAGCGTGGCGGCGCGCAACCGGCCGCCAATGACGGCTCGAAGCCATCGAGGTCGCCCGGAAAACTCGTTCGTCGGGTGCGCGATGAGCGGATGCCGCCGTCGCGCCCGCGAACGATGCCGCTCTTCGAGAATCGACGATCGCTGCCTGCGAGCGCGCGCTGCTGGCGCAGGTCGAGCGTCACGAAAGCGTTGTAGCCCTCCGTGTCGAGGTCGCCCAAGCCAGCCACCAATGTGCCGCGCGAGGTGGCACCGCCACGCTGGGTGGGCTGCTCGCGCTCGGCAGCGACTTCCAGCCCCTGGACATCGCGCCGCAGGATGAAATTGACGACGCCGCCGATGGCACCGCTGCCGTGCAATGCGGAGGCTCCTTCGCGTGACACTTCGATGCGCTCGATGGCGGCCAGCGGAATGGCATTCAGATCGACGGACGCACCGTCGTACGCGTGGTTCGCGACACGCCGCCCGTTGATCAACACGAGTGTCTTGTCGGGACCTAAACCGCGCAGATCGGCTTCGCTGATGCTGCCTGTGAAATTGCCGACGCCCTGGCTGAGGCTTTGCGCCGACTGGTTGGCGGCAATGCGGCGCAGCGCTTGCTCAGCGGTCGTCACGCCTGCGCGCGACAGGTCGGCCGCGCGCAACACGCTGACTCCGGGCTGCAACGGCCTGTCGCCTGGCTTGTCGGCATAGCCGATCACCTCGACCCGATCGAGACTTTGCGCGGCCAGCGGGAAGCCGGTGGACAGCGCGACGCTGCCGATGAGCCACACACCGGTTCGAACCGTGATGCGGTGGGGTGCGTGCGCCATGGAAAAATGATACGGGGTGACGCTTACCGCCTGACGGGGCGAGGCATGCGATGGTGCCGGCTGGACGCAACCTGATGCTGGCGGCCAAACCGTCGCACGATCAGATGCTCGGCGTTGCGCCCCGCAAGCCTGCGACGAGCACATCGGTGCGCAAGCGGTCAAAATCGAAGCGGTTTGCGAACTGCCTTCCATCTTGCGGAGCCCCTCATGCCTGGTTTGTTACCCGACGTCGACCCCGACGGCCTGCTCGAGTATTCGGTGGTCTACACCGACCGCGCGATCAACCACATGTCCAAGCGCTTCCAGCAGGTGATGAAGGACATTTGCGCCACGCTGAAAGAGGTCTACCACGCGAAGTCGGCGGTCATCGTGCCGGGCAGTGGCACCTTCGGCATGGAAGCGGTGGCGCGCCAGTTCGCAACAGGCCGCAAGGCGCTGGTGATCCGCAACGGCTGGTTCAGCTACCGCTGGACGCAGATCTTCGAGATGGGGACCATCCCGTCGCAATCGACGGTGCTGCAAGCGCGCCGCACCGGCCCCGGGCCGCACGCGCCGTTCGCACCGGTGCCGATCGACGAGGTGGTGGCGACGATCAAGGCGTTGCGCCCCGATGTCGTGTTCGCGCCGCATGTCGAAACCTCGGCTGGCATGATCCTGCCCGACGACTACCTGCGTGCGGCGGCCGATGCGGTGCACGAGGTCGGCGGCCTGTTCGTGCTCGACTGCATTGCCTCCGGCACGATCTGGGTCGACATGGCGGCCACCGGCGTCGACGTGCTGATCAGCGCGCCACAAAAAGGCTGGAGCGGCTCGCCGTGCTGTGCGCTGGTGATGCTGAGCGAGCTGGCGCGCCAGCGCATCGACAGCACGCAAAGCACCAGCTACGCCTGCGACCTTCGCAAGTGGCTGCAGATCATGGAAACCTACGAAGGCGGCGGCCATGCGTACCACGCGACGCTGCCGACCGATGCACTGGCCCGCGTGCGCGATGTGATGTTTGAAACCCGTGCTTATGGCTTCGACAAGGTGCGCGATGAACAGCAGCAACTAGGCGACGCGGTGCGCGCGATGCTGACGCAGCGCGGTTTCAAGAGTGTCGCCGCGGCGGGCTTCGAGGCGCCCGGCGTGGTCGTCTGCTACACCGACGATGCCGACATGCAGTCCGGCAAGAAGTGGCTGGGCCAGGGCCTGCAGATCGCGGCCGGCGTGCCGTTGCAGTGCGACGAAGGGCCTGACTTCCGGTCGTTTCGCATCGGCTTGTTCGGCCTCGACAAGCTGCACCACCGCGAGCGCACGGTGCAGAGCCTGAGTGAGGCACTCGATCGCCTGCTGTCACCGGTGACGACCGCGTGATGGCGCGCCCGATGATGACGCTGCGACCGGGAACCGGGCTCGCCACAGCGTGGGTTCTGGGCGTGTTGCTGGCCTGCGCGGCCGGCTCGGCATCAGCCGCCTGGGTGCGGGTGCGCGGCGATGGCGTGGTGACGGTGCTGGCCGATCCAGGCAACGTCACCCGCAGCACCGGCCGCGCCACGATGTGGAGCGTGATCAACTACACCCAGGCCCGCAAGACCGCCGACGACAAGGAATTCTTTTCGTCGAAGCAGCAGATCGAGTACGACTGCGTTGAAGAGCGCAGCCGCAATCTGGTGTTCAGCCGCCACACTGAATACACGGGTTGGGGTGAAGCGGTCTACACCAACAACGCGCTGGGAGAATGGACGGCGCTGCCGCCAGGGTCCGTCGGTGCCGCCCTGCGAAAATTTGCCTGTCATCTGCCTTGACGTCACCGTGTGGCGCCCAGTCTGATTCAACCTTTCACCACCCTCTCATCGCATTCATCCCATGGACATGGAACAGGCAGTCATCCTGACGATCCCTTTTCTGGCGCTGGCCGTGGTGCTGGAAATGGTGGTCAGCTTCAAACGAGGCCGCAAGACCTACCGCACCAATGACACGCTGGCGAGCCTCAGCCAGGGGCTGATCAGCCAGCTGGTGAACGCCAGCACGCCGTTGCTGCAGATCGGCATTTACGCGCTGGTGTTCACGACGCTGGGGTACCAGATCGATTCACCGTTCTGGCACACCTGGTACGGCTTTGCCATCGCGGTGGTGATGTTCGACTTCTGCGAATACTGGCTGCACCGGGCCGGCCACGAGATCGCCATCTTCTGGGCCGCCCACACCGTGCACCACCAGAGCGAGGAACTGAACATCTGCACCGCACTGCGCCAGGAAAGCCAGAACGCGGTGCTGGGCTGGCCCTTCTACCTGCCGATGGCGCTGGCGGGCGTGCCGCCGGAAATCTTTGGCTTCAGCTACCTCTTCGTCCAGTACTACCAAATCTGGGCGCACACCGAGCAGGTCGGCAAGCTGGGCTGGCTCGATGGCGTGTTCACCACGCCCTCCAACCACCGCGTGCATCACTCGGTGAACGACTGCTATCTCGATCGCAACTACGGCGGCCTGTTCGTGCTGTGGGATCGCCTGTTCGGCACCTACGCGGCAGAAACCGAGCGCTGCGTGTACGGCACACGCACGCCGCTGCGCAGCTTCAATCCGCTGCGTGCCATCGTCCAGGTTTACGGCGCCTTGCTGCACGATGCGTGGCATGCGCGGTGCTGGCAGGACAAGCTGAAAGTGTTTTTCATGCCGCCCGGCTGGCGGCCGGCCGATGTCGCGCAGCGCTTCCCGCAGGCACCGTTCAGCGCGGTGCGTGAGCGCTACGACCCGCCCGCGACCGGCGCGGCACGGGCCGCCGCCATCGCGCTGTTCCTGGCCACCGCCGTCGGCTGCGGCTTCTTCCTGTGGGATGCCGAGACGATGGACAGCACGACGCGTTTCCTGTGGCTGGCCGCGCTGCTCGTCCCGCTGTGCGGCGTCGGCTGGCTGCTGGAACGGCGCCCCGAGACGGGGCGGATCGATCAGCGCATGCCGGGCGCTGCCGACGGCGCGTCTCTCACATCGTCGATGCCACCGCTCGGCCGGGTCGATTGACAACATCGCTCCAGTGCTTGTGACTGGGGGTGCTGTGCCTGACCTCCCCTCCTCAATTCACGTCTTGGGGGGACGGCAGTTCGGTGGAGCCGACCAGTTCTATGTGCGGCTGATCCGTGCCCTGCGGGACGCTGGCCAGGATGTGACCGCCATCAACCGGGTGGCCAGCCCCGTTGCACAGGCGCTGGCCAACGACGATGTGCCACAGGTCCATTTTCCGTTTGCGAACAGCTTCGACGCCTGGACGGTGTGGCGGCTGCGTGCGCTGGTGGCGCAGCGCGAGCCTTGCATCGTGCAGACCTACATGGGCCGCGCCACCCGGCTGACCCGGCTGCCCTCCCGTACCCGGGCGGTACACATCGCCCGGCTGGGCGGCTACTACAAGATCGACGGCTACTACCGCCATGCGCACGCCTGGATCGGCAACACCAAAGGCCTGTGCGATTACCTGGTGAAGTCCGGCCTGCCCGCCGGGCGGGTGTTCCAGATCGGCAATTTCGTGCCCGACCCTGTCGTGGCCTCACTGCAGCAGGTGGAGGCTTTGCGCACCGAATGGGCCATTGCGGACGATGCGTGGGTGCTGTTTGGGCTGGGCCGGCTGATTGAAAAAAAGGGCTTTGGTGATCTGTTGAAGGCTGCCGCGCTGCTGCCCCGGGAGATCGCCGGCAGGCCGTGGGTGCTGTTGATCGCCGGCACCGGGCCGCTGGATGTCGAGCTGAAATCCCTCGCGGCGCAACTGCAGCTGGAAAGTCGGGTGCGCTGGTTGGGCTGGCAGGACCCGCCCGATGCGTTTTACGGTCTGACCGATGTGTTCATCTGCCCGTCGCGCGATGAACCCTTGGGCAATGTGATCCTGGAAGCGTGGAACCATGGCCTGCCAGTGGTCAGCACACGAACCCACGGCGCGACCGAGTTGATCGAGGACGGCTGCACCGGGCTGCTGTTGCCGATCCAGTCACCTGAGGACCTGGCCGGGTGCATTCAGGACCTACTGGGCGCCACACCGTCGCAGCGCGCTGATTTCGGTAGCGCCGGCCGGCGGTTCCTGCAGGCAAATTTCAGCAAAGCCGCGATCGTGGCGGCGTATCTTTCGCTGTATGACCGGCTGCTGGCGACGGGCCGTTGATCAGAGAGAGTGAAGCCGATGGGAACTTGCGGGTCTCAGCGGGTTGCTGCCCGGGGAGTAGAGGCCGTTGCAAGCCACCCTGCGCCATAAGCATGCGCTAAGGCAGGACTCGAACAATCCGCGTCGCGATCCACTTCGGCTGCCACCTGCAGCACCGTCATGGCCTCCATTCCCGCCTCTTCGCCAGCCGTCTCATGGCGCAACAAGGTGCCTGCGGTCACGCTTGCTTTCTGGGTCATCAAGATCATGGCCACCACCGTCGGCGAGACGGTGGCTGACACCTTGGCCGTAGACATCGGCTTGGGCATGCTGATGACCGACCTGACGATGGCGAGTCTGCTGGCCCTGGCGCTGTGGATTCAGATGCGTACACGCCGCTGCGTGCCCTGGATCTACTGGCTCACCGTGGTGCTGGTCAGCGTGGTGGGCACGCAGATCACCGACGTCCTGACCGATCGCCTGGAGATCAGCCTTTGCGTCAGCACGGCTGCCTTCGCGGGGATCCTCGCGGTGGTGTTTGCGCTTTGGTATCGACAGGAGCGCACGCTGTCCATCAACGCCATCGACAGCCTGCCGCGCGAGGCCTGGTACTGGGGCGCCATCCTGTGTACCTTCGCACTCGGCACCGCGGCGGGCGACCTGGCGACAGAAGCGCTGGGGCTGGGCTTTCAGATCGGCGTGCTGCTGCTCAGCGGGCTGATTGCGCTGATCGCCCTGGCCTACCGCCTCGGCATCAACGCCGTGTTCGCCTTCTGGGCCGCCTATGTGCTGACCCGCCCGCTGGGTGCTGCACTCGGCGACCTGCTTTCGCAAGACACGACCTACGGGGGCCTGGGCTTCGGTGCCCTGGGCACCAGTGGCGTGTTCCTGTTGGTCATCGCGGTGTTGGTCTATCGGGCTCAGCGGCAGCTGTCCACAGCCAGTTTGACTGCTTCCATGCCTTGATCGCGAGGGCACGTCGCCTCGCCCCATGAAAGATCCGAGCTAGGGCAGCAGGTGCTCGCTGCGGAACAGCTCGGCAGGCGTTTCCCGGTCGCGGATCAGCCAGGCCTCGCTGCCCGACACCATCACCTCTGCGGCGCGGCCGCGGGTGTTGTAGTTGCTGGCCATGCTCATGCCGTAGGCGCGCGCAGACAGCAGCGCGAGGTGGTCGCCAGCCTGCACCGCCAGCGCGCGGTCGCGCCCCAGCCAGTCGCCCGACGGCGGTTGCTCGTCGGTGTCAGTGCAGGCGCAGGTGCTGAACCTGATGCGCGACATCCAGCAACGCCACGGCCTCACCTACCTGTTCATCTCGCACAACCTGGCGGTGGTGCGCCATGTGGCCGGTCATGTCGGCGTGATGGTGCTGGGCCGCATCGTCGAGCTGGTCAAACGGCCTGAAATGAAGCCGTTCGGCTCCGAACGGGTGGCGTGTCATGCCGTGGAGGAGGCCCGTCTTTGAGCTGCGATATGGGAAAAGCCGGACTGTCTACCCCCGCGCTTCGGGGGGTGCGCGGGGTCGAAACGTGACACACGGGCGCTACATTTGATGCTCATTTACTTGTGAGATCCGCATGAAAAATTTCACCCAGTCCACAAGCGCGCCGCTGGTGCTCAACCGCCTGTCTTGCGCCGTCTTGCTGGCGATGTCGCTCCCGGTTGTGCAGGCACAGTCTGTGAACGTGAATTCCATCGCGGCCAACGGCAGCTACATCCTGGGCACTGATGCTCAAGTCAATCTGTCGCAGACCTCGGTCTTCGGCTCCGTTGACGTGGTTCGGTTCCCCAGCTCTGGCGTCAACAGCGCGGTGTTGCACAGCTACGGATCAGCCAGCGGCAACTTCGGCAGCCGATCGTCGGGCAACAGCGTCTACGACGTGACCGGCTCGTTCAAGATCGTCGAGACCATCACCAACAACACGCTGGTGGCACAAACCGCCAACTTCAGCTTCTACATCACGCCCGGCTACCTGACGAACAGCATCGGCTCGGCGTTGACCGGCACCGATTTCGTCACCGCCGGACTCAAGTTCGACATCAAGCGAAATGGCAGCAGCGTGTGGGGCAGCTCCGCCACCTTGGCCAGCAGTGCCAGCGGAGCCACCTTTGACACGACCGGTGACGCCACGCTGTACTCGGGCGCCGGCACCTACTACTCGGTCAACGGCGTCAGCCGATCGGTGGACTTGGGCGTCATCGATGCCGGTGAGTCGATCCAACTGAGCTACCAGTTGGACACCTTCGCCCGCGGCAATTCAGTTGCCGGTGTGGATCGCGTGGTGCCGCCCACCAGCTATTTCGTGCCTGAACAGTCGATTGTCCCAGGCGCCTGCTATGGCGGGTACGGCGACTTTTTTGCGAGGGTGAGCAACGGGTACGGTGGCGGCTGCAACGGCAGCACCGACCCGATCATTATTCCGGCGCACACTGTCGAAGTGCCGGGTTACACCGTCAATGCGGCACCCAGTGGTTCACAGGCCAGTTCGGGCGATCCGTTCGATATCAACTTCAGAACTGGCGTTCCTTTTGCCACGGGCGAGGATGCGGCGCTGCCTCTGGGCATCGAGAGCAACGTGGTCAGTTTCACGGCGGCGGTGCCGGAACCATCGACCTACGCCTTGATGGTCGCTGGGTTGGCAGGCATCGGGTGGGCGGCACGCCGTCGGCGTTCATCGGTCTGATCGGCGCGCCGATGGCCGTCTCTGTGTCAAGGGGCCTGCGGGCCCCTTGCTCATTTCAGCCCAGCAAACGCTCGAATTCGTCGACCAGATTCAAGGTGTGCTGCTGCGGCGTGAAGTCTGCGTAACGCTGGGCAAAAGCTCGCGCAGCGGTGCGATGCGTGGAATCACCGAGCATCGAGCCGACCAGGGCGGCGTAATCCACCGGCCGACGCAGCGCCGCCGCGTTGATGCCGGCGCCGGTGGTTGCCACACGGCGCGCAATCAGGAATTGCTCGGCCTGCATCGGCATCAGCAACACCGGGACGCCGGCCAGCAGCGATTGCGCCAGTGTGGCTTCGCCTGCGTGGCAGATGCACAGGTCGCAGTCGGGCAGGGTGACTGCCAGATCGACCGGGCCGGGTGCGTAGCGAATGAGCGGATCGGTCATCGGCGGTGGGCCGCCGGATGACACCTCGGGCATGTAGCAAACCGTGCGGCAGCCCGTGGCCACCAGGGCTTTGAGCAGCGCTGCGTGATCGGGGTGGCCAGACTTGAGGTAGGCAAACACCTTGGGGCCAGACCCCGCAGGCCAGGCAACCACCTCCCCAGCCTGCGACAGCATGCTGGGCCCCCACCACCGCTGGCCGGGCGGCAGTTGCTCTCGGCTGTAGTGATCGAGTTCGGGCCAGGTCAACAGCAACGGGGTATCGCTCTGCAAGACTTGCGCAGCGCGTTGCAGTGGCGCGGCACCAATGCGCTGCAGCACGGTGTTCACGCTGCCGAGCATCTGCGCGTCGGCGCTCTCCAGCCGACCCGCTTGAATCGGTTCCCAGTCGCGCAGTGAGGGCAGTGGTGCGGTGTCCGGTGGCACATAAAAACCGATGCCGATGGCGGCGCTTTGCAGCCCGAGGCTGCGCGCGGCGAGCACGGCGGTGGGTGCGTAGTCCGCCACCAGCAGGTCGGGTTGGAGCGCGCCCAGCAGGCTGCGCCAGCCGACGAACAGGCCCTGCAGGGCATCGGCGTTGAGGTAGCCACAAGTCATCAAAATCTCGGCCAAACTGGCCTGTGGATTCGGCACACCGTGCACTTGGTGCAGCCAGATCGGCGCTTGAAAGCGCGCAGCGGCCAGGTCGTGCAACACCGTGTCGGTGTGCACCAGGTCGCGCAGGCTGATCGTCACCCGGTGGCCGCGGCGCATCGCCTCTTGCGCCAGTGGTTTCAAGCGACCGGCGTGGCCGAGCCCGCCACCGAGTTCCCACGCGAAATGAAGGTGCGCCATGGTTCGTGGCGTCAAGCGTCCGGCAGCAGCCTTTCGCCGCGCAGCAGATCGGCTGCGGTTTCGCGCTCGCGGATCAACCACACGTCGGCACCCGACACCATCACCTCGGCGGCGCGGCCGCGGGTGTTGTAGTTGCTGGCCATGCTCATGCCGTAGGCGCCGGCAGACAGCAGCGCGAGGTGGTCGCCAGCCTGCACCGCCAGCGCGCGGTCGCGTCCCAGCCAGTCGCCCGACTCGCAGACCGGGCCGACCACGTCATACGTCACCGGCGGGCCGTCGCGCAGGCGGCACGGCACGATGCCCATCCAGGCCTCGTACATCGCCGGGCGCGCCATGTCGTTCATCGCGGCGTCGACGATGCAGAAGTGCTTGCCGTCCGCGTCGTCAGTCGGCTTCAGGTACAGCACCTCGGTGACCAGCACGCCGGCGTTGCCGACCAGCGAGCGGCCGGGCTCGAACATCAGCTTGCGGTGCCCGTGCCCGCGCGCATCGATGCGTTGCAGCAGCGCGCCGATCAGCTCTGCGGCCGACGGCGGTTGCTCGTCGGTGTATGTGATGCCGAGGCCGCCGCCGAGGTCGAGGTGGTGCAGCTTCACGCCGGTCGCTTCGATCGCCTCGACCAAATCGAGCATGCGGTCGAGCGCGTCGAGGTAAGGGCTGATCTCGGTGATCTGCGAGCCGATGTGGCAGTCGATGCCGACGATCTCGATGCCGGGCAGCGCGGCGGCGCGGGCGTACACCGCGACAGCGCGCTCGTGGGCGATGCCGAACTTGTTGCCCTTCAGACCGGTCGAGATGTACGGGTGCGTCTTCGCATCGACGTCGGGGTTGACGCGCAGGCTGATCCGCGCGCTGCGGCCGGCCTGCACCGCCACCGCCGACAGCGCTTCCAACTCGGCTTCGCTTTCGATGTTGAAGCACATCACGCCGACATCGAGTGCCTGCTGCATCTCGGCGCGGGTCTTGCCGACGCCGGAGAACACGACCTTCGAGGGAGCAGCACCCGCGGCCAGCACGCGGGCCAGTTCGCCGGCCGACACGATGTCGAAGCCGCAACCGGCGCGCGCAAAGGTCTGCAGCACCGCCAGGTTCGAGTTCGCCTTCACCGCGTAGCAGATCAGGTGATCGCGGCCCGCGAGCGCGCGCTGGTAGGCCGACAGCGCCGCGTGCATCGCGCTTTGTGAATAGGCGTACAGCGGTGTGCCGAAGCGTGCGGCCAGTTCGGCGACGGCGAGGTCTTCGAGCATCAGCACGTCGCCAAGGTAGGCGATGTGGGGCGAGCCGGGGAGGTTTTTCACGGCGCTCATCACCGCGTCATCGCGCGGGGCTGCCCCACGGACGCGCTGTCGAGGCCGCCGGGTCGGGGGGGATCACGGACATCGAGCCCGGCGTGGCGGACAACGTGGATGTCGGACGCGGGATGGCTGCCGTTGCCGGTGACGTGGGCGGCGCCTTCGCCTTCGGGTTCAGCGTCAGCGGGCCTTTTTGCCCGCAAGCCGTCAGCAACAAACCCATGGTGATCAACGCGGCCATCGCGAAGGGCTGGCAGCCCCTCGGGACTAAACTTTCTGATTGTTCCGACATCAAGCGAATTCTACTGACCATGCCTGCCGCCGCCCCGCACACACCGATGTCTGATGCCGAGTTCCGTGAGGTGGCCGGCGGCGTGCTGGCCGGGATCGAGGCGACGGTGGACCGCTGGCTGCAGAACGACGTGATCGACATCGATGCGAACCGCACGGGTGGCATGCTGGAGCTGAGCTTCCCCAACGGCAGCAAGATCGTCGTCAACACCCAGCCGCCGTTGCAGGAGTTGTGGCTGGCCGCGCGCCGCGGCGGCTTTCATTTCAAGCATGTGGACGGCGAGTGGCGTGACACGCGCAACGACGGCGATTTTCATGCGGTGCTGTCGGCCTGCGCCAGCGAGCAGGGTGGCAAGACACTGGCGTTCAGCGTGGGCTGAGCGGATGCGGCGGCGCCTCCGCCGGCGTCAGTGCGATATCAGCGCGAAAACAAGTCGAGGATGCCTTTGCGCTCTTCCGGGTCGGGCGGTTTCGGTGTGCTGTCGTCCAGGCCCAGGCTGCTGACACCGCCGCCCTGCACATATTCCTCGTAGTACCACTCGCCGCCGAGATTGACGACGCCTTCAGGCGGCAACGGCTCACTTGCCGGGCGGCCCTTCAGCGCGACGCTCATGTAGTCGATCCAGACCGGCAGCGACAGACCCCCTCCGGTTTCGCGGTCACCCAACTTGCGCGGGTTGTCGTAGCCCATCCACACCACCGCCACCAGCTCATGCTGGTAGCCACAGAACCAGGCATCGTGTGAATCGTTGGTGGTGCCGGTCTTGCCGTAGACGTCGGTGCGCTTGAGCATTGCCTGTGCCCGCGCCGCGGTGCCTGAGCGGGTGACTTCCTGCAGCAGGCTGTTCATCATGAAGGCGTTGCGTGCGTTGAGCACACGCATCGATTCGTCGAGCACCGGCGGTTTGACCTGATGCACGAGGTGGCCTCTAGAGTCGGTCACTTTGCTGATCAGGTACGGATTGACCCGGTAGCCGCCGGTGGCGAACACGCCATAGGCGCTGGCCATTTGCATCGGCGTGACGGAGCCTGCGCCGAGTGCCATCGTCAAGTAGGCCGGGTGCTTGTTGGCCTCGAAGCCGAAGCGCGTCACCCAGTCCTGTGCATACGGCGCGCCGATGGCCTGCAGGATGCGGATCGACACCATGTTCTTCGACTTGGCGAGCGCGCGCCGCATCGACATCGGTCCCTCGAAGGTGCCGTCGTAGTTTTTTGGCTCCCACGGTTGACTGCCAGTGCTGTTGGCATCGAAGAACAGTGGCGCGTCGTTGATCACGGTCGCGGGTGAGAAGCCTTTTTCAAGCGCCGCCGAGTAGATGAAGGGCTTGAAGCTGGACCCCGGCTGCCGCCACGCCTGCGTCACATGGTTGAACTTGGACTGGGCCTGATCGAAGCCGCCGATCATCGCGGCGATCGCGCCGGTGCGCGGGTCGAGCGCGACGAAGGCGCCCTCGACCTCGGGCAACTGCGTCGCGGTCCAGACGCCGACTGGGCTCTTGGTCATCCGGATCACCGCGCCGCGGCGGATCTGTGTTTTCGGGTTCGCCTTGTCGCCCAGGCCCGAGGTCACCGGTTTCAGGCCATCGCCCGTGACGGTGACGGTTTCACCGCTTTGCAGGGCCGCGACCAGCTTCTTGGCGCTCACTTCGAGCACCACGCCGGCCTTCAAATCGTCGTTGTCAGGGTGGTCGGCCAGCGCTTCGGCCAGGCGTGTGTCCACGTCGCGCGCGTCGGCGGGCAGGTCGATGTAGGCCTCAGGCCCGCGGTAGACCTGACGCCGCTCATAGTCGAGGATGCCGCGCCGCAGTGCGCGATAAGCCGCCGACTGGTCGTTCGAGTTGATCGTCAAGTAGACGTTCAGGCCCACGGTGTAGGCGTCTTCTCCGTATTGCGCGTAGACCAGCTGCCGGGCCGCTTCCGTTGCGTACTCGCCATGCACCGGGGTTTCCGACGGTGCGCGGTAGACCAGTTTCTGCGCCCGCGCCGTGTCGTGTTGTTCGGCGGTGATGAAGCCGTTTTCCAGCATCCGGTCGATGATGTACAGCTGGCGGATGGTCGCGCGCCTTGGGTTCTTGATCGGGTTGTAGGCCGAAGGTGCCTTGGGCAAGCCGGCCAGCATCGCCGCCTCGGCGATCGACAGTGAACTCAGCGGCTTGCCGAAGTACACCTCGCTGGCCGATGCGAACCCGTAGGCACGCTGGCCAAGGAAGATCTGATTCATGTACAGCTCGAGGATCTGGTCCTTGCCGAGCAGGCTTTCGATCTTCAGCGCCAGCAAGATCTCGTAGATTTTGCGGGTGAAGGTCTTCTCGGTGGACAGGTAGAAGTTGCGGGCCACCTGCATCGTGATCGTCGATGCGCCCTGGCTGCGCGACTCACCGAAGTTGGCCAGCCCGGCGCGCAGCACGCCCAGGTAGTCGACGCCGCTGTGCTGGTAGAAGCGGGCATCTTCGATCGCCAGCACGGCGTCTTTCACCACCTTCGGGATCTGCGCCGCCGGCACGAAATTGCGGCGCTCTTCACCGATTTCGCCCAGCAAGATGCCGTCGGCTGAATAGATGCGCATGGGCAGCTTCGGCCGGTAATCGGCCAGACCGCCGATCTCGGGCAGGTTGGGGTACGCCACGGCCAGCGAGAGCGCCACCAGCATCAGCGCCGCCAGCGTGCCGGCCGTGATCAGCCCGAGAACGCTGAGCACTGCCTTGACCAGACCGCGGGCCCACGAACTGGGTCGGGGGCGGGGCGACGCAGCGGCGCTGCCGTCGCGCTTGGAATCGCTCATGAAACTCCGTTGCTTTGAATTCGATTATAGGAAGTACGGGTCAGTGCCCCCCCTTTCAAACGGGAACGGGCATGGCGAGTTCCAAGAAACTCCTCAGCAGATGTGCACAAGCACCGATAACCCAGCATCCGCAGCGTGTGAAAGTCACAACGGATGCGTGTTGCCGAGACCTGTTTTCTGTGGGTGCACATAGGCTTTACTGCTAGCATTCAAGTAACTTCTTAACATTCCACCGCTGATTTCGGCGCGTCGGAGGGCCAAGTCTGTGAGCTTTCTAGACACCCTGTTAGGCCGTAAATACCCCCCGATGATCGGGCTCGATATCAGTTCGTCCAGCGTCAAGCTCGTCGAATTGGGGCAAGACGAGTCCGGTGTTTACATACTGGAACGATTTGCCGCCGAGAGTTTCGAGAAAGGCTGGATCACCGACGGCCAGATCGAGAAATTCGATGAAGTGGCCGATGCGGTGCGCCGGGTGGTCAGCAAAAGCGGCAGCAAGACCAAGGATGTGGTGATGGCGATGCCGCAATCGTCGGTCATCACCAAGAAAATCATGTTGCCTGCCGGGTTGCGCGAAGAAGAGCTTGAGCTGCAGGTCGAATCAGAAGCAAATCAATACATCCCGTTTTCGCTCGACGAGGTCAGTCTCGATTTCTGCGTGGTCGGGCCCAGCCCGACCTCGGTCGGCGATGTGGAGGTGCTGATCGCCGCCTCGCGCAAGGACCGCGTCCAAGACCGGCAAGGCCTGGCCGAAGCCGCAGGGTTGCGCCCGGTGGTGCTCGACATCGAGTCGCACGCCTCGCGCCTGGCGATGAGCCGGGTCGTCAGTGCGCTGCCCAATGAAGGCCATGATGCGCTGATCGCGCTGTTCGAGATCGGCGCCGACACCACCAGCCTGAAAGTGCTGCGCGACGACGAAATGCTCTACGACCGCGATCAGGCCTTCGGTGGCTCGCAGCTAACCCAGCTGATTTCCCGGCAGTACGGTTTTTCCTTCGAGGAAGCAGAGCAGAAAAAGCTCTCCTCCGACCTGCCGGAAGACTACGACCAGCAGATCCTGGCGCCGTTCGTCGACAGCTTGTCACAGGAAATCGGCCGCGCCTTGCAGTACTTTTTCACCAGCACACCGCACCACAAGGTGCATTACGTGATGTTGGCCGGCGGCACCGCGACCTTGCCGGGCCTGAAGGACCGGGTGACCGAGCTGACCGGCTTCGCGTCGATGGTCGTCAACCCCTTCGACAACATGAAACTCGGCGGTGCGGTGCGTGAAAGCAAGCTGCGCCGAGAGGCGCCTTCCTACCTGACGGCCTGCGGTCTGGCGATGCGGAGGTTTGCCCAGTGATCCTCATCAACCTGCTCCCGCACCGGGAAGAAAAGCGCCGTCGCAAGAAGATTGCATTCTTCGTCGGCGTCGGTGTCGCGGCGGCCGTCGGCCTGCTCACCGCGGGGGTTTGGTACGGCGTGGTGGGGCAACTGACCTCTTCGCAGCAGGAGCGCAACGCCTACCTGACGGCCGAGATCGGCAAGCTCGAAATCCAGATCAAGGACATCGCCTCGTTGAAGGCGGAAATCGAATCGTTGAAAGCGCGGCAAAAAGCCGTTGAGGACCTGCAAATCGACCGCAATGTGCCGGTGCACCTGCTCAACGAGTTGGTGAGGCAAACGCCCGAAGGTGTCTACCTCACCTCGGTCAGGCAAAACGACCAGGTGCTCAACATTCTCGGCGTGGCGCAGACCAACGAGCGGGTATCTGAGTTGTTGCGCAACACCGCCTACAACTCGGAATGGCTGGTCAAGCCGGAGCTGGTCGAGATCAAGGTGTCCGGCGTCCAGGCCGCCGACCGCTCACAAAAGCGCCTGTTCGACTTTTCGCTTCGGGTCAGCGTCAAGCGACCCCAGGAACAACCTGGTTCGGCGCCCGTGGCACCTGCAGCCAAGAAGGGGTGACATCGATGGCCACCTCATCACCTCCAACCACTCCTGCCGGCAGCGCCGACATGAACGCGGTGTTCCAGGACGCGGCGTCGCAGTTCAAAGGCCTCAACCTCAACCTGCCGGGCCAATGGCCGGTGTTGCCCAAACTGGTGGCGTGGCTCGTCGTGGCCGGCGTGGTCGTCGTCATCGGTTGGTTCACGCTGCTCTCCGATGCGCACGACCAGCTCGATGCCGAAGTCGCCAAGGAGCCAACCCTCAAGAACGATTACCGCAACAAGCTGGGTCAGGCCGTCAACCTCAGCGAATTGCGCAAGCAAAAGCTGCAGGTCGAAGAGTACGTGACGCAGCTCGAGAAGCAGCTGCCGGGTAAGGCTGAAATGGATGCGTTGCTGTCCGACATCAATCAGGCGGGCCTGGGCCGCGGCCTGCAGTTCGAGTTGTTCCGGCCGGGGCAGAGTGTGGTCAAGGACTACTACGCCGAGTTGCCGATCGCCTTGCGGGTGTCGGGGCGCTACCACGATGTCGGCGCCTTCGCGGCTGACGTGTCGAACCTGTCCCGCATCGTCACGCTGCACAACATCTCGATTGAAGGCAATCGCGGCGGCGGCGCTGATGTGTTGGTGATGGAGGCGACGGCGCGCACCTACCGTTACCTCGATTCCACCGAGCTCGACTCGATACGCAAACCCAATGCAGCGAAGAAGCCCGGAGGCAACCCATGAGCGGCCTTCGCATCTGCCGGGTTGGCGCTGTCGTGGCCTGCTGCGCAGCGCTGCTGACGGCGTGCAGCGGCGAACAGCAGGAGCTGGCGCAGTGGATGGATCAGCAGCGCAAGGAAGTCAAACCCAACGTGACGCCGATTTCGCCACCGAAGAAATTCGATCCGCAGCCTTACATCGCAGGCGAGGTGGTTGAGCCGTTCAGCACGCAAAAACTCGCGGTGGCCATCAAGCAGGAGTCGCGGCAGCCGAATTCACTGCTGCAGTCCGAGATCAACCGCCGACCCGAGCCGCTGGAGGCGTATCCACTCGACAGTGTCACGATGGTGGGCAGCGTGACCCGTGGCAAGCAGCCGTTTGTGTTGCTGAAGGTCGACAAGCTGCTCTACCAAGTCAAGCTGGGCGACTACATCGGCCAGAACTACGGAAAGATCATCAAGATCACAGAAACCGATATGTCCCTCCGGGAGATCGTGCAGGACGCATCAGGTGAATGGATCGAGCGCACCAGTTCGATCCAACTCCAGGAGAACGCTCGATGAAGGCCATGCAGGACAAAATCAACATGGGCAGTGGATGGCAGGCGCGTCTGTGGACGCTGGCAGTGCTGTGCAGCGCTTCTTTCTCGGCCCTGGCGCAGACGGCGATCCAGTCGATCAACAGCTCACTGCAAGCCGGCTCCGAAGTCATTCGGATTGAGTTGTCGGAGCCTCTCGCGGCGCTGCCCAAGGGCTTCGTGGTGCAGACGCCGCCGCGCATCGCCATTGACCTGCCCGGCGTGGGCAACGCGACGGGCAAGCCGGTGGTGGATGTCAACCAGGGCAATCTCCGCTCGGTCAACATCGCGCAATCCGAAGAGCGCACACGTCTGGTGCTGAACCTGCGTCAGCCGGCCACCTACCGCGCCGAGCTGCAGGGCAAGACGTTGGTGATCGTGCTCGAATCGAGTGCCTCGCCAGAGGTGGCGAGCGCCACCGGCCCCGCGACCCAGCCGCCGACCCGGTTTGCCGAATCCCAGAACCGTCAGCAGTTGCCGCTCAAGGACATCGACTTCCGGCGCGGTGCCGATGGTGCCGGCCGGGTGGTGGTCGACTTGGCGAACAACCAGGTCGGCGTTGACATCCGCCAGCAGGGCAAGGGCCTGGTCGTCGAATTCCTGCAATCCAGCCTGCCCGATGCCTTGCGTCGCCGCCTGGACGTGACCGATTTCGGCACGGCGGTGCAAACCGTTTCCACGGTGCAAATCGGTGACCGGGTGCGCATGGTGATCGAGCCACGTGGTGACTGGGAGCACAGCGCTTACCAGAGTGACAACCAGTTTGTGGTCGAGGTTCGCCCGCAGAAGATCGATCCGAACAAGCTGACCCAGGGCCCCGGTTTTGCCGGTGAGAAGCTGTCGCTGAACTTCCAGAACATCGAAGTGCGCGCGCTGCTGCAGGTCATTGCCGACTTCACCAACTTCAACGTTGTCACCAGCGACACCGTGACGGGCAATGTGACCTTGCGTCTGAAGGACGTGCCCTGGGACCAGGCGCTCGACATCATCTTGCAGGCCAAGGGCCTGGGGCTGCGCAAATCGGGCAACGTGATCCTGATCGCACCGAAGGACGAATTGGCCGCGAAGGAAAAAGCCGACCTCGAGTCGAAACTGCAGATCGCCGCCCTGGAGCCGGTGCGCACCCAGGCCTTCCAGCTGAATTACACCAAGGCCGAGGAAATTTCGCGTGGCCTGACGGGACAGAATTCCGGCCAGGGCGGTGGTGGCGGTGGTGGCTCGACCACGACGCGCATCCTGTCGCCGCGCGGCAGCGTGCTCTATGAGACCCGCACCAACCAGCTGTTCGTCAGTGACACGCCCTCGAAGCTGCAAGAAATCCAGGAGCTGATCGCAAAGATCGACATCCCCGTGCGCCAGGTGTTGATCGAGGCCCGCATCGTTGAAGCCGATGATTCGTTCGGCCGTTCGCTGGGCGTGCGACTCGGCGTCAATGACCGGCGCACTGGCAACGATGCCGGTGTCGGCATTGGTGGCGGCCAGCGGGTTGCGATCGGCGGCAACCTGAACGTGGTCGGCAACCGCACTGGCCAGACGGCAGGCGTGCCGCTGCTCAGCGACACCAATTTCCTCAACCTGCCGGCATCGGCCCAGGGCGGGTTCGCGCCTGCCAGCTTTGCCATCTCTCTGTTCGGCTCCGGCCTGAACCGGTTCCTGAACCTGGAGCTGTCGGCGCTCGAAGCCGACGGTCGTGGCAAGGTGGTGTCCAGCCCGCGCATCGTGACGGCCGATCAGATCAAGGCCATCATCCAGCAAGGCACCAAAATTCCGTATCAACGTGCCACCTCCAGCGGCGCCACGTCGATCGAGTTTGTCGATGCAACCTTGAAGCTGGACGTGACGCCGCAGATCACGCCTGAGGGCAACGTCATCTTGAACGTCATCATCAACAAGGACAGCGTCGGTGCCGTGACCAACAACGTGCCGTCGATCGACACCAAGTCGATTCAGACGCAGGTGCTGGTGGAAAACGGCGGCACGGTGGTCATCGGCGGCATCTTCGAGCAGACCGATCGTTCCGACGTGGTGCAGGTGCCGTTGCTGGGTGACATTCCGGTGGTCGGCAATCTGTTCAAAACCCGCACCAACTCGTCCAGAAAAACCGAACTGTTGATCTTCCTGACACCCAAGGTCGTCAGCGAACGCACGGCCGCGCGCTGAGCGTCGGCGCGCTGCACAGCCGGGCTTCAGGGCGCGATGTTCGTCAGCCTGATCGGCATGCCCGGTGGCGGCAAGTCGACGGTCGGGCGCAATCTGGCGCGGCGACTGGGCGTGCCCTTCAGCGACAGCGATGCCGTGATTGAACGGCAGATCGGCTGCAGCATCCGCGAATACTTCGACGCCGAAGGCGAAGAGCGCTTTCGCGATGTGGAGCAGGCCGTGATTGCCGAGTTGGTGCGCGCCGATCGCGGCGTGCTCGCCACCGGCGGTGGGGTGGTGCTGCGCGATGCCAACCGCCACGCGCTGCACCGGCACACGACAGCGGTCTACCTGCGCTCGACCCCGGACGAATTGTTTCGCCGGCTGCGGCACGACACGCACCGTCCCTTGCTGCAGGTCGCTGATCCGCTGGCGCGGCTGCGCGCGCTGTTCCAGGTGCGCGACCCGCTGTACCACAGCGTCGCGCATTTCGTCATCGAGACGGGGCGCCCCTCGGTGCACAACCTGGTCAACATGCTGCTGATGCAGCTCGAACTGGCCGGTGTGTTGCCGATGGACATGGTGCCGTCGCCTGTCGACGGGAGTGAGCCCTTGTTGCAGTGATCGCTCGCCGCAGGCCGCCACGGCGGCACGGCAAAATACAGTGATGGCCATTCCGTCACCGATCACCCCACTGCCGATTCCGCCGACCACGCAGCTCCGCATCGACCTCGCCGACCGCAGTTACGACATCCTGATCGGTTGCGGGCTGCTCGACCACGCGAATGTTGTCGCGTGCGGCGCCGCGTCATCCGAGGCACTGATCGTCACCAACACCACCGTCGCGCCGCTGTATGCCGAGCGTCTGCAGCGCGTGCTCGCCGGGCACCACGCGCGCGTGCACACGATCGCCTTGCCCGATGGCGAGGCGCACAAAGACTGGGACACGCTGAACCTGATCTTCGACCGGCTGCTCGGCGAGGCCTTCGACCGCAAGACGGTGCTGTATGCGCTGGGCGGTGGCGTGGTCGGCGACATGACCGGTTTTGCCGCCGCCTGCTACATGCGCGGCGTGGCCTGTGTGCAGGTACCGACCACGCTGCTGGCGCAGGTCGATTCGTCGGTCGGCGGCAAGACCGCCATCAACCACCCGGCCGGCAAAAACATGATCGGCGCGTTCCACCAACCGCTGCGCGTGATCGCCGACCTCGACACGCTCGACACGCTGCCCGATCGCGAGATCTCGGCCGGCCTCGCCGAAGTCATCAAGTACGGGCCGATCGCCGACGATGATTTTCTCGGCTGGATCGAGCAACACATCGATGCCTTGCGCGCGCGCGACAAAACCGCACTGGCGTACGCCGTGCGGCGCTCGTGCGAGATCAAGGCCTGGGTCGTCGGGCAAGACGAACGTGAGTCGGGTCTGCGCGCGATCCTCAACTTCGGCCACACCTTCGGCCATGCAATCGAGGCCGGGCTCGGCTTCGGCACCTGGTTGCACGGCGAGGCGGTGGGCTGCGGGATGGTGATGGCGGCTGACCTGTCGGCGCGCAGCGGCCTGATCGATGCGGCCTACGCGGCGCGCATTGCCAGACTGATCGAGCGCGCCGGGCTGCCGACGCGCGGGCCTCGCCTGGGCGCTGCGCGCTACCTCGAATTGATGCGCGTCGACAAGAAATCCGAGTCGGGGCAAATCCGCTTCGTGCTGATCGATGCACCGGGCCAGGCCAGCCTGCACCACGCGGACGACGCGCTGGTGGCCGAGGTGATCGACGCGCACTCGGTGTGAACACGCCTAACAGCGCAGCGCTTGCACCGTACGCGAGTTCACCAGAGCGCAGCCGAGGCTGTCGGCACCGTGAGCCCGATGTGCCGGGCCAAAACGTGTTCCAGCGTGACCGGGATCGTGTCATCCACAGCACCGCGTTTCGCCGGCTGGCCTACAAGACGCAGGTGTTCCTCAACCACGAGGGCGACCTGTTCCGCACGCGCATCACCCATTCGCTGGAAGTCGCACAACTGGCGCGGTCGATCGCCCGCTCACTGCGGCTGAACGAAGACCTCTGCGAGGTCATCTCGCTGGCGCACGACCTCGGCCACACCCCGTTCGGCCACGCGGGGCAGCATGCACTCGACGACTGCGTTCGCGCGGCCGACCCGGGCAGCCTGGGCTTCGAGCACAACGCGCAGAGCCTGCGCGTGGTCGATCACCTGGAGCAGCAATGCCTGATCCACGACGGGCTGAACCTCAGCTTCGAAGCCCGCGCAGGCATCTTGAAGCATTGCTCGCTTCGGCACGCGCAAGCGCTGGAGGCCACAGAGCCGGGTGGCGTGGGCTTGCGCTTCCTTCAGCGCACGCGCCCCAGCCTCGAAGCCCAGCTGTGCAACCTGGCCGATGAGCTGGCCTACAACGCACACGACATTGATGACGGCGTTCGCGCCGGCCTGCTGGACCAGGCGCAGTTGCAGGAGCTGGCGTTTTTCGAAGTCTTCCATCGGGAGGTGCTGGCTGAGCACCCGGCAGCTGATGGGCGCCGGCTGCTGTTCGAGGTGATACGCCGGATGCTGTCGCACCAGGTGCGCGACCTGATCGCCGAGTCCGGCGACCGCATTGCGCAACATGCGCCAGCCGGTCCCGCTGCGGTGGCCCAGGCGCCCGCTTTGATCGCGTGCAGCGGTAAGGTGTCGGCGGCTTGTGCGCAGCTCAAGGCTTTCTTGCGCCTGCAGCTGTATCAGCACCCTCGGGTGGTGGCCGCCAACGATGTCGTGCGGCAGGTCGTGCGCGATCTGTTTCAGGCCTACCTCGACGCGCCCGATCAAATGCCGCCATCGCATGCGGTGCGCATGCCTGTGCAACTGGCAATCACCGACTACATCGCCGGCATGACCGACCGCTTTGCGCTGCGCGAACATGCCCGGTTGTTCGGCGACCAGCTCACCCGCCAGCTGCCGCGCCAACTATTACCGTTTTGAGCGCACGACCTTGTTATTGCCCGACAAGCGGGCGTTGACGACAGACCAACGGCAGCCCGTTGCTCGCACGCGGCGCGGCGCTTCGCAACAATCGGCGCATGAACCTGATTCATGCGTATCGGACACATTCGCGCAAGTCGCTCGCTGGCGCGGAGCGCGGTTTCACGCTCGTGGAAGTTTTGGTGGCGATCGTCGTGCTGTCGTTCGGCGTGCTTGGCGTGGTCGGCATGCAGGCGGCCGCGCTGCAGTCCAACCGCTCAGCGCGCAACCAGTCGACTGCAGTTGCCCTCGGCCGTGAACTCGCAGACATGATGCGCGGCAACAAGGACGTAGCGCTGGCGACCTCCGCAGCAAGCAACCCCTACCTCATCGCCAACTACACCGGTACGGCGCCGACGATCAGTGTCAATTGCTTCACTGGCGCCTGCGCTACCGCGACGGCCGTCGCCCAGTTCGACATGAACCAGTGGCTGGCGCGAGTCAGCGCTGCGTTGCCGCAGGCGCGTGTCGTGGTCTGTTTCGACGACGCGCCTTACGTCACGGCTACCGGGCTGCCTCAGTGGGCGTGCACCCCTGCTGCAAACCAGACCCTGGTGGTCAAGATCGGCTGGACTCAGAAGTCGCTTGATGTTTCTGCGTCAGCACCGGAGAAGGCCACAGCGGCGGGCAGTCGGCCTGCCGTCATTCTGCCGCTGACGGCGGGGAGTCCGACATGAGGCGCGGCGCT